>JAOTRX010000004.1:300000-444241 GCA_030247675.1 Desulforhopalus sp. | reverse complement strand
ATTATATCTTTTGTGCTATACAAAGGTATGAATATTTATTTACTTTATTATATAACTATTTAGTTGTATAAATAGATCACGAAAAATATATACATCTTGTTCTTTACTACAGGAAAACACGATGAAAATAATAATACTCAACCAGAAAGGTGGTGCCGGGAAATCAACGATTTCCACAAACATGGCATATTGTCTGGCGATATCAGGAAAGAAGACCCTTCTCATCGATATGGATCCCCAGGCGCACAGCTCTGTGATCTTCTGCACCGACATTCCCAGAAATCAAACAGTGGGTGAGCTGCTGTCGAGCAAATCGTGTAAAATTGACAATGTCATTCGTCAAGCGGTGATCGGTGAAAATGAAGAGCCAGTTGAAAATCTTTTTATTATCCCTTCCAATATCCATCTGGCCATTACCGCCGAACAGATCACAATGAAAATCCACAGGGAAAAGCTTCTCCATAATCATTTGAAAAAAATCGAAAAGGATCTCGATTTCATCATCATCGACTGTCCACCAACGGTTAACGTACTCACGATCAATGCCATCTATACCTCCGACATGATTTTAATCCCGACTATTTACGGACGTTATTCCTTGGATGGTATTGCCGACCTTTTCAAGTCGATCGAGGATGTGAAAGAATCGAGCGACTTTAAATATATGATTTTGAGAAATGCCCGTGACGCCCGCAACAAGCTCTCCAATGTATTTGTCGAAGAACAATTGGAACCATACAGGAAGAATCTTTTAAAAACCGTGATCCGTAGAAATGAAGCCATTAACCAAGCGCAAATGAACAATGAACCTGTGATGGTTTTTGACCCAAGATCTTGCGGTGCCGAAGATTTCAAAGAACTTACCGAGGAGATTCTGAGATATGGCAACTAAAAAAATCACAGGACAATCCAAGCTGGCTCAAGCAACTGAGTCAAAAATTGATTCCACAGAACGTCTCGATTTGGTGCCTTTAAGAAAAAAACCATCGTTGAAGGCATACCGACTTTATGATGATGACATTGCCAGGCTTAAAGAGATTACCGCGACTATGAACAAGGAGAGTCACCGGCACATCAGTGAAACTGCTGCAATTCGTGCCTTGATAGTGTTGGGGACGAGTACAACGGGAGAAAAGCTTTTGAAAGCATTACGGGAAACGATATAGGTTTGTATGTATATTATGCTATACAAATATATATACAAAAATCAAAAAGTATCCGGATCCACGGGGGATAGATGCGTGATGCTTAGTGATTCAGCGGGTTGGTGGCCATGCCCTGGTCATGGGCATCTTTAGTGATAATATCTCTCTGAAAAGTAGGGAAATGACGTGTCGAGGTGGGCGAAGAAGGGAGTGGGAGGACGATACCGGCTAGAGCAAAATGACCGGTGAACTGACAGATTAATGGCAACGAGAAGATTTCTCACAATATCTTTTCAGGGTTTTATGATAATGTTCCCGACATGAAAACAGACGCCTCATCTGCCACCGTTTTAGAAGTCGATCAAAAAACCATGGACGTTCGTCCGCTTTTCACAAGCGGTGTTTCAGCTGGTTTTCCTTCCCCAGCCGAAGATCATATTGATCGAAAACTTGATTTGAACGAATTGCTCATTCAACATCCGGTAGCCACGTTTTTTGTGAGGGTTGCCGGCGATTCCATGAAAGATGCAGGTATCAATCATGACGATATCCTGGTGGTAGACAGGTCTCTTGAAGCGACGAGCGGTAAAATTGTTATTGCCATCGTTAATGGCGAACTAACCGTAAAAAGGCTTGAACGAAATCCAACCTCCTGTAAACTGGTTCCGGCAAATCCCGACTACTCTCCTGTCGTGATCACTGAAGAAACCGATTTCAGCATCTGGGGTGTCGTCACCAGCGTCATCCATCAATTTTAATGCCTCCCAAGATAAAGAGAGTTTTCGCTCTTATTGACTGTAATAACTTTTACGCTTCCTGCGAAAGGTTGTTCCGGCCGGACCTGATTGGAAAGCCCGTTGTAATCCTTTCGAATAATGATGGATGTATAGTCGCTCGTTCCAATGAGGCAAAGGCTCTCGGAATTTCCATGGGTGCTCCATTATTCAAAATGAAACACTTGATCGCAAAGCATGGTGTGCATGTTTTTTCATCGAACTACGCATTATATGGAGATCTTTCGCACCGAGTCATGGATGTGATTCGACAGATGGAATGTAATGTGGAGGTGTATTCGATAGATGAGGCGTTCCTGACGCTCCCGATGAATAAAATCTGGAACCGGCTTGAATATGTTGCCGAACTTCGAGAGAGAGTGAGAAAACTCGTTGGTATTCCAGTTTCCATCGGTATTGCCACGACAAAAACGCTGGCAAAGATCGCTAATAGGATCGCGAAGAAGCATCCACAGTATCAAGGTGTCTTTGACCTCGTTGAGAACAGTCAAATCGACCAGGTTTTACAGGAGACGGAAGTCGGTGATATTTGGGGAATTGGTCGAAAGCATGCTGAAAAGCTGATAGGACGAGGTATTTACACCGCACTTGATCTTAAAAGTGCCGATGAATCGTGGATAAGGAAGCAGTTGACCGTTGTCGGTGCCCGAACTGTGATGGAACTGAACGAGATCCCCTGCATCTCACTTGAGAAGGCCCCGCCATGTCCCAAGTCAATTATCACATCTCGAAGCTTTGGACATCCGATTGCGGATATCGAGAATCTTCGAGAAGCGGTCATCAGTTTTGTCTCAATGGCAGCCGAGAAACTCCGAAAACAAGCAGTCGAAGCAGATACAATTAATTTGTATATCACCACCGGACCCTTTGACGAGCAATCGAACTATTCGAACAATCTGACAATCAGTCTACGAAGACCAACGTCATCCACGCCGGATCTCATCGAAGCGGCGTTACGATGTCTCAAATCTATATACCGACCTAGTTATCGTTATCGAAAAGCGGGTATCATGCTTGCCGGTATCGTCAAACAGGGATATAAGCAGCAGGATTTATTTTCGCCGGCTATTCCAGTGAAAGAAGACAAGCCCCTCATGGCGGCATTGGATAAGATTAACGACAAATGGGGGCGGAGTACTATTCAATATGGAATGACCGAGGACACGGATAAACCGTGGTCAATGCAACAGACTCGGAAGTCACCAGCTTATACAACAAATTGGCAGGAGTTGCCGGTTGTGAAGGCAGCGGTCTCAATGCCTGACCCGAAAAAAAGATTCACAGGTTCGAACATTTAATTGTAGAAATCGAGATTAGATCTGACATTTTTTATTATCATGTTTGAATATTATCTTACACCTCCACTGTAGATTATCTTTGGATATCTCTGGTTTGCGGTTGCTCCATTTCTAATCATTTCTCACTGACAGATCTGAGTTACCCAGTAAGAAATTTTGGTCTGAATAGTTTATCAGCCATTTGTCATTGGCAATGCTAACCTGAGCTCCAACCTTGTGCCGAGATATGCTTACGCTACCATACCCAACCACTAGAGGACCCAAAGCCTCCTCGATATTTACTGATTGACATAAAAGTCTCTGATTGCTTTTATGTATTTAATCTTTCAAAGAAAAGGTCATGGAGTTTTGTATGGACACGTTGTAGCAAAAAACGGCCGTTTTTTTGTTAAGCTAGGCGGGTTGTCCTAAAGTCGAACCTATTTTATTGGCTGTAGATAATAAGGTTCGTTATTTGTCAATAAACTTGTATGGTTGAGCAGGTGAAGGGGTAGGCTGTGAGAGGTTATTTTATTGTACACAAATTCCGTCTTTCTACGCAATTTCATGACGGTAAAGATATTGTTTACCATGATTCATTTTCTGGAAACCAATGACCGTATATCTGGTCTAACCCAATGATATATTCTTTTTGCAAAACAAAGAACTTGAATGGCAAAGCTAATCCAGTAGATATCGGTGACTACTTTTTCTTTCTGACAGCTAAGCGTATTGAAGACGGACTTTCAACAAGTAATGCCATTTATTGTGACCTGATTTTTAAAGTTGCTGGTAAGGCCACTTGGGATCGAAACAAAATAAAACCTAAAAACGACTCGTTTACTTTTGTAGGTCGTCCTAGGTTCACATCTTGGTCCGATGAGGCTTGGGAGGATGCTATGTCTGATCATTTTAAATGGCCATCAGAAAAGCAACATGCTTGGAATGATGAATCATTCAAAAAATTAACGACTTATATAGGTAACAAAAGAGAGACATATCAACCACAAATTGAAACATCAGACCAAGTAAAATTGATAGATATCTCGAGTTTACTGCAAAGCAAAAAATACCCAGATATTCCTTATGAGAATCCAACAAAAATAGACACTCAGCGGCTACCGATTAAAGATTTGGTTGATTATATTAAAAACAATTCAAGTAAAAAGTATCGTGGTATTCATCTAAGAAAAATACGAGAGGCATCAAACAATGAATGGATGAGCAGTGATAGTAAGCAAATAAGGCCTCGAAAACAAGTTTATTAAATCGTTCGTTTTTTTATTGACATAAAGTCGCTGAAGAAAGGATACAATACTGAATGGATGAGTTTTGTTTAAATCAATGTCATCACCTTGAGATAGGAATGGTTTGCAGGATATCAGCGAATGTAGTCGATATCTGTATAAATGTTAAAATAGCTTGAGATCAATGAAAACATTAGCATTAGTAATAGGTAACAACAATTATCCAGGTAGGTCCAAACTAAATAATGCAGTAAACGATGCATTTGAAATCTCTGAGACTTTTAGAAAATTACACTATAAGGTCATTTATAAAGAAAATTGTGTTTCAAGTGACTATGGAGATTTGTTGACAGAATTTGAATCACAATTGCCAAATTTTGATGCGTCTATTTTTTATTTTGCCGGTCATGGATTTCAGTTTGATGGAGAAAATTATTTGGCATCTATTGAGTGTCCTATCGAACATCCAACTAAACATTCATGTGAAAGAACTTGTATCAGGTTAGCTGAGCTAACTGAAATAATAAGAAAAGCGACGACTAAAATAAATATAATTATTATTGACGCTTGTAGAAGAAGTTTTTCAAGAGGAGTAGCTAGTTCATTTACCCAAGTTAATGCTCCTGAAGGAACAATCATTGCTTTTTCAACATCTCCTGGGGAAGGCGCAAAAGATTCAGGAATAGAAGGCCACAGCTTATATACTGGAGTACTTCTAAAATATATAGGAAGAGAATTTCTTTCGGTAGAAGAGCTATTTAAAAAAACTCGAAGGACTGTATATAATCTTTCGGATGGAACTCAGACTAGTTGGGAACATACGTCGTTGGTTGGAGATTTCTATTTTAACACAGGTCAAATGATATATTCAGTTTCCATACCTTACGATGAATCTGTAGTTAAAGACAGAATGTTTGTGTCGAAAGGCACTGATATTGATCAAATAATATCAGATTTGAGATCATGTAATTGGGATAAGCAAAATCCTGCAATGTCAAGATTCAAGTTGATTGCTCCACAGTTGTTAAATAAAAATCAACAATTTATTATTGGTCGCAATATTTTGCAAGCTTCAGGTTATGCTTACAATGCTACTGACTTTATGGATAATTTAGATAGCAGGCTGGCTAAGTACAATAATGACGATGAAAATCATGTTTTGAATGGAATTTTGTACGAAATATATTTTGATAATAATGGTGACTTTCGAAAAGGAAAATTTAAAACAAATTGTATAGATAAGGTGTTTGCTTTAAGACATCGAAGTAATTTTGAACAGTCGTTCAAATTTATAGATAAGGCTTTAGCTCCATATAGAAGTGAAATATATTATGTTCCTGGAAAAGCTGATTCTACAATTGACGTAGATGTTTTAGCCAGAAACAGTACAAGGACTGATTTTTCTGGAGTTGAGAAAGAGTGTCAGACAATTGATTCTATCCATGTTTTTGATAGAGATATCACTCAAACGATAAATAAGATTCACGGGTGTGGAGGAAATTTATCTTACCTAAAAAAGACAATGATTGAGTTCTTAGTGGCTCCAGAAGAACTGGTAAACCTAAATTCAAACATTCCTATAGATAATCTATGTTTTGAAGAGCCTCTAGATACCATATTTTAAAAATACAATTTCAATCAGTGCATAGGCAAATCTTCATTGTTTAATTTTATAGTAAAATGCTCCTCCCACCACACAGGTAGGAGGAGCAATTTTTCATCTCACAAGCTCTAGTAAAACTTCCCAAACGGTTTCACCAGAGACTCGTTTCGTTAACCACCCCGGATAAAATGTATTCGTCACCGAAACAAGTCCCCGGTTACTTCCGGACAGGCAATTTTCTCGCATCCGGGTATACTGCACGTTCATGGTGAATTTTAAACTCATATTGATCTATCTCTAAGATCAAGTATTGGAACCGTTAATTTGAACCTGTCAGTGTGCTCTTGCAGGACGCAGCCAACTCATAGAAACATCTTGCTCCCCATGGCATTTAACCCACAGTGGGTATTTATATGAGTCTTCCCTCGGTTTCTTGCTCCAGCTATTTAGCGTATGTCACCGTTCTTCAATGAAAAATGCACACTTATAAATGATTATACCCACAATATCATTTGAAAATGTCTAGGAGGCTAGACATAGCATACGATTGGCCGTTCAATATCTGCCAGTATGCATTTTCTCCGATTAACCACTTTTCAATGAACAGATACGGTTCCAAAGCTCGATCTCAGCCACTCTCACCAGCAACTTTGCAGCCTACTGGTTAGGCATCTCTCAGGCAACAGCACTCGATGGGAACGGTGCTGAGGATAATTCCTGAGTAGATTTTATTTTTTTGATCTCATCTGCTTCTATGGGGTTGAAGCTGATGGCAGTACTAACGACTGCACTGAGCTAGAGCAAGATTCGTAGGCACCCTCGGCATTTCTGACGAAATGAGTGTGCTGTGAATGTTGCTTATTGGATTATATCTGTATGTGTGGTGTGAAAATGACTGATGCAAGAAATAAATGATCTAGTGGGAGCTTTGACTGAAATCTCTTTTTGTGTACAAAATCAAAACGTTAATGATATTGTATGGTAAAAGAACTATACTGATTCGGAAAATGACGATTGAATAACTGCTGAATTAAAGTTTGTTGAGGCTTGGCCTTCCCTCTTAATTATTTGAAAATAATGAAAAAAATACCGAGAAACGCACAGTGTCCATGTGGGTCTGGGAAGAAGTTCAAAAGATGCCACGGGTTAATTGGAAATGTTGAAATTCCGTCTATAAAAAAAGTTGATAACCCGAAAACTCTCCTTGAGCTTAAGTTGGTCCCTAAGTCTTACTCTTTAGTATTTGATAGTAAACTTAAAGCAACTTATTCGAAAATTATTAATAGAATATTACAAGAAGAGAAAGTTGCTTCTGTTCTAGGATGGGATAACGAAAAGAAAAATAGTTTCTCTTCAAAGTTGATTGATAAATGTAGTAAGAGTTGTAATCCTTTTTTGGTAGTACATGTAGATGATAATTATTTTCTAGAAGAGGTGTTGGCCAAAAAAACAACTCTGCTTGCAAATTCTATACTTTGGAACGAAGTTGACCAATATATATATTCATATATATGCAACACATTCAATTTGTTATCTGATAGATATAGAAGTTTGATGAATAATTACAACGATATTTCTACCGCATGTTGTGTAGCGCGTCAAGTGGTTGAAATAACAATAAATGCAATATCAAACCAGTGGGTAATTACCTCCGCACATAATATTATTCGTAAAGAGTTTAAGAAGTTCAGTGTGGATAGTTATGTTTCCTGTAAAGAGTTACATAATTTTGCCTTATCCATCTCAGTCTGGCCCCAAAAAGCTATTAAAACGTTATCCAAAATATTAAGTGAAAAATATACTATCCTTGAAGAGAAATATTCGAATATTAAAGACTTCAGTCCAACAGCATATCAGCAATTTAATATTACAAAATTTGTGGCAGAGAATTTCGCGACACTTCCTGAAGAGCAACGTAAATATTTGAGTGAGGAAAATATTGACTTGGCAAAATCGGTTACAAATTTACAAGGCTACTATAGATATTTATGTAAATATGTGCATCCGACATCTCAACTCTTTCCTTTGCAAGATGGGTTGTATGAGTTTGATCAAACAGATATCGCAACCTCTGTCCAAGCCACAATATTACTTGCGTTGAATGAATGTATGAAGCTGATTGAGATCCTGTTTGATAATGGTATGTTTATACAGCTAAAATTCTTGGATATCATTGAGTCAAAGAGGTTCAATTTTATCTCAGATGAAATGACATTAGTCGACTATAGCTTAGATTTTGTAAGTGATACTATGAATAACTATAAAAGTATAATTTTGAATACAACTGAAGGTGATTTGGTTGTTTCAAAGATCACCGGATTTTCAAAGAAAACCAATAAATTTGCTAAGAAGTATGAATCGTTAGATGATAGAACTAAAGAAAAAGTTGATGCATTTATCAATGATTTAACAACCGACAAGTGAACATTGCTGCATGTCCTTAGAAAAATCTCACCAAAGCGCCAAAGACGAGGTCCATCGTAAAATTGGTCGTAACATGCTCATGTTTCAACACATGGAGCAAATACTAAAGTACATGATAGCCCATGGCCACATTCATGGAGATGTAAATACACTGGAAAAGAACCTGAAGTGTCGTAAAGATAGCGTGAGCAGGAAAACGATGGGGCAACTGGTTGGTGACTTCATGGAAAATGCTCATGGAGAAATGATCGAAACTGAAGCCCCAGATGAGAGTAAGGTACATATGTCATTTCAGTTCAAGGTTGATTGTGATGAGGTGTATTACGATAAAAGGAAGAAGGAACTCGCAGCAATAGTAGCTGAACGCAATGATCTCATTCACCACCTTTTGCCACGTTTTAGTCTTGCCTCAATTGAGAGTTGCCATGAGATAGAAATATATCTTGATAACCAACATGAAAAGCTAACCAGAGAAATTGAACATATCAAATCGACATTAAAATCCTTTGATGAACTGCGTAAGCGGGTAGTTAAATATCTGACGTCAGATACCTGGTTGGGTGAGGTGAAACTGACTGAATTACGACAAACCCGGCTAGTTGTTTGGTTGGGACAGATTGCAGAAAAAGCAGCAAGGAGTGATGGGTGGGCCTATTTGAATACTGCTGGTCAAGTGCTACAAACTCAACAACCTGAGGAATTGGCGAATATCAAAAAGAAGTATGGGTATAAATCGCTAAAAGAAATAATACTTGCTGCTGAATTGTTTGATTTCATGGAAGAACCAACTAAAAAGGGTGGTGCTCGTGTTCTTTATAGGTTGCAAGAAGGGTGGGAGTTGTCGAGTAGTAATAACTTACTTGAAGGGCCAAAATGAAAATTTCATTCGATGAGAAACCGCGTTATTGTTGTCGTGTTTAGTCATTTAGAAAGAAACAATCAAGTGAAGGTGTAGCAAATCAAATTCATTAGGATTTCAGATGATAATAGATTCCTTGAAGATTAGAAATTATAAAGGGGCCAGAGAAGTAGAACTTAATGATATGTCTAGTAAATGTCTATTCGTAGGGGAAAATGGCGCTGGTAAGTCTTCTATCCTAAATGCTATAGGGCTTATATTTGGTATTCCACCCTCTACAGGTGGGTTGATATTCGCCGGACGACAAGCCTACTCTGAGGAGGTGCACAAAAAATACAATGTATCAATACAATGTTCTTTTACAGATGGGAAAAGTTTTAATCTCGGTGAAAAGTACACTTACTATAAGCAAGGTGATCACAAAAATATCAAATGGTTTTCTGTTGGTTATAATAATGTAAGATTAGAGCCTAGTTCGGTAGCAATTCCCGAATTGAAAAGAAAATATGATGATAAAATTATCCAGAAATTATCAGAGTTAATCGATATTAACATAATAAGCGATTCATCGTCTGATATACTTCGATTTGGTTATGGTAAAAAAGCATTTTTTGAAAAAGATTTGTCTGAAGGGAATAAAAAATATGCCTATATGTTGGCACGGTTAGAGGTCTACAGAGAAGTATATCCCCATGCAACTATAAATCTTATTGTTGACTCGCCAGAAACTCACTTACACCCTTCGTTACTAGAAAAATATATACAAAGATTGCAAAGGATAGTTTTTCCAGACTATGGGCCGCCTGGGCAGTTCATATGTGCCACACATTCTCCGATTCTTTTGTCTATTCTAGATGATTATGAAATTTATAGAATAAGTAAATACAGAGGAGGTAATCAATATCTAGGAAAAAATCCTTCTAATCGAAGATTATCGTACTTAGACCTGGTCGGTGATAACTTATTAAAATCGATCACTATCGATTTGCTAGAAACTCAAAATGATCCTCAGTTTTCAAGATTTTTGAAGGAGTGCTTAGACGACTACACCGTTCAGGGGGAAGCGCCCAAAGGAGATTCACAAAGATTGCAAATCACCTCTTGTTTAGCATCCAAAATTGGCAAGAAGCTGAGGATTTTAGATTATGGAGCAGGTGTTGGAAGGAACATGTTTGCCATTTTTGAGTCTCTGGGGCATCACTTTAAGAAATTAGAATATGTGGCATATGAACCTGAGAAAGAAAATTTCGCAAAACTCGAAAAATTGGCCAAAGAGACGAAACAAAAAAGATTGTATGTAACGGATAATGTCGAAAACATAAAAGATAGAAAATTTGATATTGTATTGATGTCCAATGTCTTACATGAAATAGACGTCAAAGATATCGTGACATGTTTGGGATTTATACATTCAGCACTAAAGAGGAAGGGGTTATTGATTGTACAAGAACATCAGTTGTTAGCTGGAGAACCAGGATATTTGTTGTTTAATGACGAAGAGCTGTTTCAAATCTTTAAAACTGGAGGCTCACCTGCCGAATCCACCAAATCAGGTATAGATTTATCTTTCTATTGTGTTAATAAACCAAATTGGAACCAAGTTCCAAATGTAGATGATGTAATTACTGCTTTGGAAATGGTAACAACTAGGTGTAAAAATGATATCATGGAGCTTCGGTTGCAGTCAAAAAAGAGAAAACTCTCTAGGCAAGAAGTTTTGAAGAATGCTTTCTTGTATGGTTTGCATGTGAATGCATCATTAGCAATTGATGCATTAAAATGCTAATTTGTAAATATCATATGTTAATCTGGTTGAATTCTAACGCACTGCAAACCGAATAAGTTTATTCGGTTTCTATCTCGTTTGTGTGATTGTAATTCATCAAATGATTTCACTGTTCTCGATTAGACCATTATTAGACGTTTTAAACGAATTAGGTAGGGGTAAGACGAAATCGCTGTTTTAGGTAACTAGTTAATTTCATTTAATAACGGTAATTTGCGACAACCCCTGTTTTTAGGGTCACACGCCTTGGGAGAAGGGTGTCGATTTTGAGGGAAAGATTGGAGGTCATATTTTATATTTAATTATAGTCAGTTACAAATTCCAGGACCCCTGCCTCCAATTTTCAAACCTCCTGCCTTGACAAAAAAAGGAAGGGGGCTTGAATGCCCGTTTATTAAAGGAAGGAAGATTGATCCAGCCATACCAAATTTAAACAACCAAGTACTTTTGCTATACTTATACTTCTCTGTATCGGGAAAAAAATCCTAAAAAACCTAACAACAAAAAGAAAACTTCAGATTTAACCTTGTCCATGAATCTTTAGTATACAACTATCCGAATAGGTTTAGACTTGAAAACGAAATGTGTCAGATCGGGTGTGGATTTCTACAATTTAATAGTCAAGTATTACTCGCACAGCAATTGTTTCAGCCGTTCACTCAGAAAGACGATTGACTCGATATCAAGATGTTCGAGCACCGTCTCATCAAACATCAGCTTCGCCTGAGACTGAAAGTCATCACTGGGAATTGCATCCCAAAACAACAGGGCTACTGGAATTCTTGGGAGAGGGGTAAAAACAACTGCAACATCAGCCGAGCCTTCATTTGCTGACATTGGTAAAGCGCCAAGAGTCAGAGCTCGCTCGCGTAGTTCTTCCTTTTTGCCAGAGAATCTCTCAATCAGCGGATCTTCCACTACCTTCTTCATTGTGACCACTTTTGAGACGGTGTTTGGAAACTCGATAAAACCCTTCCATTTACCGCTCGGTTGCCTGCTACCGCCTTGGGCCAGATGGTTGAGGATGAATACTTGTTCGTATCTGGTCAATTCTTCGCCATCAGGCCTGGTTATTGAAGTTGCAAGAATGTGAAGATACCCGTTAAAATATGGAAGTCTGAGTGCTGTTTCTGTTCCAATCTGAATAAGTTCACCGCCAATTCGAGCAGGAAGGTCCTCGATAGCGAGTGATGCAGCTCGACTCTTCGCCCATTGCAAGGCATCTTCAGCCATATCTCGTCGTAACCATTTCCCCTGCGCATACTGTTCGGCCAGTTCGATCTCACAGCGAGCCAAGAGGTCAGGGGCGATATGGGGACAGTTCCGAAGAGGATGCTTTTCTGATACAACCTTTCCGGCAAAGGCAAGACAGGTTGGAAAACCACAATCGCGACAGTTGGTTTTGGCCAGCACGTCTCGATATAAATCGATAACGGAAAGCGCCATTTGTTTCTCCACTCAGGGTTTTAATTGATCAACAGCTTCACGAAGTTCTTTGCCCACCTTAAAGAAAGGCAGCTTTTTCGGTTGAACTACAATTACTTTGCCACTCTTAGGGTTCCTGCCGTCATAGGATTTGTACTCCCTCACAGTAAAACTACCAAACCCTCTGATTTCGACGTTGTCGCCGTGAACCAGTGTCTCTGTAATCGAATCCAAGACAGTAGTAATAATAGATTCAGCGGTTTTTACGGGTAGCTTCTGGTCCTGTGCAAGAGCATCTATCAGATCTGATTTGTTCATAGAGTTCCCATTAATAGAGGTTACCGTTTAGAAATTATCCATATCATATCTTACAGATAGAAATTCACCAGAAATTTTTCCCGAAAACAAGTTGGAGCAAAAATAAAGTGATAATCATACGTAATTTACCGGACAAAAGGACCCTTTGGTGTGGTAATATAGGTAAAACAGGAGGTGAATCATGCAAAACCAGCCAAAGAAAACCAACCAAATCACCGGACCAAACAATATTCATAGCATTGAGGTGGTTGCAAAGGACTTTCCGGATCTTCTCTCCTTCTGGGTGGAGGTCTATTTCCGTTATGAGGTGACTACCAGCGAAAGGTCACAGAAAGAGCAGCGAAGAGATCTGAATATTTTTCTGCAGTATATGGATGGTGAAGTTGGCAATACTTTCCGCAGTTCCTGGACTCCGCGTTTGTCTGCTGATTTTATTCGGTACATGCAGGCTGAACTGAATGCTGATAGTGGTAAACGGCGATGGGGTGATAGAGTTATCAACCGGACTTTGGCTCATTTGAAATCTTTTGCAAGATGGGTTCATAAATGGCGATCTTTCGAGTTGGGTGAGCCTATGGCAAAGATCCGGATGGTTCCAGTTGCTTCGTTATTGGATATTGAAAAGGCTTTGACCAAGAGTGAACGGAGGGATCTGCTGGACGCTGCAGATTTATTGGTTGTTTCTGGTGGTTTGTCCAGAAACAGAAGGCTCTATAAAAACGATTCGATTCGTGAAAAACGAAAAGGGTACCGGGCATTTAGGAATCGTGCTATTGTTTATTCCTTGATTGAAACGGGCATGCGTCGAACCGCTGTGGTGAAATTGAATCTGGATGATGTGGATTTTGAGAACCGATCCTTAAAAGTGTTGGAGAAAGGCGGGATCACTCATTCCTATAAGATCAGTCGTGAGGGGTTACAGGCAATCCGAGACTACCTTGAACGTGAAAGGGAAGGAGATTCTGAGAAATGGCAGAATCCTGCATTGTTCCTATCTGCTCGGACTACTGCTCATGGTGATGGTCGTTTACAGTCAAAAGCGGTAAACGAGGTCTGGAACCAGATTTGTGAAAAGGCCGGTGTGAAAGGGAAAACACCTCATAGCGCTCGACATGCTATGGGACGACACATTATTGAGAAAACGGGTAATGTGGCAGCGGTACAGAGACAATTGGGACACAAAAATCCGGTTTATTCCATGCAATATTCTCGAATCACCGCTGCTGAATTAGATCAGGTGATTAATGACCGATGAGAGTTGTACTACTTTGGAATTATACGTAACTGAAGTACTGTGTCGAGGATTCAGGCTCATAAGGTTAGTAGTCTAGAAAATTTAACCTAACAGAATGCACTCTAATTGAAAGCGGGGCTACCTTGGGAGCAGGACACGGTAGGATTCTACAACCCAGACCACTTATCGAATAAAGGCCAGTCATTTACCAAGTAGCTGGATTTTATGCGTCTAAGACTCGATTCCTTACAGTTAATGTGTTTTTTCATGTTTCGATTTCAATGAGTATTTTCGTATGCAAAAACATCATGGGTGATATTACTATCATTACCCAAAATCCATACTGCATTATTTTGAATCAGTGACACCACGATGTTGTATAAAATTTATAATTACAGTCTGCTGTGTTCTTTTTATATAGATTGCAGTAGTTGAGCAACTTAAATATCAAAAGGAAAACGAAACATGATGTATTAGCCTGCAAGCAATGAATTTATAGGAATAGTCATGGGAAAGAAAATCATACTGGTTCACGGATTAGGAGGGACCTCTGAGAGAACTTGGGGCAGGTTTCCTGATTTTCTTAAATTAGATCAAGATATTGACTCGACTATTATCTCATATGGATATGATTCGCCGAATTTGATCACTCAGGTCTTAAAACGTGCTCCGAGCATTCTTAATATTGCTGATGGCCTGTTTACTGATCTAAAGACTCAGTGTGATCTAGAGAATGATGAAATAATACTAGCAGGACATAGTTTAGGTGGTCTGATTGTTAAAAAGCTCTTGTTACGTATGAAAGATAAACAAATTAAACATAACATCAAAAAAGTGTGCTTCTTTGATGTTCCCCATGATGGATCAGGCTACGCGAACGTGGGTCAGTATATTGCCTTTAGGAATCGGCACCTAAAGAGTCTGTGTCGTGATTCAAGTGAATTGGATGAGCTAAATGATCGATGGGTTGATAGTGGTCTTGATAATGCTTTTGATATCATAAGCATTATTGCCGCAAATGATGACATAGTTTCTTCATCAAGTTCTAAAAGTATCTTTAGATATCATCGGGTAGAAACAATAAACAGGGTAAATCATAAAACCATTGTTAAACCAGATAGCCCTGAATCCCCGGTTTATGTTGTGTTTAAAAGATTTATTTTAGAGAGAAGCACAATTAACCGCTTCAAAAATAATGCTTCTAGGGACCTAAATGATTGGAAAAGAATCGAAAGAAATCATAATTTTGAATTCGTTAGTGACGAACACAGAGACAACGACCTCGAATCTCTAATTGAATCACTTGGTTTAGACAAGTGTATAGTAAGGCTTTCTGGTGCTTCAGGTTTAGGCAAAACTCGCCTTCTTCTTGAGGCCATTGAGAGATCAACTTTAATTGATGAATCTTGTGTCCTAGTTTTTGATGCACCAGGATATGAAAAAGATATCAGGGAAAGTGTACGTAGTTGCGTAGAAAGTAATGTTCACGGCTTGGCTGTAATTGAGAATTGCAGTGTGGATCTCCATAATGATTTAGCGAAAGAAATTCATAAAATGGATAATTTATTGAAGGTTGTCACAGTAGCTTACTCTCATGATCAAGTTGACGACTCTATTCATATAAAACTGTCTCCATTGTCTGATGATGCTATTATAAACGTTTTATCCCCAATTTTAGTGGGTCTCGCTCATAGCGATGTGGATCGCGTAGCTCGTTTTGCCCAAGGTTATCCATTGATGGCTACCCTAATTGCAGAGCAATATCAAAAAGAAGGTAGGTTGCTGGGATTAATATCAAATAATTCAGTTGTCAGGAAATTGATTGAAGGTGATGAAGGAGTGTCAAGCGAGGAAAAGGAGGTTTTGTCTGCATGTTCACTATTTGATGTCTTTGGTACCACTGAAGGAACAGCCAGGGAAGAAGCGAAATTTATTGCTGAAAATGTAGCTGGATCTTCATTGAAAACTTTTGATCGTGTCCTGGTAAACTTCCATAAGCGACAGGTCATTAATCGAGCTGGTAGGTACGCAAGAGTTGTTCCCAAACCTTTGGCAATTACACTAGCCTCTATATGGTGGCAAGAGACTTCGTGTGATCGGCAAAAAAAGCTAATTGATGATTTGCCTGATACCTTGATGCAGAGTTTTTGTATTCAGGCAGCCTACTTAGATTCTCAGCCAGATGTTCAAAGATTTTCTGAAAGATTATTTGGTGGCGAAAGCCCTTTTGTCTTAGCGGAAGAGTTGCTTACAGAGAGGGGTTCAAGACTCTTCCGCGCATTTGTTGAGGTGAACCCTGAAACGACTAGTTCTGCACTTTATAATTGTCTAAATGGATTGACGCATAATGAGTTGGTGGAAATTTCTGGAGATACGAGAAGAAATTTAGTGTGGGGGCTTGAAAAATTGTGTTTCCGCGCAAGTGTTTTTGAGAAGTCGGCTTGGTGCATGTTGCTACTGGCATCAGCTGAAAATGAGACATGGAGTAATAATTCTACAGGGTTGTTTGCTCAATTATTCAGAGTTCATTTATCTGGAACTGAAGCTGGCCCAACTCTCAGATTTGATCTTTTGCAAAAAGCTCTTGATTTAAAACAAGAGATTATCGACATGGTTGTTCTTGAAGCTCTAGGCCATGCAATCGATACTTACGGTGGAACACGAACAATTGGCGCAGAATATCAAGGGACAAAAGCCCCTTTGGAAGAATGGCGGCCTGTGCTTTGGCAAGATATTTTCGATTACTGGCAAGGGGCTTTTAATCTGTTACTTCGCATAATTGATAGGGGGGAAATTCAGAAAGAAAAAATTCTCGCTGAAGTTGGAGGGTCCATTAGAGGCTTTATTGGTTACGGTCGTGTTGAAATGTTGGATTCAGCAATTAGGAATATCATATCAGTCAATGGGCGATATTGGCCTGCAGCTTTAGATAGTATTAAGTGCACTATTGAATATGATTCAGAAGGGTTGAAGCAGGATGCAATTGATGCGTTAAACATTTGGCTGGAATTGCTTAAACCAAATGAAAATGATTTAGCCGAGAAGCTAAAAATATTGGTAGTTAACCCCCCATGGGAACATCGTCAGGGAGATGATGAGTTTATAGATGTTGCTGCTCAAAATGCAAAATCGTTGGCAGTCGAAGTGGTCTTAGAGCTTGAAGCACTAATGCCTCATTTGTGTTTGATATTAGAAGGTGATCAAAAACAAGCGTATGCATTTGGTTATCAGCTAAGTCAATCATTGGAGTGTGTAAAAGAACTTATTGAAAAATCATTTCAACAATTACTGCTTATTGAACGTAAAAACCCTAATTTTATTTTAGGTATATTTCGTGGGTTGTACGATAAATCTCCTCAGAAATGGCAAGAGAACATAGATTCTATATTGGCTAACAAAGAACTTGTTTTTCTCTATCCAGATTTTATTTGTACTGGTGTGGTGACGAAAAGCCATTTAGATGAGCTGTTTAAATTGGTGAGAGATGGCAATGTTGCTCCGAGCAGAGCTAATATCTTAAGTTATGGTCGAGTTACTGAGGGTATTGATGCAGCGCACATGATGGACTTTTGCTTTTCTTTAGCGGAACTTAATGATGGAGCAATTTGGTATGCGTTGCATATTATTTACATGTATTGCTATGGGAATAAAGGTAGCGTAGAAATTTTAAAAGAGCAGTTAAAAAAATTTTTAGCAAGTGTACCTTTGGACGAAACACAACACCGAACATCAACCGACGCACATCAATGGAAAGATTTAGTTCAAAAATTGCTGAAAGAACATGATGAACAATTTTCAATAGCGCTATTAAATAAGATTATTGAGGAAAGCAAAAAAGGGATAGGATTCAGTACAATGTCTCATTATGTCAAACCGATACTATTTGAATTGATGAGAGATTATGGTGATATATTGTGGCCCATATTTGGTGATGCTGTTGTCAATTCAGAGAGGTTGGAAAGATATCATCTTCAATCATTACTCAATAGTATAGATAGATTCTCAAAAGAAAATCCTAGCGTGTTGTCAGTGTTGTCAGTTGGTAGTGTTATGTTATGGTGCGGGCAGCGACCTGATATTGGTCCGGTTTTTGTTTCTGACTGTGTGAATATTTTTGATATGGTCTCTGATAAATTAGAACCATCTGCTTTGTTTTTAGAACTACTAATACAATATG
Source organism: Desulforhopalus sp. (assembly GCA_030247675.1). Taxonomy (NCBI): domain Bacteria; kingdom Pseudomonadati; phylum Thermodesulfobacteriota; class Desulfobulbia; order Desulfobulbales; family Desulfocapsaceae; genus Desulforhopalus; species Desulforhopalus sp. The sequence goes on along the minus strand of JAOTRX010000004.1, from coordinate 425,952 downwards.
GTGATAATGAACGTGTAGCAAGTGCACTTGGGGCAAATATGGGCACAAGATCATGGTCAGGTTCTTTAGTTCCATATCTGGAGGCAGACAAGGAAGCACTTCTTCCACTACTAGAACATGATAACAGAAATGTTAGAAGCTGGGTAAAGGAGAGAGTTTCCCTTATTGATAGACAGATCCTTTATGAATCTAAGAGAGATGAAGAAGAAAAAATGGGTCGCTATTAATAATGAACATAGATATTTTGATGGATAAACAGTGATCGTCGTGTTCGTATTGCTATTATGTTTAAGTAACAATTCCTCGCATGCACCCCCCGCAAGAACCACCACAACACGGGGTCATGCTTGACTTATTGACATTCCTTCATAAGTCAAGATATCTCCTATCTTTTTGTGAATAATCATTTGAGAAGTATCAACCTTTTCAACAGCTCATGTTGCAAAGTATTTTGTAAAAATATGACAATTAAAGAGATCAAACAAAAACAATATAACGGCGAGATCGTCGCCGGTTCTTTGCTGATTCCAGAAAGCAGGGAAATTGCCAAGCTCCTTCTTAAAAAAGCATCAAAAGAAGAATGGCACCAGTCCATTGTAATCAGCAACATCTTACAAAAAAGAAACCCTTCTTCTGCAAAGCGGCAGGCTATACTGATCAGAAATCGACTGAACCTCATGACTCCAGAGCATTGGGCCTTGGTCAAAGATGGCAATGCAGAGGTTGCCACTCAGGCATTACTTGCTTCAGCAATAAAGCATAGCCGCCTATTAAGCGACTTTATGGCCAATGTTTGTCGGCAGCATTGGCTTACTTTCAATAAAACGCTTTCATATAAAGACTGGCAGGAGTTTTTGGACACTTGCTCCCTGGTTGATCCAGCGGTTGGTGCGTGGACGACAAAAACAACCACAAAGCTCAGACAAGTGATATTTAAAATGCTCGCAGAGGCCGGATATATTGAATCAACCAGGAAGCTGAACCTTCAACCGGTCTCGATTGTCCCGGAGGTGCGGGAGTATCTGGTAAAACATTCAGAGGAGAATATCCTGCGATGCATGGAATGTACAAAATGAGAGAGTTTTTATGATTGGCAATCTTCAAGATCGGCTCAACAAAATTATTCCCCGCCTGACTTCTGACGAGCTCCTCAACAATCAGGGCCTGGGCAATGAGATCGGCTTTTACATCTTTGATTATCCTCCGGAACATGAGCTTGAGGTCCGAGACTACCTCCAGGTTGTCCTCAAGCATATCGGCAAAAAAAAGGCTGGAATTAGAGTCAAGCATATCAATCTTTTTGCCTTGATCATTGATTATCTCAAAGAGGCGAAGTTCCTTGATAAGGCAATTGCCATGCAGAAGAACAAAGGCAACCAGGCACTGGCAAAGGCTCTCAAGGGTCCGCTTGATTCAAAGAAAATTGCCAAGGTTTTCACCGATAAAGCAGATCCCGACAATCACGATCTTATCCTGATATCAGGTGTCGGCAGTGCCTGGCCCATGCTGAGGAGCCACAATCTACTCAATAATTTGCACCCGGTGATGGGAAGTACTCCAGTAGTCATGTTCTTTCCCGGGGTATATACCGGAGCGGGAATGAAGCTCTTCGGACATATGAAAGAAAGCAATTACTACAGGGCGTTCCAGCTTGTACCATGATAGTCTTGCTGTCCTTTGATTAAAGTTACTCTATGAAGTTTCCAGTGTGAACAAGGAGAGGAGTAGTATGCCGATACAGGATATTTTTTCAAAGAACATTGCCAGACCAATTAACGGGGTAGTCAAAGCGGAGCAGCAGGACGATGAGATTGTCTGGCAAGAACTGGAAGAATATGTCGTTACCAGGGAACTGGACCAACACTTCAGAAAGCTCTTCCAGTCCTATCTCTCAGCAATAGACAATGCAACCGATCCGAACGTCACCAGCCGGATGGGCGTCTGGATATCTGGCTTTTTTGGTTCGGGTAAGTCTCATTTTGTAAAAATACTTTCCTACCTGCTTGAAAATAGAAGCGTTCAAGATCCAAACACCGGTACCTCAAAGAGAGCGATCGACTTTTTTGCAGATAAGATAAAAGATCCCATGCTGCTGGGCGATTTCAAGCGGGTTGCCCAAGACAGTACCGATGTTGTTCTTTTCAATATCGACAGTCGGGCAGATGCCTCCGAAGGCCGGGCGGCCATCCTTCTTGTGCTCTGGAGGGTTTTCAACGAGCTGCAGGGATTATGCAGCCAACATCCACATATCGCCGAACTTGAGCGGCATCTGATGCAAAAAGGTAAGTATGAGACCTTTTGTGATTCCTTCAAGAATGCCTCAGGAGGAGATGCTTGGGCAAATCAACGGGACTCCTACCACTTCCACTACGATGAAATCAGTAAGGCTCTCAATGATTCCCTGGGCATGAGCCAGCAGGCAGCGGAGAAATGGCTTGATAAGGCCGAGGACGAAACAAGTCTTACCGTCGAAGGTTTTGCCAAACGGGTCCGGGAATATCTGGACACTAAAGGACCGAAGAGCCAGCTCATCTTTCTGGTGGATGAGATGGGGCAGTTCATCGGCAAAGACACCCATCTTATGCTCAATCTTCAAACCGTCGTAGAGGATTTAGGCCGACTTTGCAACGGCAGGGCCTGGGTGATCGTCACTTCACAGGAGGATATCGATGCCGTACTTGGAGATATTAAAGGGGCCAAAGCCAATGACTTCTCCAAGATCCAGGGCCGGTTCTATACCAGGCTCTCCCTTTCCAGTTCCGATGTTGCAGAAGTAATCAGAGCCAGGCTGCTTGAAAAAGTCGAGATTGCCGAGCACAAGCTGGAAACACTTTTCAAGTCCAAGGGCGATATTCTAAAAAACCAGCTGAGCTTTACAAGCGATAGTGCCACACAGAGAAATTATGTTAATGGCAAAGACTTTGCCGCAAACTACCCTTTTGTGCCTTATCACTTCCCGCTGGTCCAGAAAATATTTGAATCGATCCGCAAGGCAGGAGCAACCGGTCTACACTTGGCCCGAGGGGAACGGTCAATGCTCGATGCCTTCCAGTCGGCGGCGCAAAAAGTATCAAGTAAGGAGATCGGGGTTCTGGTACCTCTGTATGAGTTTTTTCCATGCATCGAGAGCTTTCTCGATACAGCGGTCAAACTATCCATTGACCAGGCCAAGGACAATACCGGACTGCAGCATCCTTTTGACATTCAACTTCTACAGACCCTCTTCCTCATTCGCTATGTGGACAGCATTAAGCCGAATATCGAAAACCTGGTAACCCTCTGTATTGACCAGGTGGATGCAGACCGCATAAACCTCAAGCGGAATATAGAAGCAGCCCTGCAACGTCTGGAGCGTGAAAACCTCATAAACCGCAGTGGAGATCTCTTCTTCTTCCTTACCAACGAGGAGCGGGAGATATCCAGAGAAATAAAAAATGTCGATATCTCGGCAGCAGAAGAAACCAAACTGCTCGGTGACATTCTTTTTGATGATATCCTGAAGGCCAAAACCAAACACAAGTATTCTGACTTTCGTAGAGACTACCCACTGAACCGAATCTGTGACGAGCATATGTTTGGTGGTAGCGGCAGCGAGGATGTGTCTATTGAGTTTGTCACCCCATTTCATGATCAATATTCAATGTTCGGAGAGCCCAAATGCATTCTCCACAGTGCAGAGCGAGAAGGTTGCCTGTTGATCAAATTGCCAGACAGTAAGGAAATGGAAACTGAGCTGCGGATGTATCTGCAGACAGATAAGTTTATCAAGCTCAAAAGCGACGCCGCCGCCTCTGATACCCAAAAGAAAATATTGAGTGACCGGGCTGCAGAGAACCGCCAACGAAAGACCAGGTTCTTTTCCCTGCTTGATGATCTCGTGCAAAAGGCTGATTATTACGTTCTGGGCAAGGCGCTCGATATCAAAGCTGCAAAGAGCACAGCCGCCGTTGATGAAGGGTTGAATTACTTGGTTCAGAACGTGTTTAGAAAATTCAGTTACCTTCAACTGCTCCACGATGAACCGCTAAAAGAATTAAAGGCCATACTCTTGGCCGACGAACTGGGGCGGAGGCAGTTGGAACTTGAGTTTGCTCAGGGAGAAACGACAGACATCAGAGAAATTAGGACCTACGTCGAGCTGAAGATCGCCAAAAATCAACCAGTCCAATTGAATGAACTGATCAATCATTTTGCCCGTCGTCCCTATGGTTGGCCGGAATGGGAGATCGTACTACTGGTGGCAAAGATATTCACCGGGGGCCTTGTCCACCTGATGATTGACAAGGTGAAGACCCAGGCAAAAGATGCCTTCGGAACTCTTTCCAAATCATCCCTGTGGAAAAATGTCCAAATAATCAAGCGAAAGACCCCTAACCCAGAGGCATTAAAAAAAGCCAGGGACTTGGGTAAGGATTTATTTGGTACCATCTGTTCCGAAGGTGCAGACAAACTTTCAACCTTCCTTCGTAAAGAACTGACAGGGTGGCAAAATGATTTGGAGAAACACAAAACCCTGGCTGATACCGGAAACTATCCGGGCAAAAAGGAAATTGATGCGTGTCTTGCCTGCATCCGCGCACTCCTGGCAATAGGCGACACCTTTGAATTTATCAAATCCTTCAATGCCAAACACGCTGACCTGCTCGATGTAGCAGAAGATCTCAACGACCTGACAGGTTTTTACACAAACCAGATCAAGACATGGGAATCACTCCGGAAGGCAATTGGAGAATATAAACCCAACAAGGCGGCTCTTGCAAAGGACAGAAGTGCAGCCGAGGCCCTTGTGAGGCTTGAGGAAATTCTTGTTGCTCCAAGTCCATACGGAATGCTTCATGAGGTCAACGGTCTTGTAACTACAGTGAAGACTGTTAATGACACACTGGTTCAAGATGCTCGGGATAAGGCCATATCGAGTATCGATAAAAAAATCGCTCAAGTAGGTAAGTTGTTGGATGCTGCCAGTGCTTCTGCGGATTTAAGAAATAAGGCATTGTTTGGTCTACAGGAGCCCAAAAAGCGGCTGCAAAACGATGCAAGTATTCCAAGCATTGTATATACGACTGGTGAAGTTGAAGAAATATACGAAACAGCTGTTGAACTTATTGAAAATGCGAAAGACCCAATTAATCCCAAATCAACCCTGAAAGAAGTCAAGACTATCCGACCTGCCATCCTGTCTACAAAAACCTACCTTGAAACCGAAGAGGATGTGGATGGGTTCGTGCATATCATGAAGGAAACCATTATCAAAGCGATTCGAGATAACAAACGAGTCAAAATTCAATAGCCCTGCCGAGAAAAGACAATGAATACAGCCAATATCAAATCATATGCTCCCAAGGCACGGCGGGATTTCATCCAGGCGGTGATCGAAAAAGCTCACCTGCTAGGATTGTCTGAGAATCAAATCGAGCCGGTTGAAATCAAGGGCGATGTCGCTATCATCGCCGGACGACCTTATCCGAAGGAAGTGGGAACAATACGACAGGACCTGGAAAACCGTATCAGGCAGGACGGTTTTGAGTTGACCATGCGGAAAATGGCCTATACCTGGTTCAACCGTTTTGTTGCTATCCGGTATATGGAACTACATGACTACCTTGATCATGGTTATCGGGTCTTGAGTAATCGAACAGGTTCGGAAATCCCGGAGATACTGGAGCATGCAACGGATCTTGAGCTGCCAGGTCTGAATAAGGAAGAGGTTGTTCGTCTCCGTTTAGCCGGGAACAAGGATAATGAACTCTACCAGCTCCTTATCGTCGCCCAATGCAACGCTCTGAGTCGGGCCATGCCATTTCTGTTTGAAAGGATTGGCGGTTATGCTGAACTTCTTATGCCGGACAACCTCCTCCATTCTAATTCACCAGTTCGCAACTTGGTCAATGACATTCCAGAAGAGGATTGGCAGCAGATCGAAATAATTGGTTGGATTTACCAGTTCTATATCTCCGAGAAGAAGGATGAGGTCATCGGCAAGGTGGTTGCCTCGGTTGACATTCCGGCGGCGACCCAGCTCTTTACCCCCAACTGGATCGTAAAATATATGGTCCAGAACTCGCTCGGGGCACAGTGGTTGGCGACCTATCCGAACTCACCGCTCAAAGCGCAGATGGAATATTATATCGAGCCCGCCGAGCAGACCGACGAGGTCAAGGCACAGCTTGCAGCTATTACACCCAGCACGCTCAACCCCGAGGAGCTGACGCTCATAGATCCGGCCAGTGGCTCCGGGCATATTCTGGTGGAGGCATATAAGCTCTTCAAGGCCATTTACCTGGAGCGCGGTTACCGCCAGCGTGATGTGGCGCAGCTGATCCTCGAGAAGAACCTCTTTGGCCTTGACATCGATGGACGGGCAGCGCAACTGACTGGCTTTGCTTTGATGATGAAGGGACGAATGGATGACCGTCGACTTTTTGACCGGGGTGTAAAGCTCAATGTGATGGTGCTTGTGGACAGCACGGGCTTCGATGCCGAGCATCTCGAAAAGAGTGTGAAACTGACAAACTATGGGCTTCAACCGGGGGACCTCACGGAGTTGAAGCGGCTCTTCGAACACGCCACGACCTTTGGCTCGCTGATTCAGGTACCAAAGGAGCTGGAGAAGAAGCTCCTGGCGCTGAAGCAATTGAGCGAAATGACCAGTCAGGACCTCTTTGTATCGGAGGCGATCAAGTGCTTGGAGCCGCTGGTCCAACAGGCTATGACTCTGGGAAGTACGTATGATTGTGCAGTCGCAAATCCGCCGTACATGGGTGGCAAATATATGAACGTCCTAATGAAGAAGTTTGCCTCGGAGAGCTTCCCGAGATCGAAATCCGACCTCTTCGCGGTCTCAACAGAACGTTTTTTGGAATTCACGAAGCCTACAGGTTTCATCGGTTTGATGACACCGTTTACATGGATGTTCCTAAAGTCTTACGAGTCACTTCGGGGGCTCCTTCTCGAAACCAAGACACTCCGTTCTTTAATTCAACCTGAATATCACGCCTTCTTTGACTCGGCTTTTGTACCTGTCTGTACCTTTGTAGTTCAGAGTTGCCACACGTCAGGTTATGCAGCTTCTTTCATCAAGCTTTCGGACTTTTATGGCGCTGATGTTCAACCACAGAAGACACTGGAAGCGATTGCCAATCCCAATTGCGGCTGGCTGTATCGATCCAAGCCCGACGAATTCGTGAAAATCCCTGGGAGCCCTGTCGCCTATTGGGTTAACGACAGAACGCGTGAGATTTTTGCTGAGTCTGAACCTGTTGGCGCGCATGTAGATTCTAAGCAGGGTCTGGCAACTGCCGATAACGATAGATTTCTCAGACGTTGGCATGAGGTTTCCATAAAATCGGTAGGTTTTGGTCTGGTGTCTAGCCAAGAAGCCGAACTTAGCAAACTGCGTTGGTTTCCGTTGAACAAAGGAGGAACGTTTCGGCGTTGGTATGGAAATCATGAGTTCATTGTGAATTGGCTGGAGGATGGAAAGGAAATAAAGGAGCATGTGACTCATCAATATCCTTACCTAAAGGGAAATATTAACTATGTAATCAAAGATCAAGGAAAATTCTTTCAACAAAGTGTGAGTTGGTCGAATGTAACCTCGTCTGATAGTGCGTTCAGATATTATCCGCCCGGTTTTATTTACGGTGATACAGGACATTCAGCGTTCTGTAACAACCCTCACGATAGGAACCGTCTCATTTCGTTCTGCAACAACAAGTTCTGCGCCGAAGTATCTTCTATTCTTAGTCCGACTCTCCAGTTTCATATAGGATATTTCGATAAGCTTCCTTGGCCTGATAAACTTTCGAACCACACAGTGGATTCGATCGTTGATTGGCTGATTAATTGCAGCCGTATTGACTGGAACGCTTACGAATGCTCATGGGATTTTCAATCGTTCCCTCTCCTGACTGCGCCTTCAGGCCCCCAAATAACTATCGAGACCAATTACACCGACTGGGTCACCCATAATCGAGAAACCATCACTGAGGCGCAGCGTCTTGAAGAGGAAAACAACCGGCTCTTCATCGATGCTTACAGGCTAGCGGAGGAACTCACCCCTGATGTCCCCATTGAACAGATCACCCTCACGGTGAACCCCGCTTACCGCTATGGCAAAAAACTCACCGAAGAGGAACTGTGGACCCGCTTCCGCCAGGACACCATGAAGGAGTTGGTCTCCTACGCCATTGGCTGCATGATGGGCCGTTACAGCCTTGACGCGTCGGGCCTCATCTATGCCAACAGCAGCAATGTGAGCTTCGATCCCAGTCGCTACACCACTTTCTCAGCAGATGGCGACGGCATCCTCCCGCTCACGGACACCGACTGGTTTGACGACGATACTGCTCTCCGTCTCATCGAGTTTATCTCAGTTGCCTGGGACGCGGCCCACTTGGAAGAGAACCTCACTTTTCTTGCCGACAACCTCTCACCTAAAAAGAATGAATTAAGCCGCGACACCATTCGCCGCTATCTCTGTGAGAGCTTCTTCAAGGACCACTTGCAAACCTACAAGAAGCGACCCATCTACTGGCTTCTCTCAAGTGGCAAGCAGAAAGCTTTCCAGTGCCTGATCTATCTGCACCGGTACAATGAATCCACCCTGTCACGGGTGCGAAGTGCATATGTGACCCCGTTATTCGGAAACTTCAATGCGCGCCTGGAATATCTGAAAAATGAATGGAATGCTGCTGACTCCGCATCAGCCAAGAAGAAGTTCCAGAAAGAGATCGACGATATGAAAAAGAAGCTGACCGAACTGAGCACTTTTGACGATGAACTCCGGCATTATGCGGACAAGCGGATCTCTCTTGATCTTGACGACGGCGTGAAGGTCAACTATGGCAAGTTCGGTAACCTGTTGGCTGAGAAGAAAACGGTAACTGGATAGAATTGATCTATATGAATTTAAAACAAATAACAGATAGCCTGTACAAAATCTATCAGGAAGAAAGCAAGCGGATTGTCTTCTGGTATGACACGGAAGGCGAGTTCGAAGAGGTGATCTCGTCTCTTGAACTTGCAGATATTTCCATTGTCAGATTGGACAAAACCGCATCACTCGAGCTGAAGATCAGGCTGGAGATGGGAGATACGGAAAGCCGATATCTGCTGTATTCCCCAGGTCCCGAGCCTGCCCACGAAGATGACTGGCTCCTGGATATTCGAATGTACAGCCATGTCTTCCACGCTGACAAAGCGTCCCTCATCTTGAATGATCTAGGCCTGCCGCGGCAGAGCATGCGAGCGTATTGCAACAGCCGGAAAACCTTTTTCAACAGCAAGGAACGGACCGACAAGCTGAAGAAATGGGTGAAGCTTGAGGATCATGAAGAAGATCTGGATCTGAAAATGTTGGCCGTGATCACCAGGGCTGAGCAGCCGGATGCCCTCGTGGTATTCATGAAAATCTTTACAGCCTTTTGCGAAGAGGGGAGTTACTCACCTGACAATGAACCGAAAATCTGGCTGGAAATCATCAAGCTGGATCTTGAAAAACCGTTTTGGGATCTTGTTGCCAGGACATTCGGTTATGCTGTTGATTCTCCATCCCTATCGGATTTACTCATCAGACTGCTGGTAACCGACTTTGTAAATACCTTGAAAATTACCCCACCTGCTGGCCTTGAACATTTTGTTCTGCAAGCAGGTTCCCAAGGCTTTACCATTTCTGTTTTCCTTTCCCAGTGGCGTAACAATATCAGTCAACTTCATGCCTATAATCTTATAGCTGACCATTATGGCAGGAAACTGAAAATTGCTGAGTTGGTTAATAATTACGAACATTCTGTTCTGCTCGATGTCATGACCTTTGAGGTGGTTGAGAAAAGGATTGTCAGCGACCTGCGAGATCTTGTCCTTCAGGGTAAGCAGGAAGAATTTAGCACAATCGAGGAGCATATCCAACGCCGTCGAGATGGCTACTGGGTAACTACCGGTGACGCTCAGAAGAACCTCTATAGGACAACCTACGATGCCCTGGAATCGGCTATAGCCCTGTTCCGGCTCCGTAATAAATATGACAATGGTTTGAGTTACTCTGGAGCTGAAGAGATGTTCTCTGCCTATACCGGGGAGTTGTATCTGTTTGACCAGCATTACCGGCATTTTCATGAAGCTGCGGGCAAGGTTGAGCTGGCAGGCTGGGACATCCTTAAAACCCTGCAGGTGTCCGTGGAAGATTGTTACAGCGGCTGGTATCTGGATCAGTTGTCTCTTGCCTGGGATAGTTTTTTGGACAGTAGCGGCAACAGTGGGCTACTCAATAAGTGGACACTCTCTGGTATCAAAAGGCAGGATAATTTCTATAATGAAGTTGAATCCCGCCTGAGAAGAACAAACAAGGGCCGCGCTTTTGTAATCGTGAGTGATGCTTTGCGGTATGAGATTGCTGAGGAGTTAGCCGGAGTGATCAACAGCCAATATCGCTTAAAGGCGGAGCTTTCGGCCATGCTTGGTGTTCTGCCCAGTTATACTGCTTTGGGCATGGCTGCTCTGCTGCCTCATGAAACAATCGCTTTTAAAGAGATGAGTGATGTAATTCTAGTTGATGGTCAGCCTTGTGCGGGATTTGAACAGCGGAGTAAGATTCTGGAGAAACGCAAGGGTGTGGCAGTCAAGGCCGATGATTTGATGGGTATGTCCAAGGAAGAGGGTCGTGAACTTATCAAACCTTTTAAGATTGTCTATATCTACCATGATAGGATCGATGCGGTTGGCGACACGGCCTCATCTGAACTGAAGACATTTGAGGCGGCCAGGAAGGCTATAGACGACCTCAACTCCATCATCCGCTATTCCATCAACAACCTTAATGCCGGGCAAGTGTTTGTAACTGCGGACCATGGATTTATCTATCAGGACAAGGCGCCTGATCATTTGGACAAGAGTGTGCTCGATGTAAAACCCAAGCAGGCGATAAAGAGCAAAAAGAGATATATCCTTGGCCGGGAACTGGGAGACTCTGAAAAAGTCTGGCATGGAAATACCAGGCACACTGCAGGCACCAATGACGATATGGAGTTCTGGCTGCCCAGGGGAACCAATAGGTTTCACTTCAGTGGTGGCTCCCGCTTTATCCATGGTGGAGCAATGCTGCAGGAAGTCGTTGTGCCCCTGCTCACAGTTACTGAGCAGACAGGGACTGCCAAGGCTAAATCTGAGGTTCGCAAGGTTGGTATCTCCCTAATCGGATCTCAAAGAAAGGTTGTCACTAACCTTCATCGTTTTGAGTTTATACAGACAGACGTGGTGTCGGATCGGAAGCAGCCGCTTGTCTTGACGGTATCACTCCGAGACGGTAACGAGTTGATCAGCAATGAGGAAGTGGTGACCTTTGACAGCTCTTCAGCCGCAATGGACGAACGAAAGAAATCGGTGAAACTTATTCTGAAGGGTATGCAGTTTGACAGGAAAAAGGAATATTATCTCGTGCTCCGTGATCAGCAGGATGATACCGAGTATGAGCGGATTCCCGTGCACATTGATCTCGCTTTTTCAAGGGACTTCTGATGGAAAACGAAATAAGCACCAACAACCTCGATGCGATGTTGAACCAGCACTTTGCCGGTCGAGTGGTTCGCAAGGACTTGACCAAGCTGGTGAAGGAAGGCGCCAATGTACCCGTCTATGTTCTTGAATACCTGCTGGGTATGTACTGTGCTTCCGATGATGAGGAGGTTATAAAGGACGGCCTGCAGACCGTGAAAAACATCCTGTCGGAAAACTATGTCCGCCCTGATGAGGCAGAGAAGGTTAAGTCCAAGATCAAAGAGCTGGGTAACTATAAGATCATTGATAAGGTCACGGTCAAGCTCAACGAGAAAGATGACGTGTATGAGGCCGTGCTGTCAAACCTGGGGGTGAAAAGTGTTGTTGTTCCCAGTGAGACGGTGAAGCGATATGAAAAGCTGTTGGCCGGCGGCATCTGGTCCATTATTGATCTGGAATATTATTATGAGGAAGGGCAGAAGATCTCGCCGTTTCTCTTGAAGGATCTGAAACCTATCCAGATGCCTAATCTTGACCTGGATGCGGTTTTCGAGGGGCGGAAGAATTTCACCGAGGGACAGTGGATTGATGCCTTATTGAGATCAACCGGCATTGAACCGACCCTGTTTAAAGAGCGGGTTAAATGGCATTTCGTCGCCCGTCTGATACCACTGGTTGAGAACAACTACAATATCTGTGAGCTTGGCCCAAGGGGAACCGGCAAGAGCCATGTGTATAAAGAGATAAGCCCCAATTCAATTTTGGTCTCCGGTGGGCAGACCACGGTTGCCAATCTTTTCTACAATATGAGCACCAGCAAGGTCGGCCTGGTGGGCATGTGGGATGTAGTTGCTTTTGATGAGGTGGCCGGTATCAGGTTCAAGGATAGGGACGGTGTCCAGATCATGAAGGACTTCATGGCATCCGGCTCTTTTTCAAGAGGGCGCGACTTGATCAGTGCCAATGCCTCCATGGTCTTTGTCGGCAATATCAACCAGAGCGTAGACAGTCTGGTGAAGACCAGCCATCTCTTTGCGCCCTTTCCTGAGGAGATGATCGACGCTGCCTTTTTTGATCGGATGCATTGTTATCTGCCAGGATGGGAAATCCCCAAGATGCGGCCTGAATATTTTACCAACCAATATGGTTTTATTGTCGACTATCTGGCCGAGTTCCTGCGGGAGATGCGAAAAAGGACCTTTGCCGATGCAATTGATAAGTATTTCAAGCTGGGCAATAACCTGAATCAGAGAGATGTAATTGGGGTGCGCCGAACGATTTCAGGTCTGCTGAAGTTGATATTCCCCCATGGCGACTTTGACAAAGATGCTGTTGAACGATGTTTGAAATATGCTCTGGAAGGTCGCCGGAGGGTCAAGGAGCAGCTCAAGAAGATTGGTGGCATGGAGTTCTATGATGTCCACTTCAGCTACATAGACAATGAATCCAGGGAAGAGAAGTTTGTCAGTGTGCTTGAGCAAGGTGGCGATAAACTGATCCCTGAGGGTCCGTTGAATCCAGGGACACTCCATGCTGTTGCTCAAGGGACAGGTCTTCTGGGTCTGTATCGGCAAGAACTGCAGGTTACTAGCGGCAATGGCAAACTTACTATCTCTGGGGTTGGCGCACATTCCAAAACCAAAGAAGCAATCAAGATTGCATTTGATTACTTCAAAGCAAATGTCTCCAGGGTGAGCGTATCAACCAAAGCCGGGGACCATGACTATCACCTGCATATGGTCGAGCTGCATAACACAGGGCCTGCATCCGCGATGACCTTGGCGAGTTTTGTCACCTTATGTTCCGGCCTGTTGGGCAAGGCTCTGCAAAGCCAACTGGTTGTGCTGGGGGATATGAGTTTGGGAGGGAGTATTACCCCAGTGGAGAACCTGGCGGGGACTTTGCAGGTTGCATTTGATTCTGGGGCAAAGCGAATTTTACTGCCTATGAGCAGTGTAGGGGATATTGCCACAATACCGGGTGAGCTGTTTGCTAAATTTCAGACGAGCTTCTATGCTGACCCCATTGATGCCGTTTTTAAGGCTTTGGGGGTTGAGTGATTTGATAAGCAATCAGTTGCGAAAGTCGATACTTGGTGATCTATATGATTGGGCGCTAAAAAAATGATCATTGGCAAAGCCTATAAATTCGACAACAACGAACTGTTGAAAGATGCCCAGCATGAACTGTACCGGAACCACGTTTTCATGTTGTTCGCAGTAGCAAAGTCCAAAATTATTCAGGCCGACGCCATTCTTGATGCAAATCTTCTCATCACTGAAAAAGTAAAAGAGATCAACAGATTTGATCACAGGGTGCTGCAAGATGCTCACGACATTATTGCGGCTGCGTATCGTTATCATAACGATGATGGTGGACAAATGAACCTGTTACACCTTGATGAAGCACTGCTAGATCGTTACAAAACCGAATGGGCTAAATGGTTTAGCCAAGAACTTGTGACATTGCTGAGTTACCCGAGGTTCATCCGGTCGGTCGTTGAGTCAGTTGTTTTTTCAAATTCAGAATTAGGCTACGCAGGTCAGCACGCTATTGGCAACTTCCTCATCACTCTATACAACTTGGAAGATTGGGCTGATCCTAATGACTACATCCAAGTCTACGGGCCAGATCGGGTTTAACAATATTTGTAACTCTACTTTTAAAGAGTTCATCACGTAGAAGGTTACCGACTTTAATTACGTCCTGTTTCTAACAAGATATTCTATCCATCCACGACCGGTCCGACAAATTATCTATCACACCAGAATTATCTCTTTCAGAGATCGGAACGACTGGGAAGTTTCAAGGGGATCATTTTCAATCTCGATATTGGATACGGTCTCATTTACCGACCTTACCGGGAATGGATCGATCCGCTTTTGGAATGGAGGAGGTTAAATCGATCTGGCGATGTGATATGGTTCAGTCGGGTTATAGATTACATAACTAATGCTGATTCAATATCATTTCTGGAAACGATAAACAGCGGGAGATCATGAAATTCAAATACCAAACTTCAAACAAAGACCACAAGAAAATTTGGATTTGTGCAAGCTGTAAGAAGGGCCAAATGGACGCCATCTTGACGGGGAAATTGAAGCTTATTGATCAGAGCTCAGATCCCGCTATTTCATGTGATGTCTGCGGAGGAGTTGGAAAAATGATTGCTCAAGAGGGAAGTCAACTGACTGGAGCCTGAGTCCATTATGGCCATTTAAAACAACACATCTACCTCGAATCCCAAATAAAGCAAACTGCAATTATTCCGACCAAACCATGAGTGATCACATCGAAAAACGTTGCCCCAAATGTGGCCAGCAACTACGGATCCCGAAGAACATCGGTGGAGTGCTCATGGCTTGCCCTTCATGCGGTAAAAAAATCCACTCAGACTTCAAGCTAAGTGGAGTAACCCGACGTGTACCTCGTCGAAACATTTTGAAAGATATCTTCGAGATGCCTTATAAAATCTATTGTATTATTGGGAGTTTTCTGTTTCGGAAGTGACATCATGATGTCGATTTCTGACACTGCTCTGCTTCATTTTTCGTCGCATCCACAATTTTTTCTCTTGACATAGTATACTGTGTACTACATAGTACATGAATGGAAACGATATTTGGAAATTACATTCGCGAACGGCGAGAAAAATTAAGAATCGATGACTCGAGTTTCTCGCTCAGGCAGGTTGCTAACCGTATTGGTGTTGAACCTTCATTTCTCAGCAAGGTAGAACGTGGAGATCAACCTCCACCCTCAGAAGAAAAAATAAAATCTCTGGCCATTGAACTCAACGAAAACCCCGACGTGTTACTCGCTATGGCTGGTAAAGTCTCATCGGATTTGCAGGCAGTCATTAAAAAGAGGCCGGAATTGTTTTCTCAACTCATCAGGGAACTCAAAGACATGCCCGATCACGCAGTATTACGTATAGTACGTGAGGTGCGGGATGGTGAATGGTAAAGGAGAACGAAATGATCGAACTCAGCAGAAATGATTTGGTTTTCACATTTCCCGAAGTACATCCGGACGCGCAACTCAGGATAACATTTCAGCGAACATTGCGAATCCCTGATGATGGTCGCACTTATCCACTCCCCCCAGGCCTTGGCTCTTTTCCCTTGAGACATGTCGATGATTTCGCCAAGACCATTCCTGAGAACTGGATCACACACGGTGGAGTCATGTTCCCGATGTACCAATCAGAAGCTCTCTGGATCAACTTCAACTCAAAATACCTTGACCGACACAGGACCAGTTATCCATTCGCCGTTAAAATCGCTACAGGCAAAATCAATGCAGTCACCGGTGAAACATGGCAATACAACGTCAACCGTGGTCCCCAAGATTACATTGTGGTTCCAACACAACCCTGGCTTGACGGGTATTGCATCAAAAAGGGAATCATACGACAATTTGTAGCCATGCCTCTTGGATCTGGTTATTCGGCTGAAGAACAAATTACTGGTTCTGCCGAGCACGGTGGGCTTCAAGTCGCCGTATTTCCCATGGAGAGATCTGTTTTTAAGAAACGCTTTCCAAAGAGAAAGTTAGAACAACTTCACCGTAACGCAATGTATTCACCATGCTTCTCAATGTGTGAACCTTCACCAGATATGGGACTTGCCCCCGGTGGGCGAATGAAACAGGAAATTTTTAAAGATCCCTTTGATTTCAGAGACTGGGATACCGGTAACAGCAACAGAAGTTTCATCCATCTGGCAAACTCAATGGTTTGGCGGTCAATCACTGGAGAAACACCACCCACGATCCCGTTCACCTCAAAAGAGTATGCAAGGGCAGGACTTCCCTGGTTTGATTACTATGATGACAAAGCTAAACCTCTAAACGGGTCAGAAAAATTGAACGGAATGAAAAGCGTTGTCGAAATGGGGAAAGTGAAAGGCGATAATCCATTACCGGAAAACGAGTCCGTCATCACCGATAAAATGATTGATCTTCGTAAGAATTTAGCCAAAGATGAGGTGAGAGAAGGTATTTTTTAACTCAAGCTTTTTTCAGGCATGATAGTCAGTTGGTCTCAGTAAGTTACTGGCAGTGCAGCAAGCAGTTAAATGCTGGGACAACCTGACTTCAAACACACCCACCCCTTGACAGTAGACCTAATTCAAGACTATATTTAGTCTACACTCAACGGAGGCAAACATGAAATTATCCACCCGTATAAAGCCAATCAGCTACCTCAAAGCTCATGCAGCAGAAATCGTTCGTAACATGGGAAAAGAGCGTGAACCTATGATTATTACCCAGAACGGCGAAGCCAAATTGGTTCTCCAGGATATAGAGAGTTACGAGCAGACACAAGAGACGATGGCTCTGCTAAAAATCTTAGCACTGGGTTGTCGCCAAATAGAAGAAGGAAAAACCCAGCCAGCAACCGCGGTGATTAAAAAGTTGCGTGAACGCCCGGACTTCCGCTGATGTCCTTTTCCGTGCTCTTGACCGATGATGCCGTTCGTGATCTCGAAGAACTTTACGACTGCATTGACCACCATGATGTTCCTGGTAAAGCTGATTATGTTCTGGAACAAATTGAGAAGGTGTTCAGCAGCCTATCCGAAAATCCTCGACGTGGAGTGTACCCGAACGAGCTGGTATCAATCGGCATTAAGGAATATCGTGAGATATTTTTTAAACCGTACCGGATTATTTACCGGATTATAGAGAAAAATGTCTTTGTGCTTCTGATCGTTGATGGTCGTCGTAATATGCAAGCGCTTTTACAACGGCGATTATTGCAGGCGTAAATTGTGAGGGTGGCAGCATGACTATCTATAGTTTTTTTAGAAAATGGGTTAATGACAAGATGTATTCTTTAAAACTGAAAAAGCCTCCATGTCATCCTCAATCGAAAAAACCTCTTTGGATACCTCAGTGGACAAAGCCAGTTAAACGAGATGATTCCCATTATGTTTTTGATCCCGACTGGAATTATGATATAAATTACTCTGATTTAATAGGTAATCTCAATTACCATTACAAAACATATGACGATTAGGCGATCCTTACGGGCTACTTCGTTCTCTTTTTCTCAAAAAGACTATTCAACGGATCCTGTTTTAGGCAGCATTCTGAATTCTTCAAAATCTTTATTACGTGAATCTCGAAGATCTTCCATGTCTCTAAGAGTTACATTGCCTTCTTCTTGTGGAGTTACTATAGGATCATGATTATCGCCAGGGTGGCCACTAAAACTACCTGAGTTAATACTATCCGTTCGGCTACCGGCGACAGTTGCCCCTGGCGCTACCTGACCTTGAACATTGGCCATTCCTCCGCCGACCTCACTTCTGGTTGCATTAATAGTAGCATTTGCCTGAGCTTGTCCGTCACCCCACGTATAATTTCCACTATTTAGGAATCTTTGTTGATGGTCTTGTAATTGATTCAGGCCAGCCGCTCCACCTGTAGCCATATGATTCAGGGCGGCACCTGCTTTGTCGATATTTTCAGGGCTACTTGAACCGTAGCGATCACTTGCATACCAGCCAACGAAGGCAGTTGTAGCATCGGTCCCTGTAGTTTCGGTTGTACGGGTCATATTGCTGGCCTCTTTCATATATGAAGCTGCTTCGGTCGCACCAATCCTGCTTGCTAAATTTGTTGCAAATTGAAGCCCCTTACTATCACCAAAGGTTTCTGTGATAGCTCTTTCACGCATCGTGCTTTCAGCCTCTTTTATTGAATTAGCTGTCGATTCATCGACTGAAAAAGACAATACTTTACCTTCGTCGCCAGTCGCTGTCATAGTATACCTACCACCTGATTCAGCTTTTATTCCGATATTTAATCCAGCGCCTCCACTCCCAAAGGTTTGTATTTGCTCTTGTTGGCCTTGAGTCAGTTTATTAACGAAACTGGATTTATCATTGAGTACCCTTCCCCATTCGGCACCTGCAACGTTAGCCAGTTTATCACTATAGGCACGGGACTCGGCACTGGTATGACCATCAGTTTGCAGCTGGCTCCTCATCTTGTCCCAACTCTCATTTGTACCAAGGGCATGAGCGGCCTTTTCTGTATTGATATGTGCGTTCTGTTCTGCAAGAGCCATGGGAGACATCCCATTTATACTGGCTGAGGTGAGATTGGTGCCGCCATGACCGTCCGAAGTAAAACTCCCTTTACCCCATGCGCCGTTAAGATTCTGTACACCTGCCCCACCAGCCCCAAAGGTTGTACCTGCCATTGTAGAACCACTTGGCATGACAGCATTCGTTTTGCCCTGGGTCGCTTGTCCGTCAGGGGCAAGAGAAACCGATGCTTGACCGGCTGCTGTTCCTGCCTGTTGGTTAAAGCTATGCTTCATCTCTGCATAGTCGGCATCCGAAGTCCCTTGTGGGATTTGCCCTGATTGTTCTAATGCTCTCCTGGCGTTCATAGAGGAATTGTACCCACCAACCGGACTATGGACACTATTGAAAGCCTCTGCCGAGGCCATGTTGGAAAACCTATGCTGTGGCATACCTTCCAAATTCCCTGACGCTTTAAGCTGCTGACTCATGGCCGCTGAAGTGCCTTCCGGAGTCATCAAGGCTCCGGCGGCTCCACCTGCACCGCTTACCGCACCGCTCAAGCTCCCGGCCATCATTGCCAGGGCATGACCACCGAATTTAATCAGCATCATGGTGAAGAGACTTGCCAGCATGATACCCGACGAGCGGATAATGCCGAACATGCTCAGCATCTTTTCAGATAATGAAGGAAAAGCAGCCATCGAATAAACGCCTAAAGATGACTGGCGCATCTCTTCAAAGGCGTATTGTGCGTAATCCATTGCCGCAGTATGAACCACTGCATCAGTGATGCCCCAGATGGTGAGGAAACAGAAAAAGCCGAACATGGCTGAAAGGGCCTTGCCGACTACGGGTGTCGGCAGGAATAAGGCCAGGAACGGAATCATGCCAATGGCAATGGCAGTCATGATCGCCTTGATAATCGGTATCCATTCGTTCATGGCAATACCAATACCAACACCTTGCGAGGTGATCTTCCGGTTTGCCTCCATGAGCATTGCAGTTTCTACATCATCCTGATAGTAGAAAGTATAAAGAATTTCTGAGATTTGTCGTTGCTGGATGAGCTTCTCCGGTACGACAGTATTCCCCGTTGTGAATCTCAAGGTGCTGGTAATGAGGTCTTTACAGGTAGTATATTCAAGAGCATTGCCCGAATCAAAAGAAGCCTTGCCGCAGGTCTTCCTGAGTGCTTCCGCATAATTAGTGGTATTTTGAAAAATTGGCCGGATAAGGTTCCATGCTTCGGTACAGGTTTTTGTTACACCGGCTGGTTCAGTCGAATCATAATAAACTGTATAGATTGCAGGGTGTACAGCCTTGCCAAGTTCAGTCAAGAAATCGGTGGTGTCGTTGCGGAGAGTATCAAGAGATAAAGTCGTTCCAGGCCGCATCAGTTCAAAAGTCACACAATCCTTGGTATAGCGTATCAGACTTGTTCTGAGGTGGTTATCTTTGATGTATGAGTTTCTAACCGACTCCAAGGTTTTGAAACCTATGCCACCAGCACCTCTGGAATATTCTGAATCGGGAGCGGAGGCTGTATCAATAATCTCAACCAGCCCTCTTTCGATTTTGTTCAGTACACCGGCAGTAAAGACAACAGCATCAGGGATTCCACCAATGGTCTGAAATCTATTGAGCGTTGGGTCATAAACCGTGATATTCCCCTTGGGAACAAACAGGCCAAAATAGAGAATTATCCCGAAGAAAACAGGTACTGTCCAGATTAAAGGGGTGGCTTTCCCGCCACTAGACACCTGGACTAGCCACGATATGGCCCCTGCAAGAAAGCCCATAACCGTCACTACTGCAAATAAACCAATGTATCCGGCATCACTGAAGATCAGGGCCAGTCGGGTAAAGGCTTGGGTAATCGGGCCAAAACCGCCGTAGGTATAGTATTCCATGTCCATAGCAAAGGCCGGAGTGACATAGAATATGGTTGCAGCCAGAGATACCAGACACGAAATGGCAGGGAATTTGACAGGAGTTTCTTTCATTGGATTCAACTATTGTAATGGCCAGATACTTTTCTAAGAGTGGTCATTTTGCACCGTAATTACGGTTATAGTAGGCCCTGACATCCTCCTCATTGCTAATTACTCCTCCTTTTTCATCTTTCATATTTCTTGCACCAACGATATCAACCTTCTCTTCCAACACCTGATTTTCAGCAAAAATGTACGCCTTGGCGAGTTCGGCGGTATTATCGTGAAAAGTTGGTTGCTGGCCCACAACCGGCCTTGTCCCTGCCCGGTCTTGGCGGTATTCGGCATACTCTGCGGCCTGTCCGAACATCTGGTTTTGCATGTCAGTCACTGCTTGCTGACATGCCTGTTGCTCCGCGGGGTCTGATTGTGAGCACTCCTGGGATTTTTGATTTATAGCAGCTTGCTGGTTTGCCTGATTTTGTTGTTGTGCCTGATCTTCTTGATTTTTTTGGCTGTCCCATGCTCGTTGATCGGCAATCGCTTGATTGTATGCCGCTAAATCAGCCAGGTATTGATTATATTCAGCCTTTCGACCTTCAAAATACTGCCGCATCTGTGGGGTTGTCGTTTGCCCTTTCTGAAAATTCGGATTTTCGCCAAAACTAAGGATGGGAACTGTGGATGCTAAAATTAAAAAAAGAAAAATTGATTTTTTCATATTTCCATTCTCCTGTCGGGGTTCAATTCGATTGAAACCTTGAGAGCACATTCTTCCCAAACCTCTGGGTGACTTCTTTGTTCATCCGGCTTTCAAGGTCTTGCATGTGATCCAGATAGCTTAAAATGGCATTCATTTCTGATGTCGAGGCGATATAACTGGCTTTGGCCCCTTCTTTTAACTGTTGGATTTTCTCCAACATGAGGGAAAGGTCCTGGCTGGCATTTTCCGCAAAAATAACAGCGGCACAAGTGTCTGGGCTACCAGACGACCCCGAAGCCTTTTTTTCCAAAACTTCTCTGGCTTTTCTGGCAATCATTTCCGCCCGAATATACAAATCCGAGATCATTTGCAGGCTGTAAGCAGAAGCGGTTATGTCGGCCAAGCCGCTTATGGTTGCACCTTCCGTCCTGGTGCCAACGGCACTTTTGAGAATAGGCAATGGAGACAACGGATTAGAGTCGATAAAAGCTATCTCCGTCGCTGTGTATGTGCCTTTGGTGCGTAATTTGTCGGCTAAACTCATCAACTGAGTTCTGACATACGCTCCCATATCCTTATTGCCATCAGTAACCTGCGAACATTGGCCGGCTGAGCTTTTGAGGTAAATATCACCATTGGCAATGGATTTGATCGAATCAGTGTTATTTTCTGAACAGGGCGGCATGTAAGAAATTTTATATGCCTCAGCCGCACCCGACAATTTGAGATCACCAACCAGACCACGAATGAGATCAATATGAGGCCCGGGTATAGACATTTTGGCTCCAACATTTGCGAGCATCGAATCACCGTTTAAAAACAAATCCAGCACATCTGCGTTACATCCCGAGGTTACAGCGGATACATCACCAGATGAGACCGCACCTCCGCTTGCTTGTTCTGCTGTTGTCAGGTCTGTCCACATTTCCGATACACCGCTGACTAATTTATTTTCTTTGACCGCAGTACCGAGTCTTTCCTTCATTTCTTCACCGGAACGAACACCATTCTCGTCGGCGACAATTCCTACCAATGATTTAGCTGCTGCACATTCGTCTATCTGCATCTGGTTGAGTGCGTCAGATAGAGCCTCAAAGTTTTTAATTGTGTTGGAGCATTGCTCACAGAGAGTTTTAAGTGCCAGGTCGAAGGCCACCCCTGCGGCATTTGACAAGATGGCCTGGAGCTTATCACCCAGATAATCAGAATCCATAAACGAGAAACCGCCCATAAACACATCAATACCACCGCAGCCGCTCTTTACTTTTGGCATTTCGAGAGTAACCGGATAATCGGCGGTACTTTTCCAGCGACCGGAAAAACTGCCGGCGGAATAATATCCCCGCTGTTGCCCCTCAAAATAACCGGACTGAGTTGTGTTGCTCTGTTGCAACCAATCATCCACCCAACCAGCCACTGCAACCTGGACTGATATTGGACATAGCAAACTCACGAATAAAGCTAAGATCATCTTTTTCATCATCTTTCCCTCCAGGGCTGTTCTTCCGTCTCTAAAATTGCACCCGGGTCAAGTGCGCCGCCTTTTTGATAATCATACGTCTGGAAGGTATCTATGTTTGTTTCCCCGCCCATATAACGGATGGCCTGATACAGTTTCCGCTCCATTTCCGATAGGGCCACTACCCCGACTGCTATCGGCATGGATTGTTCTGTTCCGTTTTTGATGAGAACCAAGGTTGGAGTGGTAGTGATGTTAAACCGTGCCGCCAAAGTGCTGTGCCGGCCGATATCAATGGGTTTTATCTGCCAGCCGTATTTTTCTATAAAATAAGTAAGAATTGCCGCCTGCTTATCACAGAATCCGCAGCCCTGGCCTACAAAAAACAGCAAGGCATGATTTTCACGAGCAGCCAGAATGGTGCCCGATATTTCCTTTTGTTGCTCCTGTACCCTGGCCGATATACCGGGTGTCGTAGTCGGATAAACCTGATTGATATTGAATTTATCACTGTATTTTTGAGTGACGAATTTTGAGGCATTGGCATAAGCCAGAGCCTTCCGGCGAGCCACATCCTGCATGATAAGATATTCCAGAATATTCTTCTCATTCGGGGTTTGTACCGCTTTTTTCTGCACTCCATTCAACAGCCCTTGAAATTCGTCTGGATGTAAATTCCAAATTTCTTTGATGGTGTACTTGTCCATCGACGGATTTTTCTTCTCAAATGCCTTTGGTCCGGCCTCACGTGTTATGGTTGAGCTATGGTTATCAGATTCCTCCGCTACTCCTGGGGGCGGGTCGTGATACCAGAACCAACCTTCTTTGGCGGTTTTATAGAAAACTGGTTCCGGCGAAAGAACCTCTTCGGCCAAGGCCTTTGTCGTCATGGTGATGACCAGAAGTAAGCAACATAGCCAACTACCAATAATCCTGTTACCAAAGCCGGTTACCAAAGCGGTAAAGCCTTATGAAGAATTTTGCCTGCATCAACAAAGCCAAAATATTTGCTGTCGTAACTGCGGGGGTTCGTGCCGATCATGAAGAAGTTTTTTTCTGGTATAATCCCTGAATATTGAAATTGAGGCAAAGGACGCTTGAGGCTATCAGCTTCCAACGCCTTGCCGACAAAAACACCCTCACAGAAAAATTGGCCTTGGACGTCACGGGTAAGCGTTTCACCTGGAGCGCAACCAACTTTTTTTATCAGCTTATCGAGTCTGTTGTTCAACATTGGCTTGGCATGTTTTCCCACTTCTTCTTTGTCTTCTTGAAAAACGAGATAATCGCCATTTTTGATTTTTTCCTGATTGAACCCGGTCATGAAAAAAAGCCGATGGTCGAGCGAATCGCTGAGTGCGACAATGAGCCGTCCAGGCAGGAATGACCCCAGCAACATGGCAGCGAGAAAAACCATTGCCACCGTTTTTTCCCAGCGAGTCAACCCGAAGAAAAAACCAGCCAACCGGCTACTCATGAGAAATCTCATTACCATTTCGCATCACCACATCTTTCAAAAGTATGACATGCCGGCTCTTGTCCGCTTTTGCACTCAGAAGAGCTTCTGTCCTGTCCAAGTTTGATTTGAATTGCTCTTCTGTCATTTCACCTGCTTTTATCAAAGCCGTTTGCTCCCGCAGATAGCCACTCAGGTCAAAGGTCAAAATCTTCTGGGCAAGGAAATGGTCGTATCCCCAGATCGCACCACCAACGATCAGAATCGTGATGACAATTATTTCCAGATAGCCGGGAGTTGTTTTTGGAGTTTCTGCTCCTGGTGCTTTTGCTGTTAGTTTTTTTTCTTCACCAGGAGTTTTTGTCGTTTTTTCTGTCATGCTTTCTTCTTTTCTTTTTAATAATCTTTTAAGAACTTTTGCTGACTTTAACTTCACAAAATATCATGTCGTTTTATGGCTTTTTTTTGATTGTTAAAAAAATAAGATTGCTACCGCTATGCCATGGTCGTGCTACCGTTATGCCATACTCATTGCTACCGCTATGCCATACCTTGCTACCGCTATGCCATACCCTTGCTACCGCTATGCCATACCCTTGCTACCGCTATGCCATGCCTTTGCTACCGCTATGCCATACCTTTGCGGCCACTATCCCATGCCTTTGCGACCGTTATGCCATACCCTTGCGACCGTTATGCCATACCCCTTGCGACCGCTATGCCATACCCCTTGCTACCGCTACGCCATACTCATTGCTACCGCTATGCCATACCCACTGCTACCGCTATGCCATACCCACTGCTACCGCTATGCCATACCCCTTGCTACCGCTATGCCATACCCACTGCTACCGCTATGCCATACTCATTGCTACCGCTATGCCATACCCTTAAACTGGTTTTTCTATGACTTTTTTGGTCTGAAAACGAACGATATGAATCTTGTCTTCGTTATCTATTGTCCAGGATTTTAGAGCTCCAACTTCTACAAGATTATCAAGTGATCGTCGCAAAGCTGCTCGAAAATTGCTTAACCTACCGCAACTTGAACCACTCAATTCTAATAATTTGGACACCTGCATAGGGAAAATGGTTTGCATGCTATTGTAAAAACCATGCAACCATTTTGATAAATTATTGGTCAGCGATACCCGCTGTTCCCATTGCACAGATGTCCATCCTCGCTCAAACAGTGCACCTAAACTACCGTTTAAGCGAAGTGAATATGTTTCTGTTTTGTAATCGTAGTAGAAATCGTGTATTAACGAGCCGCCGTACATTTTCCGCTTTCCTGTATATGCATCAGGGACTTCGATATACACCATATTTGCAGCCAAACGATCAATGACACCCATCAACCATTTTTCACCGGAACCACCGACACTCTTACCGGTAGCCGCCAAAAAGCCATTCATCGAAAAGCGCACGGCATTTCCCGGCTGGATATTTTTTTTGTCTGTCGTTAAATGAATAGCGTGAAGAAAAACATCAAGATCACTCTGGTCGAGTTGCTCGCCGGTGTACCAGATTTCTATTCCATTGAGCGACGCAACTTTCTGTTGTTTTACATATTTTCGCGTTCCTTTTTCTATCAAACCAAACAGGGCCGATTGCAGACAACTGTTTGGTGCCACATGCTCAACATTGGCATGAACGGGCAAAGTCGGGAGTTGCTGGTCTTCGAGATTATCAGGTAGCATTTGCAGAGATTTACTTTTGGTCATAGCTTTTCTTCTTAGCATCCGGAAGATGCGCTAAATGACTCAAAATTGATTTTCATTGGTTAGCCGTTACATTCCTCGCCTCAAGGAAAAGCCGAATCGTCCTGGGCCTATTTTGTCTCTTCACAGCCACTGCGTGTGGTCCGATAATGGCAGAATCTCCGCTGTGAACCAGAGCTTTGACATCTTGCTCTAATCGTAGAGGTCTTTTTAATTCAAACTGACTTAGCGGTTTCCCCTGACCTTGGCTATAAAAGCAGTTAAACTTGGGCTTTTGGCTTCCTGATTAACTTTTTCCAAGAGGGTAACAATGCCCACATCGCCATGAATTTGAAAAATCTCATCGCCTCGTTCATAGACCAGGGCTGGAACTTCGGTGATGCTGTACTGATTAAAGAGTGCGGGTTTGATCGAAATAGCCGGTTTAATCAGGTCACATGGCTCTTCCGGGGTCTTTTCGCAGGTGGTATCTTTTTTCAGAACCTTGCTCCACCATTTTACTCTCTCTTTTTTGTTCTCTTTACCCAGACCGCCTACCATTCCCTTCATGACCGGCACGACCTCAGGCAGTCCATCGAGAGAGGCCATGTACCCCTGAAACGATGCCTCTGGGATGGAGCTGGACAGGAAGAGATAAACTTTTTCAGTCTCAAGAAGGATGCCTTTTGCTTCCTGTTCCTTTTGTTTGTTTTTCCCGCTTTCAGGTATAAACAAATTTACCTGCCTGTTGAACTCATCTGCTATTTTCTGCTGAAATTCGGGCTTCCTGAAATCAGCATTGGTCTTTTGGGCTGCTTTTATTCCTGCCTCTTTATGGATATTTTCAGGAATAGTCATGGTCTTAGCCAGCTCTCTTGCCGTATCCATAGCATTCCTGGTTGCTTTGTCGTCAATTACAGCCTGTGCCCTGGGATTTTCCAAGAGATCAGGAGGCAAAGCAGGGACAGTCTTGTCAGAACAAGGGCATGCATCGCCTTGCACCGCTAAAGCAGATAAAGCCGATAAGCCGACAACCAATCCGGCCAGCATGATGATACTTATTTGTCTTTGCATATCATTCGCAGCAAGTGCAACAGAGTACCTTCCTGAACACCACCCAGAGAAATTCATCATTTGATCCCTTTACTCCCTCATAGGGTGGATTGAGACCGGAATCATACGTCTTGGCTGCTTGGCCAATAGGATAAGTGGCCCGAAGATCGGGCCTGGCGGTGTGCATTTTGTAATGGCTCTTTGTCCAGATCGGCGTGTACTCGCAGCCACAATACAAATACGGATCGCAAAGCATAAACAGACGGTTCAGCTTGAAGATCAGCCGTGACGCTGCGGTATTACTGGCCTGAACAATATTGTCGTTGTCCACATGGCCGCTTACGGGATATGTTGACCCGCTGCTTCCAATACACCAGGGCATGTAATCGAGCGGGTATCCCGAATTTGCTGCCGTAGCATCGGTCATACAAAGCAACTGCATGGCTTTATTGGCAAATAATGCAACTTCCGGAGTGATAGTGGCCGCAAGTTCATCACTTTGCCACATTGAATCATATTCAGTCCACCAACCTCCCGTGTCGTCATTTTCACAAGGGTTTCCATCCAGCATCGAAAAAATAAACGCATGTGCCTGGAAGAAGGTTGATTCATCGGCAATAGATACGGCATCCGAAGATTTGTTCTTTCCGCCTAATTCGTCAGCAATCGTACCCTCGGCATCACCACCAGAACCTGAAAACGGTGAATAATTGGCCACTGAAACCGTATCTATGAATAAAGATGGGTCCCAATATTCATAAATTTCACCTTCCTCGTAAAAAACTGGTGGAGGTCTTGGGCAGATGCAAATACCTAAAAACTTAAATTCCACATCATCCCAGTTGATATCCGAACCAGCGTTGAAGGAATCGCCTTTTTTAATGATGCCAGCAAAGGATGGAAACGCAGAAAACAACAGCACTAAGACCAGCAGGTATTTATTTGTACATCGATCCATCGATCTTTATCTCCTGCACCATCATTTTTTTACCATTTTGGGTGATCACACAAGGAACAGCGGCTAATTGCAGACGGTCAGCTATGGTTTTTGTCAGATAAAAAACGGGCCTGTTTAATTGCTTTATCAAGGGGGCGGCAAGTCCTGCGGAAATCAGCAATTTCTGTTGACGATTCTTGTTATAGGGTGACTTCACAAACCACTCCACTTGCTTTACGTCCTCGCTATTAATGACCACCAAGCCATCAGGTAGAGAAACATAATCCAAAGGGTTCCAGGTAAGCCCTCGCTGGTACATGATCTCCCCATTTTCACCAAGGATGTCGTGATCTAAGGTGTAGGTCATATCGACGAAAAAGGTCCGATCTCTGCCTGCTGCAGGCAGGGCATGGATGTCTTTTGCTTTGTAGTTCTGCCTGTTCTCCTCCATGACCTTTGCCATCTTTTCATAGTCAATACTCGCCTTGATCTCTTCAACCAGGTCAGGCTCCACTATGGGATAGGTCATCCCGACGGTGCCAAGATTTTTTCCATAGGCAAGAGAAGCCGACAGAAGGCCAATAATGAGAATGAAAAACTTACAGTTTCCCATTTTTCCGCAACTCGACCATTTCCAGGATGGCCTCATGATAGGTCATGCCGGACGTAACTCTCTCTTCGATCATGGCGATTTCAGAAGCCTTTGAGGTGTAAATAAAATAGGCGTAATCGTTTACTATCAAACGAGCCGGGCCAATTCCAAAGGGTGTGTCAAAGAAGATTTCTGAGTAGTACGGAGGGTTGGATTTGATACTTTTCAGGAGCTTCATGGAAAAATCATCGTAATCAATCAATTTCAGGTCGAGCGCTTTGTCAAAAGCAGGAGATTCCAAAAAGATTTTGAAGGCCGAGTTGTCTTTGATTACAGTTCCAACCTCACCGAATTGGTCCAGATCAAGAATAGACTGGGTGATAATCATGAAACTACCGGAGTATTTTCTGGCTCTGCGGTAGCCCTCATTGACAACCGGAGCAAGCATTGAGGACTTATCGAGAAACTGCCATGCTTCATCAAAAATAATCAGCCGATGCCGTGACCGATCTGAGAGATAGAGGTCTTGAGTTACGGCATTGATAATGAGCATGGTAACAATCTTGTAGAGATCAGGTTTTACCTTCAGGTTTTCCAGCTCAAGGACAACAAACTGATCATTGCGAATATCAAAGGTGCTGGGGCCGCAAAAGAATTTTCCGTAAAAGCCATACGATGTGAAGTTCATGAGGAGAAAGCCTAACTTCCTTGCTTTCTCGATTAAATTTTTATTCTCATCATATTCTTTATGTTGTTCCATACCGGGACCAGTCGGAAATAATTTCATAAATTCCCAGACCGTATTGGCATCAGCTGCTTGTCCTTTTTGATGCCATGCCCAATTTACCGCCCAATAAAATAAATTTATTTCCTCTATATCCTCACATCCTGTTTTTGAGTTGGCGTAGGCCATTTGCCCGAATACGGTTGCAATCGCCGACAATTCTTCCTCCGGCTCGATAATATTTGTAAAGGGATTGAGGCATATATTTGAATCAGGACTGAAATCCAGATACCTTGCACCCAGCATATCAGCCATTTTTTTGTAGGAACCACCAATGTCAATGATGCGGATTATGGACCCGCAAGCGTAATAATTAAAGGCTATGAAGTTGACCAAGAATGACTTGCCGGAACCAGATGTAGCGCAGCAAAAGCAATTAAAGTTGGTTGCCCCTTTTGCGAAAAAGTCGAGCGAAATCAACTGCCCTTTTCGGCCGGTGAAAATAAGATTCGGGATGCCGCCGGAACCGACAAAATCGCCCTGAACCGGCAGCAATGGGGTAATTGAAGGTACTGATGCAGTAAAATCACGCTCCAGATTTTCTATGTTCTTACCGCCCGTGTAGAGACAAAGAGGAAAAGACGAGATAAACAGAATTTTCAGGATCATGTTGTCCCTTTGCATCACATAACCGTTGTTCTCCCACAACCGTCTGACCCTGACACATGAATCTCTGGCATTTTCTACATCGTCCGAAAAAACCCAGAAAACGGGAATGATCTTGAGAAATTTTACACCATGTTCCAGATCATCGGCGGCCTCTACGTGTTCCGCTTGCTTGCGGTAAAGAAGAGTAGATAATGAACCAACGCCTTTCTGATTGAGCATAAGATTTGTTTTTGCGTGGATTGTTACATCTATCCCCTTCTGAAAGACGATATTGAAGCAATAGAGAAAATCAGTCTTGATCTGGTCAGCATCCGAGACAATGCCCCATATCCCGCCAAACAGGGAGTTGGTCTGCATCGGGTCAACTTCTTTGGGAAAACTCTTTGGGGTCGTGCAACACCAGTATTTATCTCCAGCCTGAATATAATCGCTCCCTTCCTTGATAACGGTATCCGCATTGATAATCTGTTTCAGAATTGGAATATCAGGGCTGTAGGAATTGAAGTTATGCTCTGGATAATCCTTGGGGTAGGTATTGAGCAGGCGCCGCAGCCATTCCATAAGACTGCCTGGCGGCAGGTTTCTCGGGTAAAGCTGGGCCGCTCTCAAGGTCTCGTTGATCTGCCGCTTGATGTCCTGTAACGGTGCAATCTTCTTTTTATCACCCAATTCTTCTGGTTTTGGCATACCAGACGCATCCCCAGGGACTTTAACCGCTACAAACAGCCGGAAATTTCTGACTGGAATAAAGCTACATGCCTCCAGCCCCTTTTTCCCTTCGAGTAAAAATTCAGTGACTCGTTCGGTATTGGTGACAATTATCGGTTCTGTTCTGGTCCGGCTTTTTCGATACGCATCTATGATCGGTTCTATGTGCGAATCAGCATGTAAAATAAACTGAATATTAGTGCCATAAGGCATCCCCGCCCTGAAAATACCCTCAAGTGAGTTCATGGCCTTTTCCCCGGCGTAGGTAAGCGGTGAACACTCCCATATTATCCCAAAGGTGCTGTCCTGATTCACATAGATTTCATGCTCCTGGTCGTAGGCGACATAGTTCAGGAAGGCAGAAAAAGGATGCCGCCTGGTCAACTTGGCAATATCGCTGTGTTTCAGGTATTCTGTGTTGCCGTAGAGAAGCCGCTTACAAAAATCTATCATTGTACTGCCTTTGCCTTTTCGCTTATATCTGTCAGCACCCACCCAGATTCTTTCAGCTTCAAATAGACATAGCGAGTCATAAACAGTTCGTCGTTCTCTCCTTTGTACGGCAGCATCAGTACCCGCATGATCTTGGGTGGTTCAAGCATTGGCTTGTCCGGTTCCTGCATGAGTTCGGTAAGTGCCTTGTAACGGCTATTCTGAGCAGTGAGCTGGTTGATGTTGGTCCTTATACCTGAATCAGCGGTTGTAGCCGGTGGACAGGGAATAGTGTCACCACTTACGTTCGTGCAGCTTGTCTCGCCTGCATTATCAACATCAGGGAACCTGGCCTCCTTGTAAGCCGATGACGTATCAATACACTTACCGGCATCATCTCTCGTGCGGCATTTGAAGTTTTCCTCATAGGGATTGACAAGCTCTCCCAGTAGCCCACCACAACCTGACAGGGGGATCAGAAGCAATAACGGCAGAATGACATTGTGTAATTTCATAAGGATTCATCTCTTTTGTAGTCTTTAATCTCCAGTTCTTTGCCTTCCGAGACAATAACCGTAACCTTCTTGGTAGCAGCCACTTCAATAACTGGAGTCGTTTGTTTTGCTAATTCCATATAAAAATTCTGCAGGGTGTTTGCTCCCTCTGACAGTCCACCGCCGACGGCATATTTGCCGAGCTGCGAGGAATCAATAATTTGGGTTGTTCCCAGGACAGATGTTGAGGTTGAGGAGGCCGCCGCTTTTAATGCGTCGCCGGCCCCGCCAAAAATTCCGGCAATGATCGCCCTGGCAGTTGCAGCGCCCATCCGGGAAACTACTCGGCCGGAGAGGCCAACCTTGGAGTCGGAATCAGTTACAAAACCTTTGAGAGGGGTATCAATAATGGCACTGCCTTCGTTGGAGAGACATGAAAGTGAGACTAAGCGCACATCTGCTCGTTCTTTATCCAACCTGCCTACGGCCTCGGCCATAACAAAACAGCCGGACAGGTTGGCCTTGATGTCATTTGGCAGCACTGCCGGGGTCTGGATACGGAGCAAAAGAGGTTCGGAGTTGCCCCCCTTGGCACCGCTCGAAGTAGCAGCATCGAAACCTGTCAAAAGTCTCGCCTCCATAAAAGATGGAGGAAGATAGACCGTCCGACCTTTTTTTTTATCGTCATCTTGAGGAAGAGCCGCGGCTTGGTTTGAAATCACTGAAATCTTGCCGACGATCCTCCTTTCCTGCTTTTGGTTTCCACGACCACGGCTACTCCCCCCAGGTGATGGCCCCAGATCACGACCACCTGATGATGGTTGACTATTGTGAAACACCGGCATTCCCTGTTCATCAAGCACTTGTTTTCCATTTGCCCCAAGTACTGGTATAGGTATGGGTTTTCCAACAGATAATTGTTCAGGCGTGGGGATAACTAATTTGCTTTCTGCATCTTTTTTTTTCTTCTCTTCAATAGCCAAAAAATCGGTCTGGCTTTTTGTCAGATCGGTCATGCCCTTTCTCAGAGCATCAATCTGCCGACCCTGTTCCTTGAGCATGGTCTTTTCAATCATGTCAGGGTCAAGGTGAATGGTCCTGTTTTTTTCTGTCCCCGCAACATCCATGCTTTTTTTAGCGCGGGAATTATAACCAGTAACAGCGATTCCCATAACAATGAGACCGACTGCCGACCAGACTAAAACCTTTTTATTTCGTGGCGTCAGGTTGTTGAACCTTTCTTTCAGGGTCATTGCGCTTGCTCCCGTTTTTCAACCACAAACACCCTGGTCACCTCACCGGTGTTCAGAACCTGATCTTCTATTGCCACGGCCAGGATGGCGTCACTGATAAAAAGTGACAGAAAGGTTTTCTCTTTTAATTCCATGGTTTCATCCCACTTAGAGGCCACCTTGAATTGCTTCAATCGCAATCCTATCCCTTCCACATCCACGGTCTGGATCAGGTTGACACTGAGATCACCACAGAGGGGAATCAGAGTGTCGGCATTTGAGACCTTGTAGCTGGATGGATAGCCGCCTTCATAACCTTCCTTGATGATTTGCAAGACCTGTTTTTCCAAAGGCATGTTTTTGTAATGGTCGATATTCTTTTTCAAAACATCCTTAGTCGGTGCGGCCAGATGCAGGGTTACGGATGAGGTTGAGTGAGGTTCGGCAATCAGGGTGTAAACTGCCCCATTGCAGACAATAAATAGTTCGCTCGGTGTCTCAGCATAGGACAGTTGTCCGTCCAGCTCCTCGGCCTTGAATTTGATAAAGGCACTATTGCCGGAAAAATGACCAGTTACGCCCTTTTCTTCCGAGTAAATCAAATCACTCATCGGCCCGGAACAGACAATCCGGTTGATGTCACGATTGGACAACTGCACGATGCTTGGCATATCAGGGGAAATGAATTTGACAGTCGTGACCTTCTCAAAATGATCATTGGTCTTAGTTGAAAGTTTCAGGGGTTTTGGCTCCCTTATAACCGGTGCTTCTTCTGCCTGCACCGACGAGGCAGCGAGTAGCAAGCACAGGCTTATCTGAATAATTATCTTCATTTCGTTTCCACCTCCGCGTGCTTATCCATC
Source organism: Desulforhopalus sp. (assembly GCA_030247675.1). Taxonomy (NCBI): domain Bacteria; kingdom Pseudomonadati; phylum Thermodesulfobacteriota; class Desulfobulbia; order Desulfobulbales; family Desulfocapsaceae; genus Desulforhopalus; species Desulforhopalus sp. Next base: position 392,466 of record JAOTRX010000004.1, on the reverse strand, counting down.
TTCATTTTTGCATCTGCTCTTTTTTTGAGCTGTTCTTCTGTTTCTTTTTCTGCTTTCTGTGCGTCTATGTCTGCTCTAAGATTTTTCTCCTTAAACTCGCTAATCTCAAAACGACCGTCACGGATGCGATACGCGACCACAAAGGTTTTGGCGGCCTTTTCGAGTTTTGTATCTCCAGCAAACTGCACTACATTCCCAAACATCTCTATAGTGCCTTCGACTATAGTGATTTTCTCCATGTAAAATGTCGAACTCACTTGCGATTCTTCAATACGACCCGCCAAGGAGTACCAGCTTTTTGAGGCTTCCGGATAGGCTTCGGAGGTGTAGAGAGAGAGCAGATCATCAAACTGCCCTCTTGCCGTGGGCGGGGAGTAGGTAGTTGCCAGGTTGACAATCTTTCTGCTCATATCCTTGATGTAAGCCTTGGTAGGCTTGCCCTGGACGAACTCAATTGTGCCGGTCATAGCGGGTGGAATCAGCACAACACGTTGATATTTAACCGCCCGATACACCATAAGGGAGTTGAAGCAGACGGCTACGGCCATTGCCCCGACAGCAAATTTAAGCAGTCGGTTTTCAACAAACAAATTGCTGGTTTTTTGGACGAAAATGTCTGCTTTCACTCGTTAAACTCCTGCTGGAAGTAGTCGGGATAGTTGTTCATCTTGACCAAGCCAAAGACATACAGGACATGCTTCAAGAATCCCCGTGCCTGAGATCGTTTGATTTTGGTGTAGGAATATTGAAATACCAGGAAGATAAGCCACATGAACTTACCGTAGAGTAGTGACAGGGTAAGAAAGAAGAGGAACAGGACCAACTCATCCACCTCAAACCACAGCACTTGAAACGGTTTAGACAGATATTGCGGAAACTTTCTGGCAATCATTGCTCATAGCCTCCTCGTTAGACGATTACAGCGCCGATAGACTGGACAACGGTATCAGCGGAAAGCAGAAATGCACCCCCAAGGACAACGCCTGCCGCAGGAAGAATCATCTGCCGGATAGCAAGGATGGCTGCAAAAGCCATAGAAGCAACACCAGCGACAAATCCAATAGGGCCGAGCAAAATCTGAGTTACCGCAATATCGTACAGATCATAGGCAAACGAACCAGCCGCCGGAGTTGTCATAGCGAAGACACTGACTGTCTGGAGCAGTAAAACGGTTAAAAAGGCCAAAAAAGTTACTTTTTTCATGATGACTTTTCCTTTTGTTGCTGTTGTTGCACGATCTTGTGCCTTTCAGTTTTTCGTGAGTTTTATCTCTACCCTTCGGTTGCTTTCAGGGCTGCTACTGTCAATCATCCCTTTTCCTTCCGCCAAGGCCACCTTGAAACCATTTCTTCGAAGCATGGTGGCAACAGCCTCGGCTCGAGACCTGGAAAGCTTCACGTTCTGGCTTTCGATTCCAATCGAACAGGTATAGCCGGTGAGATACAGAGGACAGGCGGCACAACAATCCCGCAAATCCATCAGAAGTTTGTTGCCGGCATCCGGGGACAAGTTGGCGCTGCCCAGGTCAAAATAAACCACAGGGAACGGACGGCTTTTCGGTTCAGCGTAAAAAGATGGGAGGCTTGCAATGATGAAAGTTTGATGGATGGGAATTTGTACAGGTGTGTTCATGGCAGGTGGGTAACTGAAAAAATCCTGCCGGATTTCAAGCCCCCAAGCCGGACGACAAACCGAACTGATGGCGATGAAAAATACCCCTACAATCCGGAAGGTTTTTTGAATTTGTTTTTTGGCCTGAGTCATCATTTCTGTCGCATTAAAGAAACTACCGTTTCTTTCTCTTTGTTTATGTTTTGTCGCACAGTTTTCAGGGTTGATTTGCAATTGCTCATGCGCTTTTCCCGAGGGCATTGTTGGACATATCCATGCCCTCAGGTTGCTCTTCAATCAGCTCCTTTTGCACTTGTCTTTCTTTGGCTCTGTGGGCTCTCTTTCGTACCCGGTACAATTTTCTAATGTCGAAAACTGACATCCTAAACCGGAAGGTTAACTCAATTTCTGCTATCAGATTTTCCATAAAAAGACGTTTGTCTGGCGCAAGGTTCATGAACCTGGAAAACGCATAGCGTTCCCATTTTGTTTCCAGGTCACAGGTGGCAATGAGTGCTCTTCGATATTTTATGTTTTTCTGACTCAACTGAGGTCTCAGAAAATCATGCAGTCCCCAAAGGTTTTCCAGTAGTTTCAGAGCGATTAAATCGTTAGCCGAGAGCGGGTCGCTTATTGTTTTTATCCTTTCCATCCAGCGTAGTGTTTTCAGCGGAAGCTTAGAGGTTTTCGCATATTCTTTGATTTTCATATCCCTCTATTCTCCTGATAGTATTTGACAATATCCTTCTGACCGATTGGATATGAATCCCAAAATGGTTGGCAATAGTGTAAAAGCTGACGGGTTTTGGTTGTGAAAGAATCCACAGGGAAACCAGCCTTTGTCGACCAGTGAGTACAGACAATGCCTCAGCAATGACTGAGTCATCGATATCAGAAGAATCGTTCCGGTCGGGGGATTGTTCGTTTTGAATTGCCACGGTTGCCTGTTGTCCGTTAACTAAGGCAACACCAGCGGCCATCCGGATACATCTGGTGCGAAAAACAGTACGGAAATACTTGCTCGTTAAGGACAAATCCTTGTTTTGATCGATTAGGGCCGAGATTACCTGATACACAGCAAGTTTGGCCTCTCCGGCCAAGTCACTTGAGTCGCATGACATATACCGATGATATGGTGCGGCTATGTACCATATCAACATCCTGTTCGCGCTCACCCAGGATTGAGCCAGTTGCCAGATGTTTTGTTTATTTGGGTTAACAGAACACATTTCGATTAACCTAAGTATTCCATTGAGATAGATTCCATTAATGCTTCATCCTCACTCTCTGTGAGATACGACCTCAAGTAGGCTTGTGCAAGCAGTTGATAAAGTGACTCTCCAGTTGATATCGCTGACGACTCAAACGGTATTTGCTTTTTTAGTGACAAATCTTTAGCCTTTGTTTTCGAAAGCAATCGTCACCACAATTGCAGATCACGTATCATTTGCGGGGACATGCCAAAAAATTTACACAATGTAAACACAAGCCAGTAAATCCACAATAAATGTACGTTTAATGGAGTATAGGCACATTTATACACATATTGTGATTTTATTGTAAACAAAAATCTTCACATTAGTTGTTTATTTTTATCCGCAGAATGTGTATAATCCGCAGATGGAAAATAACAAATCTGACATAATGGAAATTTTCAGCATCGCAACCATGCATATCTTATCCGCCAAAGGAATAAAGCAAAACGCGATAGCTAAAAAGCTCAACATGGGGCCAACTACTCTGAATAATTATATAAATGGGAGGAGGCAAGGAAGTGAATCTACGCGAAGAAGGATTGCAGATCAACTTGGTTGGAATTATGAAAAGCTGCTAGAGCTTGGTCAATGGATACTCAGAGGGAATCCTCCCGAGAAATTTTATCCACCGCTTGTGCATTCTACAAAACAAGACCTTTCCGAATCAATGAGTGACGCCGCTTCGTCCTCAAAAGTCTCAGGCGCCAAAACAAATCGACCTGATTATGCAATTCCTCAGAACACAGCAAATTTTATTTCTGTTCCCAAATTTGCAGCACAGCTACCAGTCGATCAAGGTTCTTTTCCAGATACAGACCTTGTTGAATCAGACATGATGTTCCACAAAAACTTCCTGATGAAGTATGGAAACCCTGATCAAATGGCACTATTTGAGGTTACAGGTAATTCTATGAAACCATTTTTATATAATGGAGATGTCGTCCTAGTTAATTTATCAAAAAATAATATCACCGACATTATTGATGGTAAGGCATATGCGTTTCGTGAAAATCGTACTGTCAAGGTTAAAAGGCTATCGCTCCAAGGAACTACATTAATTGTGACAAGTGAAAATTCGCTCCTTTATCCACCATACATCGTTGACACAGGCAACTTCAGCATGATTGGCGAAGTTTTATGGGTAGGACACGAGGTCAATTAAAGGTTTTCTATGCCAGCAATGCCAGCAACACTCTGAGAAAAAGCTAAAGGCTCTGGCCGTGGGAATCTTCGAGGTATACGAGAAGTTCAAAGATTGGTTGAGTGATCCTGGGGTGATTAGACTTCATGGAATGGATCGAGAGGGAAATTGAAGAACGGACGAAGAATATTTGGGATACGATTGTTGATCCAAGAGATGATGAGCTTTTGCGGTTGAAAATGTTGTGAATGATCTCCGTGAACGGCAACATCAGGTCTTCGCAAATGTAACCAATCATTTGGAGGGTTCTGCGCCTCGGACGATAGAGAAGATCAAAGCGCTTCTGTAGATCGCGGGAGATCATTGACTCCTAACGAAAATCAACCCTCATTAACCTTGCTTCGCAGAATCCCTGATGGATGAAAAGTCACAACTCTCCTGGCATCCAGTTCGAGATCTTCTCCTGTCTGCGGACTACGTCCACGGCGAGGCTTTTTGTCTCTGACGTTAAATTTCCCAAATCCGCTCAGCAGAAGATCAGAACCTTTCATAAGGGTATCTTTCGACAGTCGCAGAAATGCCTCTTTCTTAAGGCACAAAAACACTTGCCACAATACCAAAATCTTTAACCGCCCTGCCCTCGTGCGAAGTTAAACATTAGAAAGGCTATCTGCCTCACTCAAAAAAGCACGAATTCTCACTCTTTCCACGGTTGAATTTTCCGATAGTAAGATATTTGTAAGCTATGGAATTTATAATGGCCAGCAATGGGGAAACCATGAAGACCGAAAAACAGAAAGACTACGTTATCCATCGCTGGAATCTATGTGAAAGCAACGAAGGGATTCTGATGGCTGCGGAGTATTTCAAATTGAAGAGGAGCTATGAGAGCTGGTGGCGGTTCCTAGAACAACGACTGTCAACTTAACCCAAGAAAAAAGGCGTGCCATGACCAATGATCAACAACAGGACCTCTTAATTGAGTGGGACCTCTACCAACCTCAACAACAAGAGGCAATGATAACTGAATTCCGCAATTGCTTTCGTGGCAGTTACACTAAAACTGACCTCTTCGAGTTCCTCAAAAATAAGCTTCAAATTGAAGGATATTGGAGAAAAGTCGGTCTCGCCTGAGATGGATTTTCATTGACCACCAATGTAATCCATCTCAGACCAGTTATTGAACAGACACTTTACGGCAAGACAAATATTAGAGTTTCAACTACTGGAGGACGAAATAATGGAACAAAGAAGACATCAACGAACTGCAATGACCAATCTCTCTTTTGACGCTTTCGATGGTGTTGGCTTTTTTCGTGGCGATATTGCCGACGTCTCCCATCTTGGCATTTGCATGACCGATTTTCCCAGAAAATTGAAGTGTGAGGCGCGGTTGATAAATGTCATCATCTCCGGAGGAGGTGAACGATTCAAAATGCAGGTCATTCCCAAGTGGACCAGGGACAAAGGTTACGGGAAAACTCTTGGTGCCGAAATTCTAAGTCCACCATTAGGATGGGCGGAATTTATCATGAGCCTCGAACCTAAAAACGAAGCTGATGTCTGGGACATTATTCACCTTTGATGTATCGCAGATATATAGTCGTCGGAACTGAACTACAACCAACCATAAATTGGTGGGTCGGTTTTTTTGATTTTTTTTGACATCATTTCCAACACCTGGATTCGAAACTTTTAGGGAATTCTAAATATTGAAGCTCTCACTCTCCGATTATCTTTACAAGTACCCTTTTCTTCCTTTTGCCATCAAATTCGCCGTAAAATATTTGTTCCCAAGTACCAAAATCAAGTTTTCCTTCAGTTACAGCAACCACCACCTCACGGCCCATTATCTGGCGCTTCATATGGGCGTCGGCATTATCCTCATACCCGTTATGTCTGTACTGTTCAACTGGGGCATGGGGTGCAAGTTTTTCCAGCCACACCTCATAGTCATGGTGTAATCCAGACTCATCGTCATTGATAAAAACAGAGGCGGTTATGTGCATCGCATTGCAAAGGACCAAACCTTCAGTGATGCAGCTTTCTCGCAGGCATTCTTGAACCTGGGGCGTGATATTGATAAACCCTCTGCGGGTAGGGACTTCAAACCACAGCTCCTTTCTGTAACTTCTCATATTGGTCTCCTGTTACGCTGCTTCACCTTTGAGGTCCTTGTATTCGCGATTACTCTAACCGTCCTTTTTCATATGAACCTTCCCAACAGTACTTCTCCGTAACATGCCGTATTCGTATGTAAAGAGAGAGTTGCGGGTGTGAAGGCTACTATATGAATACTCAAACTGACAAAGATCTGCCCACCTTCAACCACTATTTAGGGAAGAATTAATCACAGAGCAATTGTCTGAGTCTTTCGCTGAGAAAGACAATTGATTCAATATCAAGATGCTCGACCACCGTTTCATCAAACATCAGCTTCGCCTGAGACTGAAAGTCATCTCCGGGAATGGCATCCCAAAACAGCAGAGCCACTGGAAGTCTCGGGAGTGGCGTAAAAACAACTGCAACATCAGCGGAGCCTTCATTTGCAGACATTGGTATAGCGCCAAGAGCCAGAGACCGGGTTAGAAGTTCTTCTTTTCTACCAGAAAATCCTTCAATCAGCTCATCCTCCACGGCTTTCTTCATAGTGACTGCTTTAGAGACGGTGTTTGGAAACTCTATAAAGCCTTTCCATTTGCCACTCGGTAGACTGCTACCGCCTTGGGCCAGATGATTGAGGATAAATACTTGTTCGTATCTGGTCAATTCACCGCCATCAGGTCTGCTTACTGAGGTTCCTATAATATGAAGATGCTCGTTGAAATAAGGAAGTCTGAGGGCTTTCTCTCCATTAATTTGAATGAGTTCACCTCCAATTCGGGCCGGAAGGTCTTCGATAGCGAGTGACGCCGCTCGACTCTTTGCCCATTGCAAGGCATCCTCAGCCATATCTCGTTTTAACCATTTTCCTTGTGCGTACTGCTCGGCCAGTTCTATCTCACTGCGAGCCAGGAGATCAGGGGCAATATGTGGACAATTGCGGAGAGGATGCTTTTCAGAAACAACCTTGGCCGCGAAGGCGAGGCAGGTCGGAAAACCGCAATCACGGCAGTTAGTTTTTGCCAACACATCTCTGTATAAATCGACAACGGAAAGTGCCATCATTCACTCCCTTCTCAAGACTTTGAGCGATCAACAGCTTCACGAAGTTCGTTGGCCACCTCGAAGAAAGGTAGTTTTTTGGACTTCACTTCAAGTTTTTGACCGGTCTTTGGATTTCTGCCATCGTAGGGCTGGTATTCCCGCACCGTAAAACTGCCAAAACCACGAATTTCAACGTTGCCGCCTTCGACCAAAGTTTCTGTCATGGTATCCAATACAGTAGCGACAATCGCTTCAGTTGTTTTAATAGGAAGATTTTGGTCTAATGCTAGCGCTTCTATGAGGTCTGATTTGTTCATAGGGTTCCCCTGGTGGAGGTCGTTTCTTGTCAATTATCAATATCATATCTGTCAGATGGAAATTCACCAGAACTTTTTCATTGGAAGAAGCCAGAACAAAAAATAAGTGAGGTTATCCCAGCATTGGGCCTCTTGTCTTAAAGCAACCGACCAATATACTCCGCCAGTATTTGTAAAACTTTTTCCGGCTGCTCCTGATGGGGTGCGTGACCACACTTGTCGATAAGAACGGAGGTTGTCTGACCCGACGATTTTGCAACTATCGTTTCTACCTGCCGCTCCGTACCATATTGATCCTGGCTGCCTTGCAGGACCAGAAGAGGGCAGGCAATGGAGGGCAATACATATTCAATATTCCAAAACTTGAACCACTCGCTGCGCCAGGTGTCGGCCCATGCCCTGAAGAGAGCGTCGGTTTTATCACCGTGATATTTAGCAAGTCCACGAAAGTGGCCTTTTTCGTAGGCTCCTACCGCTGCCAGAATGCCTCTTAAAGTTTCCGGCTCAACAAAAACATGCGCTGCCTCGGTAATAATTGCCTTGAGAAGAGCTGGTTTTTCGGCACCGAAAATAAGGCTAATGCTACCGCCATCGGAATGGCCAATCAATATGAACGGCTTACCAGGAATTGTCCTTTCAAGAATTTCCGGCAATTCCTTCAGGGCATAATCATGCAGATAGTGAATAGTCCAAGTGCGGCAAAGAGGTGACGAATTCCCATACCCCGTTCTGTCATACACGAGCCCCGAACAGTTGGCCATGCGACAAAGTCGATCCGGAAAGTCTTTCCACATGGCAGTACAGCCTAGGCCTTCGTGCAGAAATACCAGGCAGGGTTTATCTCCATCACCTTCAATGGTGCGAAGATAAATTTCTATACCGCTTTGTAACTGTATGATTTCATTCATTGAGTGATATTTTTCTTCAGTTTAGCCACCACGAGGCTGCGCCGCACTCCGATTGTTATCCTTGCATTGATTTTCTTTAACAAACCACTCAGGGAAAGGTAATGGTAATCCCCTTCATGGCCGTGATTTGATCTTCAGATCCATACTGCTGTTGCGAATGCCGAAGGCAATGGTCGTTTTCTCCTCATCTTTTTCGATACGGGTCATCGCCCGCATCGCCTCGACAATCTTCCTGCCGACGGCCAGACCGGTGGAAGGCAATTCGCCTTGCCGGTATTCAACCGTCACCTTGACATTGCCGTCCCTGGTGGTAATCAGGGAAATTTTTTCGGCATTGCTGTTGATGCCGTGCAAAGCGGCGAGGGCAATCCACTTCAACGCGGCCTCATCCTCCTCGGGCACACGGCTGAGATCGAACATCCCCTTCAGCGGGTCGGTAGTAGCAAAGCAATCGCAGAGTTCTTGATCTTTCACATAGATATTGGCAGAGTCTTTCGTGACGCTTCTACTTGTTTTGTTGGGTCCCTTAGGCTTTTGAATACATGCCTTGACATGGTTTCTGACATTGGTGCGGGACCGTTTCTTTCAGGATAAACACCTTTTGACCTAACGCAATATCCACGCACATACAATCCATTCCTTGTCAGGAACAGTCTCAACCAATGAGGTTTGCCTTCTAGTTGAACCTTGCCACTGGACATCCTTCATGTCTGAAATGCTGGTTGATTTCTAAAAAGACCAATATGAAGGAATCCTTTTTCCTTCCTGAGAAAGGTCTTCATCAATTCTTCATGATAGATCGATTACTAATACAGATAGAGGTGTCTCCGACGCTATCGACTCAGACAATATTAGCTCAATTGGATTGTTGTGATGATTGAAATGGCACCCTAACCGAAGCTTGTCTAGTGTAGACAACCAGTTTATTTATCAACAACAATTCATGTCATTGAAACACCGAACCGAAAAAAATTCATGTTAAAGAAAGTCCTCCTTGTCGTGATATTTACGACTTTTGCGTCTAATTCCAATGCGGCGGATCTGCTCACATCGTGGCATGCAGCGCGTGTCTACGACGCAAGTTTTTTGGCAGCAGGTAAAGCATCGGCCGCAGGTTTAGAGAAATCGACGCAGGGTGACTCGCTGATTTTACCACAAGTTGCACTCACAGCAAATTTGGACCAAATCAAGAAGAGCGTTCATCCCGGGGATCCTTTAACCGCCGGCACAAACGAGCAAGGCCCCCAATACGGATCAGCCATATCGCTGGTACAACCAATCTACAATGCTTCTGCATTTGCCATGCGTGATGAACTCAATCTTCAGGCTGAAGAAGCGCAAGTGCAATATCGTATCGCTGAACAGGATTTGATGTTGCGTGTCGCCAAGGCCTACTTCGAAGTATTATTGTCGCAGAAAAATGTCGACCTGGTGAAAGCGCAAATGGATGCGGTGAGTCAGCAATTGGCTCAAGCGAAAAAATCGTTCTCGGTTGGCTCGGCGACTATTACCGATACGAATGAGGCGCAAGCTCGTTTCGATGCTATTGTTGCCGGCGAAATTTCAGCGCGAAACGATCTCAAGCTCAAGCAGGCCGAATATAAGCAACTCACCAACCTCGATCCTTTTGAGTTAGTCCCGATCTCAGAGACCCGAACACCGATCCCACCCCAACCCGCAATTATTGACTCTTGGCTTGAAAAAGCACAGTCCGGTAACCTGACAGTGCTTGCCCAAAAGATGGGTCTACAGATTGCGAAGAGTGAGATTGCACGCTACCGCTTAGTAAGCTCTCCCATCCTTACATTGGTTGCCGGTTTCGGGACGCAATGGGATGGGAGCACGTCCGCTGGTTCCGATCTTCCGGATCGTACTTCCGACGGTACCATCGGTTTGCAACTTACCATTCCCCTTTATACCGGTGGCTATCGCAGTTCTAAATACAGGGAATCTGTTTCGTTAGCTGCTCAGCAGAGCGACGCTCTTGAGGCAGTGATTCGTGATGCTCAGCAAATGACCCGTCAATCATTCTATGGTGTCGAAACCGGTGCAGCACAGATCAAAGCGTTTGAACAGGTGCTGCTCTCAAGTGCGTCTTTCGTAGCATCAAGCAAGATGGGGCGAGATGTAGGTATTAGAACAACGGTAGATGTTCTCAATGCTCAGCAAATCCACTACCAGAATCTCTACAACCTAGTTCTTGCAAGATATCAATATTTGCTCAGCAAGCTCCAACTGGCGGCATCGATTGGAAACCTCGACGAAGTTGAAATCGAAAACGTCAATGGCTGGCTTGTCACAAGCGTGTAACGAAGGAACATATCTCCCAATAATGGCACAGATGAGATTCGATACTGTGAAAACTAAATGGCTATCAATAAAAAGACAACAATTCTCATTGGCCTTATCATCATTGGCTCTACCCTCACGTTCACATTTGGATTTTTCTTCGGCCCCAAGACGGAATCGACCATTCCGAAAAAACCTCCTTTGGTGAGTGTGACGGCGACAAAGACACAGGACTTTCCCATTGAATTTTCAGCGCAGGGACATCTTGTTGCGCTTAGCCAAGTAGACGTACGGCCACAACTCACTGGAACAATTAAGAGCGTGAATTTTAAGGAAGGTGATGAAATTACAGTTGGTCAATTATTGTTCACGCTAGACGCAAGTGATGCAACAGCGCAGTTAAAACGGTTTGAGGCACAGGCTGCGCAAATCACTGCGCAGCTTGCCGATGCCAAGCGCGACTTTAGTCGAGCAACAGAACTGGCGAAATCAAATTTTATTGCTCCCAGCGCGGTCGATACAGCCGCCAGCAAAGCCGATGCCTTGCACGCCCAGTTCAAAGCCGCTGAAGCTGAAATAGAGAGCGCACGGGTGATGGTCGCACATACCACTATCACTGCACCGCTTTCCGGCAAAGCCGGCGCTGTGACAGTTCATGCTGGAAGTCTGGCCCAGGTGTCCGCAACCGCGCCTTTGGTAACTCTTGCGCAATTTGATCCTATAGGGGTTGAATTCAGCCTGCCTGAACAAAACTTAAATCCGATCCTTGCGGCGCGCGCAAGTGCACCGATAATCGTTTCTATCAACAATCCTGATGGCAAAACAATTGAAGGCAAGCTCTCGTTTATCAACAACACGGTCAACACCGATACAGGCAGCATTAATATGAAAGCTGCTTTTCCCAATCCGCAGCAGAATTTATGGCCCGGCGCCTTCGTGCGGGTCACGTTGCATGCAGGTGTTAGCAAGGGGGCCGTGGTCCTACCACCACAGGCGATCATGGAAGGACCCATTGGGCGTTTTGTGTATGCGGTGGATGGTGACAGCAAGGTATTCTCCAAACCAGTGACCTTGATACGTGTTCAAGATGAAATGGCCGTGATTGATGGATTAAAAAGTGGTGAATGTGTGGTTCTCGAAGGTGGCCAGAATCTGCGCATCGGGATGTTGGTCCAAGTGACGGATCCGAACGGTCCCAAGAGTTCGCCTGACAAACCTACTGGTGCCGGCACCATGGCGAGCGAGTCGGTAAAATGAAAATTTCCGAACAATGCATGCAGCGTCCGATCGCCACGATACTGCTGTGGCTAAGTGTAATTGTCGGTGGGGTTGCGTGCTGGCTGCAGCTTCCTATCTCTGCATTGCCCAACTACGATACACCCACCATTCAGGTCAGCGCGACATTGTCCGGCGCGAGCCCGGCAACCATGTCAACGTCGGTTGCGACACCGCTTGAAAAACAGTTTACCGCAATCCCCGGACTGCTCACGACAACGTCCAGCAGCATTCAGGGCGAAACACAGATCACCCTGGAATTCGATCCAGGTCGCAATATCGACGCTGCTGCCGGCGATGTACAGGCAGCGCTGTACCGGGCTACTCGATCATTGCCGACCGAAATGACGACGCCGCCATCATACAGAAAGATCAATCCCGCCGATGACCCGGTATTGCTGATTGGCCTCAGTTCGCCTGCCTTAAAGGTAACCGATCTGAATGGGTATTCCGACAATCTTATTGTACCTGCTCTTTCGACGTTGAACGGTGTGGCGCAGGTAAATGTCTACGGGCATAAGCGATTTGCTGTACGCATCGAAGTCGATCCGGATCGACTGGCCGCCGTAAACCTGACCTTAGCCGACGTAAGTGCGGCATTAAAAGCGGCCAACTCCAATGCGCCAATCGGCGAGCTTGACAGTAATCGGCAGATGATGTCACTGCAAATGCCCGCAGGACTGATGAAAGCCAAAGATTTCGGCAACATTATTGTGGCATCGCATGATGGCCGATCAGTTCGAATATCTGATTTTGCAACGGTTCTCGACAGTATAGAGAGCACCAACAATGCCAGCTCGATTAATGGCGAAAGCTCGATTCTCCTGGCGATCCGGCGTCAGCCGGGTGCCAATACTGTTGCCACGATTGACGCCATTCGAGCCATGATTCCAAAGTTGGAAAGTCAAATGCCCGGCTCGGTAAAAGTGCAGTTGCTCAATGATCGGTCGATCTCGATTCGCAACTCTATTCACGACGTCAATCTGACTATGCTCCTGACCACCGGCCTCGTCATCATGGTGATTTTATTATTCCTGCGCCAGATAACCGCAACGTTGATTCCATCAATAACCTTGCCTATCTCGCTGCTCGCCACCTTTGGCCTGATGTACGCATTCGGTTTGAGCCTCAACAATATTTCGCTGATGGGATTAACGATTGCCGTTGGATTGGTGGTCGACGATGCTATCGTAGTGCTGGAAAACATCATGCGCTATATAGAAGAAGGCATGGAGCCATATGCGGCAGCAGTTCGTGGCTCCTCCGAGGTTGCTTTTACCGTTATATCAATATCGATTTCGCTCATCGCCGTCTTTATCCCGATTTTTTTCATGCCCGGCACAATCGGTTTGCTTTTTCATGAGTTTGCCATCGTTGTATCGCTTGCAATTGTGGTATCAGCCGCCGCAGCCCTAACGCTTATCCCTGTGCTGGTGCCGATGCTGATCAAAAATCGCCATGAACGTCGTTCTCCGCCCGCTTGGAGGCGATCATTTGAGAATGGATTCAACTATGTGTTGAATAAGTATAGCCTCGCTCTTGACTGGGCCTTGGCCCATCGAACGGTCGTGCTAACCGTGGCCTTTGCCACCTTTGCTTTTACCGCCTGGCTTTATATTATCGCGCCCAAGGGTTTTTTCCCTCTGGAAGACACCGGGCAGATTTCCGCTAATGTCGATGCGCCTCAGGATATGTCGTATGAAGGACGGTTGGCCGTGCTATCACAGCTTGAAGCCGTGATATTAAAGGATCCCAACGTAAAGGATGTGGTTTCGAGAGTTAACCATGATTCGACTTCATTTTTCATCACTCTCAAAACCATTGGTAAACGACCGCCTATGGCTGCTGTGTTGACGCAGTTGCGCAAGGAAACCAGTTTCCTGCCGAATATCCAGATGTTTTTCAGTCCGGTTCAGAATCTTAAAATCGGTGGTCGCGGCTCGAAGAGTATGTACCAATACACACTGCAATCGGTGAGCCCCGATGACTTGGATGTTTGGGCTGAGAAATTAATTGCTGAATTAAAAAAATCAGACGTGTTCGTCGGGTTAAATTCAGATTCTCAACGGGATGGTCTTGAGGCACGTTTGCTGGTTGATCGTGACAAGGCGTCGCTTTTGGGTGTTGACATGGCCGGGGTGCGCAGCACCTTGTATGCAGCCTACGGCACGCAACAGGTATCGACTATCTATGCACCGGAGGACAGCTATCAGGTCATCATGGAACTCGCCGATGAGTATCGCCGCGATGAGAGTAGTCTTTCGAAAATCCAGGTGCGCAACGCTACCGGAACGTTGGTCCCCCTCAGTGCCTTCACCAAAGTCAATCGAGCGAAAGGTACCATGGCAATCAATCATCAAGGGCAGCTACCGGCGGTGACGATTTCGTTCGACATTCAACCCGGAAAAGCACTGTCCGATGCAACGATGGCAATCAAAGCCGCGCAGCAACAAATCGCACTCCCTGTTTCCATTTTCGGTTCTTACGCCGGTCTTGCAGCACTCTTTCAAAAATCACAAAGCACCCAGTTATGGTTGATCGTTATTGCGATAGCCGTGATCTATGTGATTCTCGGCATGCTGTATGAGAGCTGGATACATCCTGTTACGATTTTGCTTGGTATTCCATCGGCTGCTGTTGGTGCACTTTTGGCTTTACGAATAACCGGGTTAGAGCTCAGCTTCATTGCCATGATTGGTATTTTGTTGCTGGTTGGTGTGGTAAAAAAGAACGCAATTATGATGATCGACTTCGCCTTAGATGCACAACGCCGGGAAAACATGCCACCTGCACAGGCGATTCGCAAGGCTTGTTTGCTCCGCTTCAGGCCAATCATGATGACGACTATGTGCGCTATCATGGGCGCATTACCCCTTGCGATCGGGCTAGGCGCGGGAGCTGAATTGCGTCAGCCACTCGGTGTCGCAATTGTCGGCGGACTCTTGTTCTCACAAATGATTACGTTATTTATCACTCCTGTACTGTACCTGTGGTTCGACGGGATGACACTTTTCGGTACCTCGAAGGTGGCAAAGACAGCGTATGCTGAAAAACAAGAGGTAATTATTGATTAGGCGCCAGCTTTAACATTATTAAAAACAGTTATTTTATGATCAACCAAGGACACCGGCTGATTAAAGCGCTAATGAAACTCTCAAGAGAGGATTGTATGAATTTCGATGTCAAATGGAATGAGCTGGAATTTAACAAAAAATCAAAAAATATCGTGGCGCGCCAACTGCAAATCCTCCTATGGAGGTTTCGTGCCGTCATCATGCGGGTCCGGGTCCGCTTTTCGGATGTCAACGGCCCAAAAGGAGGCCAAGACAAGCAATGTATGGTTTCCGCGAAGCTCCGGCCCACCGGTAAAATTACAATTAAAGGTGCCGGGATTGATTATCTTGAGGTGTTTCGATCCAGCTTTGAAAGACTCATTCTTTCCTTGCAACGTGAGCTTGCAAAGCAGCGCCAGAAGCCGATTCGAACTAATCGCAGGCGAAAATCAAACGAATGAGAAAAAAACGGTTAGATGCAGAGTGAGGCGAGTTCATTGATTTGAAGGGGAAATTTTTTTTGCCCACTATCCTTCAATTGGATAGTGGTTTCTTAAGAATTACCCAAACAAGTTATTCAGACATTTAATCCGTTTCTTTCAAGAAATCGCTATTAATTCATTTATGGCGCAATACGGAGTGATTGCATGATCAGTAGTTTTATGAAGATGCTGGTTGAAGGGATCGGTATCTTAGGATATCCGGGGATATTTTTTCTCATGGCCATGGAAAGTTCTCTTATTCCTGTCCCGAGTGAATTGGTTATGCCTCCAGCTGGATACCTCGCACAACAGGGACTCATGAATCCCTGGCTCGCAATATTAGCTGGCTCTTTGGGGAGTCTTGCCGGTGCATATGCAAACTATTATGGAGCACTCTATATTGGCAGGCCGTTAATACTTAAATACGGAAAATATATACTTATTCCACCAGAAAAATTTCATCGGATTGAACGGTTTTTTCTTCGACATGGCGAAATCTCAACATTTATTGGCAGGCTGTTACCGGTAGTAAGGCATTTGATTTCAATCCCAGCAGGACTTTACCGGATGAACCATTTACGTTTTTCCATGTACACATTACTTGGTGCGTTCCTCTGGTGCTCAGTCCTTACCTGGATCGGTTATCTCATCGGGCAAAATCAAGATTTGATCATGTCTTATTCAAAACAGGCGGTAATTTGGGCTGTCGTCGGGAGTTGTTTGTTGATGGTGGTATACATTGTTTTTTACCGGCGTAAGGCAAGCGGTATTTCAGCAATGGTAGAAAAGAAATCTCAGGGAGAGTAAAGTATGACAGCATAATGGGCATCACTGACATTCGTAGTTTTGCCCGAAATGAGCGAAAAGACAGACCCAACTCACACAACAGTTGGCCTGGTTGCTTGCAAGATCTTCTGAGGAAGTTCCGTAGGTGAAACTTAAAGGTAGAAATAGGCGGCCCCCTCAGTCATCAATCAATTGTGTAAGCATAACAATTTGATCGGGTGCACCTTGGTTACTGAAGGGTCCAGTAGGATTCGACATATTTTCATGGTTCATCAAAGATGAATGACCAAAAACACAACGATATCGACGGAAAACAATTGTTGGAAGGTTTTCTTAAAATTCGTCTTTCTCTCATCGAATATGCCAATACTCACACTCTAGATGAGCTTTTGTCCCAAGCTTTAGATGAGGTTGGGACTTTGCTTGATAGCCCCATCGGGTTTTATCACTTTGTTGATTCCGACCAAAAATCACTTTCTTTGCAAAAATGGTCTACCCGGACACTTAAAGAATTTTGTCAAGCTGAGGGAATGGGCACTCATCACAGTATTGACCAGGCTGGAGTTTGGGTAGACTGTTTACCTCAGAAAAAAGTAGTTATCCACAATGACTACTCATCTCTACCGCATAAGAAGGGAATGCCTGAGGGCCATGCCAAAGTGATTCGAGAACTTGTGGTGCCGGTGATACGGAAAGATAAGGCAGTTGCCTTTCTTGGAATAGGGAATAAGCCGACTGATTACACACAACGGGATGTGGAAATCGTTTCCTACCTTGCCGACGTTACCTGGGAGATTGTCCAACAAAAACGGGCAGACGATGCCCTTAGAAAAACAACTCTTGAGCTCCAAGAACGTATCAAGGAGCTGAGTTGCCTGTATGGTATCTCAAGACTTGTTGATGAAGATCATTTGACTCTTGAGGCCATAATTCAAAGAACTGTAGACCTTATCCCCGCAGCTTGGCAATACCCAGAAATTACCTGTGCCCGAATCGAGCTGAACAACCACTCATATAGGACAAAACAATTCACTGAAACTGTCTGGTTCCAATCCCAGGAAATTATAGTCAACAAAGAAAAAATTGGGATTTTAGAAGTTTTCATATTTGAAAATAAGTCTAAAAATGATGAAGGAAAATTTTTAACAGAAGAACGAAGTCTACTGAATGCGATTGCGGAAAGACTTGGCCACATCATCGAGAGCAAACGTGCCACGGAAGCTCTTCAGAACGCCCACGATGAACTGCAATTACGGGTGGAAGAACGAACAAGGGAGCTTGCTACCCAGAATCAACATCTTCTTAATGAAATCTCGGATCGGAAGAAAGCAGAAGAGGAACTCCAAAGAAGCTCTGAAAAAATTAAACTTTTTTCCTATTCAGTTGCTCATGATCTCAAGAATCCGGCAATTGCCATTCTTGGCCTAGCGAGAATTCTCAACAATAAATATGGCAATGAACTCACTGATAGAGGGAAAAAAATTTGTGAGCAAATCCAACAGTCCTCGGAAGATATCGCTTCTCTTGTTGATAAAATCAACAGCTTCATTTCAGCAAAAGAAACTCAATTGAACATCAAAGAAATTTCTCTGGAAAAAGTTTTCCCGCTTCTTCAAGAGGAATTTTTCATCCAGCTCAATACCCGTTCTGTGCAGTGGGTCATCTCAGAAAACGTTCCAGACACCCTGGTTGCAGACCGACTTTCAATTATAAGAATTTTCAGGAATATTATAGAAAATTCATTAAAACATGGGGGATATGGATTAACTAGGATTGAAATTGGCTATCGGTTGGCAGATGATTTGCACATATTTACAATTACAGATGATGGCCAAGGTTTAAAAGGAAAAGATTCCGACAATATTTTCAATTGGTTCAATCGGGAGACATCTTCAACAGAAATCCAGGGATCCGGGCTGGGGTTGGCCATCGTCAAGGAGATCGCAGCTTTGCATGGTGGTGCAGTTTGGCAGGAACCAGCCAAACCCCAAGGAGTCATTTTTTATGTTTCAATATCTCGGCACTTGATACCGACAGATGAAAGTGCACAAGATTAGTCTGAGTTACTCTCGTTATGGAAATTTAATTGATGCAGACGACAACGGAACAGATCGATCCTCTTTTAAATATGAGGTTAACGCTATTATGAAACGCCGATCGACTACTGCCCTGATTGTCCATGACCTGGCTGATCGTATCGTTATTGTATCAAGCTTTGGAAATTCTGGTGTTTTATCCTCGTTATCCATCCTGTACCTGAATCAGCGACAATAAACATACCTTATTGATGAGCCGTTTACATGACCTCAACTCCTGGCCCGACTGTCCCACAAAAAGAAGGGGAGCCCAGTAATCCCTTCGCTCGTGCCGCTCGCCCGCGCGGCTTGCATAGCTGGCTACCCGTCCTCGCGCTGGTTCACACATATCAGAGTAGCTGGCTGGCCAAAGACTTGGTAGCAGGTCTCGTCCTTACGGCCATCCTTGTACCTACCGGCATGGGTTATGCTGAAGCCGCAGGCTTGCACGCCATTTGCGGTCTATACGCCACCATCGTTCCACTTGTTGCCTACACTCTCTTCGGGCCGAGCCGCATTCTGGTGCTAGGGCCAGATTCAGCGCTCGCCGGTATCATCGCCGCGACAATTCTGCCGTTAGGTTCCGGGAACCCCGATCGGTTGGTGATCCTTGCGGGACTGCTTGCCATATTGACGGGTGCGTTATGCATCTTGGCTGGTCTTGCCAGATTCGGTTTTGTCACCGATCTGCTATCGAAGCCCATTCGTTATGGTTATCTGAATGGTATTGCTATCACGGTGTTGGTCGGCCAGCTTCCCAAAATATTCGGTTTCTCCGTCAGCGGCGGTAATCTTATTCAAGAAGCCAATAACCTCGTGGCCGGTATTATGGACGGCCAAACAAACAAGACCACATTAGTGATCGGCTTGGCCTGCTTGCTGGTAATCGTCGGTTTTAAACGCTGGGCTCCTAAAGTCCCCGGTATCCTGATCGCAGTCGGCGGAGCGACGATCGCCGTATGGTGGTTCAATCTTGCAGTGCAAAACAGTGTTGCGGTGATGGGGCCACTGCCCCAAGGTCTCCCAGCTTTTCAAATCCCGAGTGTATCACTTGATGAATTAAGCACTTTGTTTGCCAGTGCCCTGGCGATTGCATTAGTGGCATTTGCCGACATGAGCGTGCTGTCGCGGACCTTTGCTTTACGCGGCGCCTACGAAGTTGACCGCAATCAGGAACTCATCGCGCTGGGCGTGGCAAATGTGGCCACCGGACTTTTTCAAGGTTTCTCCATCAGCAGTAGCGCATCTCGTACCCCGGTAGCCGAATCGGCCGGCGCCAAATCGCAGCTTACGGGGTTGGTTGGTGCGGTCTGCATCGCGCTGTTGTTGATCTTCGCACCGAGGCTATTGAAGAATTTGCCCACCGCTGCCTTGGGCGCGATCGTGATCTACGCCTGTTTCTCGCTTGTCGAAATTACCGGTGTGATACGACTGTATCGATTGCGGCGCAGCGAATTCGTATTATCGATGGTGAGCTTTCTAGGTGTGGCGCTGATTGGTGTGATTCAGGGCATCTTCATGGCCGTGGGATTAGCGTTACTTGCCTTTATCTGGCGCGCGTGGCGGCCATACGATGCGGTGTTGGGCCGCGTTGATGGCTTAAAGGGGTATCACGACATCTCGCGTCATCCTGAGGCGAAGCGGATTCCGGGGCTGGTATTATTTCGATGGGATGCACCGCTATTCTTTGCTAATGCCGAAATATTCCATGAGCATATCTTGCAAGCGATCGCTCAAGCACCAACCCGGACCAAGTGGATCGTCGTCGCAGCCGAGCCGGTAACCGACATCGATATCACCGCTGCCGATGCTTTGGCAGCACTCGATAAGGCTCTTCACGCCGAAGGCATGGAACTATGTTTTGCGGAAATGAAAGGCCCAGTTAAAGATCGATTGAAGAGCTACGAGTTATTCACAACATTGGGCACTGAGAACTTTTTTCCCACTCTTGGTCAGGCGGTCGATCGCTATCTGGCAATTCATCAGGTAGAGTGGCGGGACTGGGATGAACTTAACCGCTAATACACCAACAGTATTCGCTCTTCCGATGATCAAACCACGATCCGTTTTATTTTGCCATTTTCTGTTTCTTGATTAAGCCTTTTAATGGACCTTCTTGGTGGCAGATTTTCCACTTAAAGGCTTATCCAAATTTCCGGCGCTACTTCTCTTTTCATGTTTCACTATCCCGACACTTGATACCAATAAAAGAAAGTGCACAAGATTAGTCTGAACTACGCAGAGCCGTAGTCCCAAAATCAACGAATCAGAGCAGCAAAATGGCATTTTGGGCATAAAGATGCCATCCCTTTGACATTGGCAACTTTTTTATCTACTGCTTTCTTTTGAGGACGCTATGAGTCGGCCATGATACGCCAGAGATGCGAAAATTCAACAATCAGTATTACAACCCACAACAGAATGCTGATGCCGGCCGCCGCCGCTGATATATCTTTTACAACCTTGATTTTATGATTCTCATGGGTTTCGATGAAATCGCACAGAGCCTCAATGGCGCTGTTGAACAACTCGGCAATCAGTACCAGTGAAGTTGCAGACAGGATCAGCAGGAAATCGACCCAGCGTCGTAACAAAAAACATATGATTAGAGTGATCAGCGAAATGCAGACCTTATAGGTAACACTGAAGTCATAGCGGATGGCATAGCGCAGGCCTGAAATACAAACCATGATCTTGCGTATTGGATGATAGCCAATCTCACCGGTATTGAGAAATTTATTGCGCATGGTGATTCCTTTATTTGTACTTGCAATTTGGTTGATGTTGAAATTCAGATATCAATTCATTTACCAATTGGCAGGTAACGGTTGGGGAGCAGCGCGTTTACCACCAGAACTAGAAAAACTGCCAATGCCATTCCAGCCAGAACATCTGAAAGATAGTGGACCTGGAGATAGATTCGCGAATAACCGACACCGATAATGATTAGCAGGCTAAAAATAGTAGTCAGCATTGCCCAAAACGGTGGCAGGATACGAATGGCAATAAGGGTGACTGAGAGGAAAAAGGCAGTCGCCTGGGCGGTATGACCGCTTGGAAATGACCAGTCTGTCGGCGTAGGGACTAGGTGCACAAGTGAATCCGGCCTTGGTCTGCGGAAGATCAATTTAGCGGTATGGACGGCAATCGCTGTTGTTGAAAACCCTACAACCAGTAAGAGAATCTCGCGTGATTTTCCGGCCCAGAGCAAAAAGCAAGTGAGGATGAGGGTGGAAGGCATGATAAAATAAAATGAACCAAGCCAGGAAAGGCAATAAAAAAAGTGTCAAAAAGCATCTGATTAGCCAAAGTTAAAGTGGAGTTTTGTACTGGCTATCACCCAATTTCCTGGGTGTATAAAAATGCCAACGATACAAGTGAGCCGACGATCCCCCACCAAAAATCACCCCAACTCCATGAGCCTTTGCTCCAAACGTCCAGAAATTCTTTAATCACGGTGATCGCAATTCCGGCTCCACACAACGGCAACCAATAGATACCGAGCAGGGTCAGAGTAAAGCCCCAGAAAAAATGAAGCTGCAAGTCCCACCTGAAAATACGCATGACGATGATGCCTGCTTTTTGGTATCTCTGAAAGAGTGTCATAGTGATGCTTGTGTTTCAAAAAATATCATAAGGTTTTATTGTCAGATGTTTTAGTAAGTGGAGCACGAGCCCTGAATACTTCGATTTTGGCGGGTGGTATGTTGTACCACACGGTTTGTGTTGAAATCCTGTCTAGATATGCCGCAAGGGGCGAGGGACGATTATTTAGAAGATAAGTATACTGAACGAGCGAACCCTTTTGTCCCAGCATCTTCTGTATCTCACCGCCAAGAGCTGCCACCGAGGTGGAAGGTAGGGAAAGCAGAGGCAGACTAGAAACCACGGTTCCGATATTTCTTTCATACCGATTACACAACTGACAGAGCTTGACCGCGTTGCCTTGAATTACGGCAACATCCGGGAATCGTTGCTTCAGGTACCGAGCCAGCAACCTATCCAATTCAACAACCACTAATTTGTCTGGAGCTACACCGCGTTGCAACAAGGCTTTTGTCACAATGCCAGTGCCACCGCCTAGCTCCAGCACAAGACTATCATCGTCCGGCAGAGTGACCAAATCGGCAATCGTCCGAGCCAGCTTCAAAGAACTGGGACAGGCAGCTCCTATAGCTCTGGGATTGGCAAGAAGAGCACGTGAAAAAACCGCGGGGGAAGATGAGAACAAAGCATCACTCACCCGACGGATTGCCTCAGAGACGGAATAAAATCCTATAATATAGGGAATTCTGAACATTGGATTGGGTATAAAATTAGTATATTGTTGCATGAATGAGCTTTTATTCAAATCCTCAATTCATAGCTGTGAGCCTGAGGGGAACGTCAAATATTTTATTATCTCTCAGTGTGGTCAAGATAATCTCCGCACCTATATCCCAGATAAAACCAGAGCCAGTACCTTGGGGGGATCTCGACGGCATTCATCGAAAAAAACCTCGTCTGAGGGCAATGCTGGTGACATACACCACCGACGGCGAATTATTCCGAAAGATATCAATGGTGTTTTGCTCATCGGCAGCCAGATCCCCCCTGGCCGTTACCGCGCGAGGTTCCGCATTCTCGGGGAAATAATATTGCCGAACGGGTCTACAAGAAACCAAAGGCCAAGAACAACCAATATGGCGAAGACCAACCTCTTCAAAGGAGTGAACCTCCACCCCTTGCATCGTGTTGCAGGGTTTTACACGCTCTCCAAGTGACAGCAAAAAGACGAAGTTTATGTTGCCAGCCTGAGATAGCGAGAGTGTTATTTTGACTGTAGCGAGACCAGCTCAACGTCAAAGATCAGCACAGCATTCGGGCCAATCGGACCACCAACGGTTCCGGTCTCGCCATAAGCCAGGTTTGAGGGCAGGAAAAGCTGCCATTTACTCCCTTCTTTCATTAATTGCAGGGCCTCTGTCCATCCTTTAACAACGCCATTTACCACAAAGGTTGCAGCCTCTCCACGTTTATAAGAGCTGTCAAACTCAGTCCCATCGACAAGCCTTCCAGTGTATTGCACCGTAACCGTATCCGTTGCACTTGGCGACTTGCCCTTGCCCTCGGTTATCACTTTATATTGAAGGCCACTTGGAAGAGTTTTCACACCCTCCTTTTTCATGTTTTCAACAAGAAAGGCGGCACCTTCATTTTTGTTTTTTTCGCCAAGAACCTTCATCGCCTCCTGACGTTTTCCCTGCATTTCCTCTTGCAGGCCAGTTAAGATTGTCACAGCTTCCTGGTTGGTTATTTGAGGCTTCTGGTCTGTGAGAACATCTTTAATCGCCTTTGCAAGGACATCCGGGTTGATATCAACGCCATTTTTCTTCAGGCTATTGCCCATGTCCATGCCGATCGCGTAGCTCACCTTCTCCTTGGAGGTTTTCAACTCCAAGGTTTCTGAAGCAAGTACCGTGTTTGCTGCGAGTAGTATGCCAAAGGCCAACGCTATTCTTTCAATATTCATAATTTTTCCTCGTTATTATATTATGTTATCCAAATAATCTCATGCCTGAGAGTGGAAACTCCCCATTCGGGTGTAATCTCTTCTTGAGACCACTTTGGACATTTAACCCAGAATTTTCTCAGTTGGTTTGTGGCTTGCCCTCTGAGCCTAAACAGGCGTCCTTTAGGCCCTGGAGATTTTCGGCGACAGGTTTTTCAAGCCAAACCTGGATAGTCAGCAAGCTTTGCGCTTTTTCCCAGCAGCCAACCTTTGCTATGGCTGGCAAGTTGAGAGCCCCAGTCTTTAGGTTTTGAACCTGTTCCTGCACATTGACGTTTGCTCCGACGCTTGCAACATGTTTAACGGTCGCAACACCTGCCCAAATAATAAGACCACCCACCAGTAGGATGCCGAGGCAACCTATCCCAAGAAATACTTTCAGCTTTTTCTTAAGCTGGTCATTCGCCATAAATCTTCGCATTGTTTCAGATAAATCTACTTGACTCACTTATTTCTCCTTTCTTGTCTTTTTTTCCTGTTATCATGGACATCACAAGGTTTTCATTATGCTTTCTACTTGAAACAGCAACGCCAATTATATGTAAACCGATCAAAAACAACATGAATTGTGCCGACATTTCATGGATGTCACTCCATACGCTATCACGATCATCATCACCCTCTTTTTCAGATTTTTGATTTCCGCCGTGACGTTCATGCTTTCCCTCATGTTCTCTTTTGCCATCATCGTCGGCATAGGCGCTTTCGACAATCGAAAATGTATCGCCAAACCCAAACGAAGGGTTATTTCCCTTGGCTGCATACGCTGCATATCCACTCAGGCAGATAATTATACTGTTTGCAAAGAAGAGAATAATCATCCAGGCGGCAGCGGGATTGTGGCCTGTATAGTGGGCTGGTTTGCCGGTCACTAGTTCTTTCAGGTAGGTCAGAGCCTTTGCGGGAGAACATATGAAATCACTAAAAAGGGCATGTTTCGTGCCCACAAATCCCCAAACTATACGAACTGCCACAAGGCCAAGAACTGCATAACCGACATAGCGATGAAGGGGGCCCTTATCATCTCCTGTCAAATATGCCACAAAGAAAAGCGGTAGCAATGACCAATGAAAAACTCGTACGAAGAGATCCCATACGCGTATTTGAATATTATTGTTCATTCGTGTTTTCCCCCTCAGATAGTAATCAAGGTTTCCATTCAATCTTTTGGTGAACGTTTTTATCAGTCTTTGTTTGAGCATTTCTGGAATATACTTAATGGACAATGAAGAATTGATGAAGAATTGGTGAAAACATGTGAATCTGTAGTAAGCGGCTGTTAATCTGCAGAAAATATCTGATTGTCTTTTTGCAACCCTCATTTGACTTTTTCTGAAGCAACCAGACAGAATTTCTCTTCCGTAGCGCAATGTTCATCATTTCTTCATTTTTGCAGGTTATTCTGTGAATCGTTACAAATAAGTATGCCACAATTCAATAAAGAGAGGTGTCCATCCATGCGCTCCGTTTCAATCATCTTCTGCAAAGAAGGGATACAAGTCATAGTTGAGATACTGCGAGACACCGAGATGCTCTTTATCGAAAAGGCTCCGCAGTTACTCTGTAATATTCATCGAACAACAATTGGATCGCATTGTCGTCGATTCCCTAGACATCACACGCCGGCAGGACCATATAGTTTTCCGAAATCCTTCATTTTTCCATCCTGGACCAGCAAAATTAAGATCTCAAAAACCGACAACAGGATGGTTCGACAATGAATATCCTTGTTATCGATGATGAACGTGAGCTCCTTGAGAAACTCAATTCTGTACTAACGAGCGAACACTACACCGTCGAGACTGCCGCTGATGGCAGAGAAGGTCTGGAAAAGGTCTGGAACGATACCTATGATCTGATACTCCTAGATATTATGTTGCCTGGAATGGACGGCCTTGAGGTCCTCTCCGAAATTCGAGCGGCCGGGATTCTGACGCCGGTCCTGATGCTGACTGCCAAAGGCGATATAAAAGACAAGATTACCGGTCTTAACCTTGGGGCTGACGACTATCTGGCCAAGCCCTTCTCTCTTGGGGAATTGCTGGCCAGGATCAGGGCACTGCTCAGGCGCGGCAATACCGGTAATCCAATTTTGGAAGTCGGCGGTATTCGACTCAATACCGTCAGTCGCGAGGTGACAAAGGATGGTGAGCCACTGGCACTTACTACCAAGGAATTCGCTCTCCTAGAGTTTCTCCTGCACAACCGTGGTCGGGCAATTTCGCGGTTTACCTTAGCCGAGCATGTCTGGGGAGATAACTTTGACCCTTTTAGAATGTCCAACTTCATCGATGTTCATATGAAAAATCTTCGAAAAAAACTTAATTCCCCCGAACAGGAATCGGCAATAAAAAGCATTAGAGGATTTGGCTACCTCATCGAACTAGAAGAAAAATGAAAGTAAGGACAAAATTTACTCTCTGGATCTCACTCGCAGCTCTGTCAACCGCCACAATCTTTTCTCTTTTTGTGTACGTTGAACTCGTTGAGGAACCCTATAGATTAATAGACAGAGAACTCACAGAAATTGCCGGAACCGTCTTCAATAATATTGAATTCTCTGATTCTGGTGAGGAAGCCCATCTTCTGCATAAAGATCGGCACGTTGAACGATACTGGCTTAAAATCATTGACAGCGAGCGGAATACCATCTTTAGCTCCCCCCTAGCACGAAAATTTGATATTCCTTTCTTGGAAGGTAAGCGGTCGTATTTTATCAAAAAAGAGATCGCCTTGACCTCCCTTTGGATTGACCCCCAGGATGCAAAAAAATTAGAAAAAGTAAGAGGTGACTCGGTAAGATTCAGGGTACTGGTGCTAACCAAAAATTATTCAGAACAAAAGTACACCATTCTTATTGCCAAACCCCTTCTATTCCTGGATCTGGAACTACAGGAATTGCTCAATCGTCTTATTGTCGGAATTTTAACAACAATTATAGCTATCTTTATATTAAGTTACTTCCTGGCCGGCAGGCTTCTTCAACCACTTGCAACCATCAATCACAAAATAAAAGAGATCCGTGAAAATTCATTGGATCGGCGGATCCCGCTTGGCACCAGTAAAGATGAATTGTATACCCTGTCCTTATCACTCAACTCAATGGCTGATCGCTTACAACATTCCTTTTCCAGGCAGAAAGAATTTATCAGTAACGTTGCCCATGAGCTGAAAAGTCCCTTGACCATCCTGATGCTGGGACAGGAGGAAATGTTGACCGAGAGGTCGTCGGGACCCATTCGCTCAGAACTAGAAAAACAACTCAACACCATGCGCCGTTTGAGCTTGTTAATTCGCAATCTTCTCGATATTTCGAGGCTTGAACAAGACGAAACCTGCGCTCGTGAAACTGTCAGGCTGGATGTGCTCATAGAGCAAGTTCTCGATGACTATCGTGACATTCTTCAGGTACAAAATATTACCGTGGAAACTGACATTGAGGCGTCTAATTTCTTCGGCGATTCAGAAAAGATCCTTCGACTCCTCATTAACCTCATCGACAATGCGACAAAATACAACACTGAGACAAATGGCAAAATCAGAATCACAGCCCGGACAAATAAAGGAAAATTAAATGTGATCATCGCCAACACCAGTCAGGATATTCCCCCTGAAGCTCTGCCACGACTGTTCGAACAATTTTTTCGAGTGGAAAAGTCCCGGTCCCAATCCTTTGGCGGCTCCGGGCTCGGCCTGACGATCGCAAAAAGAATCGTAGAATTGCATGGTGGTTCCATTGAAGTGCAAAATCGTAACGGGTGGACGACATTCTCCGTTACTCTATCGTGAATAAAATCGGCCAAGAAATGAGTTTTTTAGCTCAAACTCACATGCTTTAAAAGTAGCGTTATGGAAAAAATTTGGAATAAATTCAAACGGAAGATCCGTTACGGATACCTGCGCGTTGTCCGAATCAACGCTCCGGCGGAGTCCATAGCCCTTGGCTTGGCTGCAGGCGTATTTGCCGGGGCGATGCCCTTTTTGTCCCTGCAGATGATTATCGCTATTGCGATCGCTTTCCTCATCCGTGGAAATCCCATCGCCGCAGCCCTAGGTACGTGGTGGACCAACCCCTTCAACTGGGCCATCGTCTTTCCTCTTCTCTATATGCTGGGCAAGGTTTTCGTGCCGGGGGAGGTCGAGAGCATGAGTATCAGCGACCTGAGCAATTTGGGCCTCCTTGATCTGCTGCGCCAGGGCTGGAGGTGGCTCCTTATTACCACCCTTGGCGGATGCATCATCGGAATCCCCCTGGCCATCTTCACCTATGTCGTGACCGTACGGGGCGTGCGTGTCTATCACGACCGCAGGGCCAGCCTCAAACTCGTATGCCGGCACCGGGCACTGCTCCATGAAGTGCCACCGGAAAAATGAACAAGCTTTTTAATAGGTGCGCGTAAACATAAGGAAACCCCATGCAGGTAAAGAAAAAATCACCCTTTGATCGATTAACACTGACTCGATTTGCATGGCTTTCGATCGCGGCTGCTGGTGTTACAATATTCATGAAGATGAGTGCTTACCTCATGACCGACTCGGTCGGGTTGCTCTCAGATGCAATAGAATCGTTTGTCAATTTAGCTGGTGCATTGATGGCTCTGCGCATGTTGATTCTTGCCGCCCAACCAGCTGATGAAAAACATCCGTTCGGCCATAGTAAAGCTGAATATTTTTCCAGTGTTGTTGAGGGGATTCTTATCCTGGTGGCAGCAGCTGGGATTGCTTATACCGCTATCGACAGAATAATCCATCCGCGCCTTCTCGAACAAGTCGGTATAGGTGTTGTTGTATGCGCCGCTGCGTCCGCAATTAATTATGTGGTAGCTCGAGTTCTTATGAAAGCCGCTAAAGCAAATAACTCTATCACTCTTGAAGCGGATTCTCATCACCTCATGACAGATGTATGGACTTCAACTGGAGTCATTGCCGGGGTTGGTCTGGTCGAACTCACCCAATGGAGTTTAATAGACCCTATTGTTGCACTACTGGTAGCTGCAAATATCGTTTGGACTGGAGTGGGATTGGTTCGCCGTTCCGTAGATGGATTAATGGATATTGTTCTGCCGGAGGACGAACAAATGTTGATTGAAAAAGTTATGGCAAAATACCGGGGGAAAGCCATCGAATTCCATGAATTGCGCACACGTCAATCAGCATCGTATAGATATATCTCAGTCCATATGCTCGTTCCCGGTTCCTGGACCGTGCATGATGCTCATCATCTGGCTGAAGATTTCGAAAGTGATATTCTTTCAATTCTAGGTGATGCACTTATTACTACCCATGTGGAACCAATTGATGATGACAATTCATTCCATGAAAGTCATGAAAAATGAGTGCGGGATTGCTAACCTCAACGAAACAGATGATTTTCTCAAGAAAGAAAAGAGGTGCAAGCTCATAGGCAAAAGGAGGATTTGTCCTTTTGAACAAATTAAGTTATCCGGTCGGTGAGTTACCCGATAGGAGTCTAATGTGGAGAATCTCGCTGGGTCGCCACAGGCGCATCCGTGGTCCCCAAGTACCTGTCCCACGGCAAACTAGTAATGTCATTCCTTCAACCTCATAACGCCCTCCGAGCATCGGCTGTACCATGCCCACAAGAAGACTGAAAGGCCACACCTGGCCACCGTGGGTGTGCCCTGACAACATGAGGTCAACTCCGGTTTGGGCAGCACCCTGGGAGTCCTCAGGAAAGTGCGATAACAGGATGAGGCCCCCTGAAGGTCGAGTCCTGGGTGGATTCCAGGACGGTGTTGTTGTGGCCTTATCATGATTGCGAGGTACGCTTCGACCTGCAAGGACTAACCCAGAAATTGGCTCAATCAACTCGTTTTGTAGGGTGGGGATCTGTGTTCCATCGAGGTTTGATTTGGACCCTCCTGTTTTCCCATGGTTTTCATGATTACCATCCACGGACCAGACACCATAAGGGGCAGATAATTTGCGAAAGATAGGGGCAAATGCCTCTGTGTTTTCCCCATGGCCTTCGAAGATATCCCCGAGCAAGAAGATAAAATCAGGTTGCAGCATTTGAACTTGTGCAACGCGTGATTCGAGCCAACTCGGACCCAAAACCGCCCCCAAATGGAGGTCGGAGAGCGCGACAATGGTTGTGCCATCCATTTCCTTCGGTAAGTTGTTCAATTGCACTTCGTGATTGATTACTGTCGGGGCACGGACTCCCTGGATCGTCGCCGCTACTGAAAGCAAGCAGCCTCCCAACATGGCCCAACCCCGAAGATACGGGGCTATGCCGGAAAAGTACCGTCCGAATCCAGTTGCAAGGTCAACAGGAAAAAGACAGACAAACACAAGAAAGAGCACGCCAGTAATCGTAATCCCAATAAAATCAGCTAGTGAGGCCCATGCCGGCCCTTCGCCGTGTCCAAAGAATCGTCCTCCTGCGAGAATTGCCCAGACGAAAATGCCACCATAGAGAAAAATCTTTCCTGGAACAACGTCACTGAACCTCGGTATTGAAGACAACCTCCAGATAATATAGACAAGGAGGAGAGTCGAAACGACGGTCAGACTGAATCCGAACATAGGGCTCTCTCGATGGCTGCAACAGTTGGGTTTTGCTACCGTATTAATTCGATGGTGTTTTCGATCATTGCACTTATGGAGAGGATAGAAACGGAAAATAGTCGCTCAGGCAAGCCTTCGTATGTTCAGAATTCCAATTAATAATATTAGAATTTCTATGTTCCGATTCTTTGCAAATCAAGAGAGATTCTTGGTGTCCCCATAAAAGTGTTTTGTCCCATTTTTGCAACACTTTCAAGCTGGTATAAAATAATCTGCTTTGGCCCTCATCTAAAAATTCGATTTCTTTAGGACCTAGACAAAGGACTCCTGATTCGATATTGCATGTCCCGCCAATTATTTTGCTCAACTCACTTATGGCTTGCCAGGATATAACACCATTTTCATCAACTGAAATTTTACGCCGACCGAGGCGAAATACACTTGGCCCAGTAATATTAACGGTTTCTGATTTGATTTTGTTGGCAGAAATTTGCTCTACCAAATGTTTTGTAACACTTCTATCAACACTAACTTGTCGAAGGTTCGGAGCAACGCAATAATATTTGGTTGAATTCCATACTGGCAATCTCATTTGATTCATGTGAAATTCCAACTTCAAGTACCCAGGCTCTTCGCTTTCCCATGGGAATACTATTAGAATATTGCCAAGAATCAAACATTTTCCACTGCGTTGGCAGCCAAAAACCATATGAGTGATCCAAGTAAGGAAAACGCCACCGTGCTCTGTGAGAATAAACTCGCCAAGCCTGTATTTTTTTTCATTTGTCATCATAATCAACCCTTAAAGTCAAGATTGTTATATCTAAGACCATTTATGATAGTAAGGTGAATCTCTATGATATAACGGGTCGATAGTGAAGAATTGATGAAGACTTCAATGAAAAATGAGAATATTTCAAGACCTATCACTCAAAGCACCAGTACTTCGAGCCACGGCGGACTTGGTTCTTTTTTATCCCGCCATTTTTTGTCGAGGGACAAACCAACAATTGTGACATCGGATGATCATGACGTCGATGTGTGTTGTTGCAGAGAGAATGGTGATAGTAATATAATGAGTTAGTTCCTATTGCGGTGTCTGTCTCTTCATGTTCACAACGCTCAATGCCTCAACAATTATGTGGGTTGCAAAAATCAAACATTGAGTTTGCTCTATCATCGGCGACTGAGCTCTAAATAAACCGCGAGGCCAAGGCCCTTGTAAGTATAGGGTTTTCGCAAGTATTGTCCAGCACCAAGCAGCTGAGTCTGCTTTACTCGGTCCGTTTCGGTATAGCCACTGGTGATTATGGCCTTTTGACCAGGATAAATTTCAATGATCTGCCGATAAGTATCGAGACCGTCCATGCCTGGTTCCATGATCATATCGAGTACCACAAGATCGACAACCTGTTTTTGCAGCATCGTAACGGCAGCTTCTCCACTTTCTGCAGTTGTAACCTTATACCCGAGATTGCTGAGTATACGCTCGGCAATGTGTCTCTGTTCAGCAATGTCATCAACAACTAAGATGTGTTGACCAGCGCCCATCAGATTTGTGGTGGCATTGGTGGTTGGCTCATTACCAGGTTCATCCCGAGTAACCGGGAAATAGAGTTCAAATACTGAGCCCTTATCTTGCTTGCTCTGCACATCGATATAGCCGCTATGATCTTGAACGGTTCCCCAGACTATCGCCATTCCCAGTCCGGTTCCGCTTCGACGGCCCATGATTTTTTTGGTAAAGAAAGGTTCGAAGATTCGTTTAATGTCTTCCGGAGCGATACCCATTCCTCGATCTTCCACCCGAAGAAGAACATATTCTCCTGAAAGAATTGATTCATAACCCCTGAAGGTTTCTTCGAGATATCGGTTGGCGGTAACAATTGTAATAGGGCCACCATCGGGCTGAGCCTCAAAGGCATTGGTGATGAGATTTGTCAGAGATTTATAGAGGTGGCTAGCCGAACCTTTGATTTTCAACAGAGAGGGGTCAAGATGGGCCTCAACCTTCGTCATTGGATACTGAGACTGCAGATTTTTATATTCCGGAGAGGCGAGATATTCAGCGACGATCTCGTTGATATTGACCACATCATAGGCGACAATTCCGCGACGGGCCAAGGTAAGTAGATCCTGGACGATTGCCGCAGCCTTGGTGCCCGAATCCCTGATCATTTTGAGTGGCTTGCTGAGAGAGCTATCTACGGGCAGGTTTTCGAGCAGCAGATCGGGATAGCTGACAATTCCCGAAAGCACGTTGTTCAGATCATGGGCAACGCCTCCGGCCAGTAACCCAAGCGCCTCCATTTTTTTCGAACGGTTTAACTGCTCGCGAAGTTCGGTCTTTTCATGCTCCGCCTCTTTGGCGGAAGTAATATCGATATAGGTACCGACTGCCCTTATACCTTTGCCTTTTTCATCTCGTTTGGTAATCTTCCCTTGATCAAGAATCCAGATCCACTCGTTATTGTCTCGTTGCAAACGATATTCTGCACGGTAGTCTTCCGTTTTACCGGTTAAATGATCTTCCAGCGCTCGTTCAGCCGCCGCCCAATCTTCGGGATTAGCCTTGGATCCGATGGTTTTTCTGGACGGTATGATGGTCGTCGGATCACAGCCAAAGATAGAAAAGGCCCTCCGGTCCCAAATCAGAATATCATTTTCCAGATTAAAATCCCATAAACCCTGCCCGGTGGCACTGATAGCCAAATTTAAGCGCTCTTCACTCTCCTGTAGCGCCTCCAGGGCCTTATTTCTATCATCAAGCATACGGTTAGCTGGGATTACCATGTACTTAAATTCTTCTAAGTGAACAAGCTTGTCATCCATTCGAACGGCCTTTATCGCAGCCTCCTCAAAAAAATGAAGTAAATGCCTTGACGTTCCGTTTCAGATTGGCTGAAAAGATACGAGCCCAAAATGCGATCACGGCAAGGGCTAGCAGCAGGATCAGCATAGCCTTCAAAAAGTGATCTTTGATTCTTTGCTGCAATTTTTCATGTTTTTTTGCAAGCACCAGCTCAATATCATCAAGATAAACCCCAGCCCCTATCATCCAACGCCATTCAGGGATACTGTCGGCGTAACTAATTTTTTCGCTTGGTTTGCCGGTTTCCGGTTTAATGGTGCCGACATATTGTAAAAAACCGCCGTCAGGTTCCTGAGAGAGTTGAATCAGTTTCTGTAAAACCAACACGCCGTTTGGATCAACAAAATTCCATTGATTTTTGCCAATGTTCTCGGGCTTGAAGTGGGCCAGAGTAATTGCCGCGAAATCATATGCAAAAACATAGTTGTCATAATCAAAACGGATTGTGTTGATATAGGTCAGAATTTCTTCTTGTATCTCCTTTTCAACGTCTTCGACATATTCACCAGTTCCGATGAACCAGTTTAACTCGCTGAAAGATTTTGCAAATCCGATCTTTTTGGACATTTTGGTTGTTTCGCCTGGCTTATACCAGTTCCATTCCATATAGCCTTCGCTTTGATCCTGGACAATTTTGATATAGCGTTGAACAGTATATTGACCTTTGTCATCGAGCAGGTTGAGGAGATTCTTGCCTTCCAGTTCGGGGTTATTTGGTAAAAGGACATTGTTGCCCTGCAAATCGTAGATAAAATAATAACCCCGTCCATGGTTGAAGCGGATTGTCCGCAGACTCTCTTTAATCAAGACAATGAGTTCTTCTTGGCTTTTCGTGTCGTGGTACGTTTCGTAGAGATGTTGGCAGAGTTTTACGGCCTCATATACCCGTTCTTTAAGGTTGTCTTTAATGCTCTGTTCGGTGGTATCCCGCCTGAATTTGATATGCTGAACGACTTGATCGACGACATTCTTGACCTTGTTTTTCTGCTCTTCGACAAATGAATCTCGCAGCGTGATTGCATCTTCATCAAAGCTTTTCAACTCCGAATCGATCCAAAAATAGCCTATTCCAATTACCATGAAAAGGGCTGCACCGATTACGCTTGAGAAGAATGTCAAGTAGAGACTGTTTTTAATGGTCGGCATAGGTTTTCTCCTGAGTCTCTCAGAGAAATCGGCAGGGAAGGAAAATGAGCTTTCCAAAATTTATCACAGCTTGTCGCCAGAATACAATAAAAAGGGTTGATCTACTGCTTGGGTACGGTCCTCTGGTGAGGCCCGGAAACAATTCAACCCCCTACATTTTGAGACCGCGAGGGTGGAGTAATTCTGGATCTGTGCCAACGCTTGGAAGTGAAAGGATTTTCGCCTTTCTGACATGATGAGAACAAACTGTTTATAATGTAATGATTTCTGCCATGATCTCTATGAGCACATTGATTTGCTTATCTACCACGCCGATCGACATCGATCCGAAGTATCGTCCTGCTTTTTACGCGATAAAAACTTGCATGATAAACCGGCTGTATTAAGCTACCGTTAATCAGATAGATAAAACTATCAGTACTGCTTTTTAAAAGGTAGTCTAAAAACTCCATGATCCAGATTAGATATATTCTCATCATTCTCTCCGCAATGGTCCTTGTTTCGTGTGAAGATACCAATATTGCCGTGATGACAGATGCAGCATCAGATGCTGTTACAGCTATTACCCTCTCCGACGAAAGTGTGAAAAATATCGCACAGCGTGCTGCTTATGATGCGGACGGTAAGCATCATGTCGCTCCAACTGGAAATCCCTATGATGCTCGTCTGCGAAAGCTTGTTGCAGATCAGTCTAAAAGAGATGGAAACTCCTTTAATTTCAAGGCATATCTCACAAAGGATGTAAATGCGTTTGCCATGGCTGATGGGACCATAAGAGTATTTTCTGGGTTAATGGATCTTATGAACGATGAAGAGCTTCTTTTTGTTATCGGTCATGAAATGGGACATGTCGTGAAAAATCATTCCAGAAAGAAAGTGGTGCTGGCTTATTCCACAAGTGCGTTAAGAAAAGGGTTGGCATCCCAGGAGAGTCAAATTGGTCAAATTGCCAGTTCCGTGATCGGCAGCTTTGCCGAACAGCTCACCCATGCTCAATTCTCGCAACATGAAGAAAGACAAGCAGATCAATATGCTGCGGATTTTCTTCAAGCAGAAGGGTATCAAATAGCTTCTGCTGTTTCAGCACTTAACAAACTTGCAGCTTTAGCCAGACAGCACACATTCCTTTCCAGTCATCCTGATCCCGAAGCAAGGGCAAAAAGACTTCTACAGAAGGAAAATACCGAGGGAGAAGATCAAATTTCTATTCTTGAAAAGGTGCTACAGTATGGGCAAAGAATTGTGATTGGTCTTTTCGAATTGATCCTTGTGTTGATCAGATGGGTGGTTTCTTTACTGTGATTGAAACAAATAACCAACCGAAACATTTGTTGATATGGACTCGGATGGGTTTCACAGACTTGGCCCCTGCAATTGGAAATACAAAATCCTGGCAAGGGGAACTTTTTCGCAAAATACGGATAGACACCACCTGTCAGTTATCTGATTTTCAGATATGTTCCTTGAAACGAATATGATCGGACGCATGAACATCAGCATTTTTTCAAAAAATACATAAAAGGAGTCACACCATGAAAAAATTTGCCCTATTTGTATTCAACGGCGATCCAATGTGTTTCATTCATGTGCTTTTGAATGCACTGGATATGAAGGCCAAAGGACACGAAGCGAAAATCATTATTGAAGGGGCTTCAGTCAAACTGATCCCAGAACTGGTGAAATCAGAAAATTCCTTGAACGGATTGTGGAAAAAGAATCTTGAGGCAGGCCTGGTAGCAGGGGTTTGCAAAGCATGTTCCAACAAATTGGGAACCCTTGAGTCTGCAAAAGAACAGGGTCTTACCATTCTTGATGATGTATCCGGCCATCCCGGAATGGCATCATATAGGGATAACGGATATGAGATCATAACATTTTAATTAAATTGAAATATTGTGTGAGTCTACCTTGTTTTCCCAGCACCTTGAGACAAATCAGACCCTCATCTGGGTAAAATTCGACCAATTATCAATTGAAAGAAATACTTAACAAAGATGGCCTGTTATACCTAACTTAGTTGCTGACAAATTAAGGACCAACAGCATGGACACAAAAAGCTATAATTGCCCCCAGGGGCAGGAGCAAGAAAAGTTGATCATGAGCCATGCCGACGCGCTGGCCAGGGAACTGGGTATAGACACTCTCATCATCCAAGCCTGTGGTCGTAATGAGATTGACTTCCTTTCAGAGGCGAGATCTTTTCAACGTTACATTTGGCTATCTCGAACCCCGGAAAGTCTACCAGTAGAGGAAACCACCGCTCATTCGGTCATCCCAGTACCGAAGATCGCAAAGGGGGAAAATTTTCTTACCCTGGGCTATTTCTTGGCAGTCGTGACGGGCAAGCTGGAGTTTCACAAACCGGCGATCAACCTTACCGCCTGCGAGAGTGGCATGATCAATGGATTGCACATCGTGATACCCTCCCATCAGCTACCCTGGCTGATGGACAGCCAAATTGCCTCGTTCGACAGTATTGAAACTCCACAAACCCTCCTGATGCTTATCAGCATCTCCATGCGATTCGCCCACGAAGGCCGGGAGGGCAAATCTATCGGCACTTGTTTCATTATCAGCTCTCCGGATGATGTGGCACCTTACACCTGGCAGCTCATTCTTAACCCCTGCGCTGGCTATCCTGCAAACATACGCAACATCTTCCGCGATGACTTCATAGAGATCCTTCGCGAATTGAGCGCCCTGGATGGGGCGTTCTTGGTGAACCCCAATGGTGAAGTGCGGTCGTCCGCCGTCTTCATCGCCACGCAGGGCCGTTCCGACGGCATGGAATCCGGCAAGGGAGCACGGCACCATTCAGCCTGCGCGCTTACCAGTCATACCCAGGCTATAGCTGTTGTTCTCTCAGAATCGTCCGGTGAAATCACCGTCTACCAAGCGGGCAAGGAACTGCTCCACTTCACCTGACAGGTAGTTGTTAAAAGTGTGGGAAATCGGGTTATTGATGTTGCCTGATCAATATTTTTCGTTAATTGCTTTTACATGTTATAGACATCACCGTACCGATTGTTGCTTGCTTTTTTGTAAGCAACAATCGGTCGAAGAGTCAATTCACTCAGAAGAGGGGTACTGAACATAGTCCCGGTATTCTTCACGTTTACCGGCGGAAGGAAACTATAATATTAACCATTGCAAGAAGGGGTTTCCAATGCCCATGATTTCCCATACCGAACAGCACTTTACCGCCAGTGACAGTGTTCGTGACATGGTTATTGGATGTTGGATGGCCTCACCGGTTCTTTTGCACTCGCTGCCGGGCTGACAGGCGCGATCATTGCAACTGGTATTATTGTAACCGCCGGGCTTGCTGATATCGCTGCCGGCTCCATCGCCATGGGGTTGGGAGGATACCTTGCAACCCGTAGCGATATAGAACATTACACCAATGAACGTCGCCGGGAGGAACGGGAAATAGTAGAAAAACCAGAAACAGAGTGCGCCGAAATCGAAAAAGTGTTTCTCGGTTACGGACTCACCGCCCAGCAGGTTGCCCCGCTGGTTGAGGCCCTACGCCATCGACCAAGCGACTGGGTCAACTTTATGATGCGTTTCGAGTTGGGGCTTGAAGGGATTAAACCTCGGCGGGCGCGTAACAGTGCCCTTACTATTTCAAGCGCCTATATTGTTTGGGGGGATGATCCCGCTTTTGCCCTATATGCTTCTGGATAATAGCGGTCGAGCCTTACTCTCTCGTCTATTTTAACGCTATTGGCACTGTTTGTCTTTGGTTTTGCAAAAGGGTTCTTCACCGGCGCCCGGCCGATACGTAGTGCTCTGCAGACCAGACTTATCGATGGGTTGGCTGCGGCGGCGGCATTCACTATTGCCCGAGCTATTTCCTGACACAGGAAGAATTTATAGTGGAAATAGTCGGAACAGGAGATTAACTACATGAAATCAG
Source organism: Desulforhopalus sp. (assembly GCA_030247675.1). Classification (NCBI taxonomy): domain Bacteria; kingdom Pseudomonadati; phylum Thermodesulfobacteriota; class Desulfobulbia; order Desulfobulbales; family Desulfocapsaceae; genus Desulforhopalus; species Desulforhopalus sp. Next base: position 354,107 of record JAOTRX010000004.1, on the reverse strand, counting down.
AACGAAATGATCTAGGTTTTAGGCACAGCCGCGACATTTGTGCCAGGCAGTCCATAACGATCTGTTACCACCTTTTTTTACGGTTGAAAAATATATGAAAAATTTCACTAAACGAGCTTTTGCGATCTTTCTGGTGCTTCTTTTTTGCACTGCCGGTTCCGGTAGTGCAAAAGATATCCAGGGATTTGTCCAGAAGAGAAACCAGCTGATCGGTTATATGCTGGAAAAAGAGCTTCCCGCCGTCCACTTCAGTCATAAGGAGATGAATGAATCCTTGTCCATAGAGGTCTTCGATCTCTACCTGAAGCAGCTTGATTACCAGAAAAGGTTTCTGCTGAGTAGCGACGTAAAGGTACTCCGTTCCTTTGCCTCCCATATAACTGATGACCTGGAACAAGGGACCAATGTTCTGCCGGCAACCGGATACGATATCATGAAAGAACGGATCGACCAGGTTGAAAAAATGGTGGATCAGATATTGGCTACCGGTTTTGATGTGAAGAGTGATGAAATCTATGAAACCGATCCAAAAAAAATTGCCTATGTCGATGATATGCAAGGCTTAGAGGACAGATGGCGCAGGATAGTGAAAGCGCAGGTTATGTACCGGTATCTTGACCTTGAGGAGGAGCAGATAAAAGCGAAGGAGAAACTTCCGGAAGATGAGCTGTGGGAGAAGGCGAAAGAGAAGGAGGTCAAGGTAAATAAAGAGTTTTTCCTTCGTCTGCATCAAGAAACGCTGTTGGATCATTATGACCGCTTTTTTAATGCGATTGCCAGGGCCTTTGACCCACATACAAACTATCTTCCCCCCAACCAAAGAGAAGAGTTTGACATTCAAATGCGTGGTAATCTGCAAGGAGTGGGGGCTCTTCTTGGCGAGGAGAACGGATTTATCAAGGTTATGAGTATCATCCCTGGAGGCCCTGCCGCCAAACAGGGTATGCTCCAGGCTGAAGATAGTCTTCTGCAAATTTCAGAAAATGGTGCCGACCCGGTTGATATTACTAATATGCGTCCCACTGATGCTGTGCGCCTGATCCGGGGACCGAAAGGAACCAAGGTTCTTCTGACGGTGAAGAAACCGGATGGGACAAAAAAGGTTATACCAATAGTCAGAGATGTGGTTCAGGTAGAAGATACCTTCGTAAAAGATACGATGCTGGACGCCCCGGATGGCGGGAAGATCGGTTATATCCTGATCCCAAGTTTTTACCGGGATTTTGAAAAGACAATGAGCGGTGAAGATGCCAGGAACGCCACCGATGATACCCGTAAAGCCATAAAAGATCTGAGAAAAAACAAACTCAATGGGATTATTCTTGACCTGCGCAATGATGGCGGCGGCTCGCTGGGTGATGCCGTCGATATCGCCGGGTTATTCATCAAGTCCGGGCCTGTTGTTCAGGTCAAGGACAGCAGCGGAAAGATCCGCGTTCTGAACGACGACGATGATACTATCAAATACAGCGGTCCACTTGTTGTTCTGGTTAACCAGTTTTCCGCTTCGGCGTCGGAGATCGTGGCCGCAGCCCTGCAGGATTATAAGCGAGCCATTATTGTCGGTGGCGAACATACCCATGGAAAAGGGACTGTGCAGACCATTATAGATCTGAACAAAAATCTACGAGATTCAATGGCAAAAGAAGTTGGCGATCTCGGGGTGGTGAAGGTGACTATCCAGAAGTTCTACCGAATCACCGGCGGTTCCACCCAGTACAATGGTGTTGTGCCCGATATTGTCCTGCCGAGTTTATTTCAGCACCTGAAATCAGGTGAAAAGTATCTTGATTACTCTCTTCCTTGGGATCAAATCGGCCCTGTAAAGTATACTTCCTTCAGCGGCAAGCCCATTGATCTGGATATGATCCGGAAAATGAGTCTGCAGAGAGGTGAACATGATCCGGGGTTGCAGCTCATCGCCGAGGAGGCGGTAAAGGCGGATGAACGAAGCAAACAGACCGCTATTTCATTGAAGCTAACAGATATGCGCCAGAGGATAGAAGAGGCCCGTGAGGAGCGAAAAAAATTCAGCGCCCAGTTCCGAAACCACCAGACAAAGCTATATGACGATCAACTTGAGATCACCGATGAAAAAAAGGATACCCCCAAGGACGATATCCTCAGGTGGAAAGAAGAACTAAATCAGGATCCATATGTAGGAGAAGCAAAGAACATCATTGTTGATATGAATAGACAATGACAATATGGTTCTCTCAAAATTATTCCCGCTGGAAATTGATCGTCCACAGGATTGTCGAACTGCATGGCGGCAGCATTGAGGTTAAAAGCAGTGATGGCTGGACAACTTTCAGTATCATCCTGCCGAGTGAATCTGAGGCATTGCTGAAAAGAGTGTGACAAGATATCGCATGACAAATGAATTGCCCGCCGCTCCTCAGAGCCACTACCACAAAATGCCGAAAGGCATTTGAGCGCTTGGATTTGTTTCAATGCTCATGGACATCTCGTCCGAGCTTGTACACAGCCTCTTGCCGATATTCATGGCAACGACGCTCGGTGCATCGATGATGACGATCGGCATTGTCGAAGGCATTGCCGAGGGAGCGGCGGCGATCACCAAGGTGTTTTCGGGGGCTATCAGTGATTACTTAGGAAAACGAAAGCTCCTCGCAGTAGTTGGATACGCATTAGGTGCCATGACCAAGCCGATATTTCCGCTTGCATCAACAATAGGCTGGGTATTCGGAGCACGCTTTGTCGATCGCATTGGTAAAGGCATTCGTGGCGCGCCGCGTGATGCACTGGTCGCCGATATCGCGCCACCGCAGCTTCGCGGCGCAGCCTTCGGTTTACGCCAGTCGCTCGATTCCGTCGGGGCCTTTGTCGGGCCTCTCCTCGCCACTGTCTTCATGCTGTGGTTGGCAAATGACATCAAAGCCGTGCTGTGGATAGCTATTATACCAGCCTTTCTCTCAGTGTTTCTGCTGATCGTTGCGGTACATGAAACCGAGCCTCCAGGCAAAACAATAAGGGCCGGAAATCGCCTGACGCCAGCTGCAGCCAAGCGCCTGTCGCGCCGGTACTGGCTTATCGTTGCGCTCGGGGCAGGATTTACCCTCGCTCGTTTCAGTGAAGCGTTTTTGATTCTCCGTGCCCAGGACGTCGGACTTGCTGTCGGCTATGTACCGGCGATCATGATTGTGATGAATCTTGTCTATGCCGGATGTGCATATCCGGCAGGCGCTGCGGCGGACCGATTTTCAGCCCGAACACTTTTGTTGCTGGGGCTTGGAGTACTTGTCGCCTCCGATATCTTCTTGGCGATAGCTGCGTCGCCCGGCATTGCATTCCTGGGATCAGCACTCTGGGGCCTGCACATGGCACTCACCCAAGGCTTGCTCGCAAAACTCGTTGCCGACACTGCTCCGGCCGATCTTCGAGGTACTGCCTTCGGGGTCTTCAATCTGGTAAGCGGTATAGCGCTCTTTCCGGCAAGCGCCCTGGCAGGATGGTTGTGGAGCGGATTCGGCGCCTCAGCCGCGTTTATTGCAGGAGCATCGTTCGCGGCTTTAACGGCAATGGGGGTGCTCCTTTACCGAGCCGAGAGGAGAAATGCTCCAGAACGGCAAGTTACACGCTGATGCGGTCAAAGCCGATCCTGGTGAGCAGTAATCCTCTCAGAATATCAGGCGTAAAGATTGATGGATTTTGCCTCCGTGGCCTCGGACACCTGGCTGACTTCCTGACTTTTAACAGCTCTGTTTTCCTTGCTTTCCTCGGTCGAACTTTGCGCTACAGCTTGAGTCTGACGGTTGGCTTGACCACTGTTCTTCTGCCCGGCAATTTGCATGGCTTGATAGTTCATCGTTCCACTTATCCCACTTATACTCATCACATGCTCCCTGTTGTTGACGAGAAGAGATATTTGTTTTGGTGTTTCTCTAAAAAACATTCACGCGGTAGTGTTGATTATCTTCCCGGTTCCTGTTATTTCGGATATGTCAATACGTTGGGAGGGTGACTGTGCAGCTTGAATTTGCACCATATCCTCAACCGTCCTATTAATGAGCTCACCAGCAAGCTTTGGTTGCTCATTTGCTGATTTAAGAATGGATACACCGCTTGATGGTGCTGGGTTGCTCATATTGGTTATCTGCATGGTTGTTGTGCTCCAAGAAGGCAATTAACATTTATTCTCAGATAATAGGATATCCCATGTGTTTGTCAATACTACACGCCACCTCGCAGCATCTGACCAGTGCTTTTGCCACTTTTTTTCATACCCGATCTCCTATCCTGCAACATCTCATCAAATTATCGCCTTGATTTTCAATATACTACTCGATACGTTGTAATCATTGAAAAGCACGGAGAACATCGTACCTGCATAATTTTTCAACTCATTCGTGAATCACTGAAAATGTCTGACCTCAATGACCCAAGAGTTTTCTTTGCAGCAGAACGAACACTGTTGGCTTGGACTCGAACCTCTTTGACCCTCATGGCTTTTGGTTTTGTGGTAGAGAGATTCGGCTTGTTTGTCCACATGTTGCTGCCGCAACACAGTGAGTCGGTGCAGAGGGGGCTTTCCTTCTGGATTGGTCTTTCCTTTATTATCCTCGGGGTACTCTCTTCTACAGCCGCAGTCCTGCAGTACAGGAAAGTGCTGCAGACACTCCAGCCCGTCGAGATACCAAGCGGTTACTTTGTCAATCTCAGCGCCTTGACGAGTCTGGTGGTTGCCGCCCTGGGTGCTGCTTTGTCCGCGTATCTCTTTCGGGGAGTCTTTTTCTGACCTTGAAAAAAATGGCGATAACCTGTGCTGTGATGAGCTTTTTAGCCATGGAGTTGTGGTTTGCTTATCATAAAAACGGACTGGTTTGGCATACAAATATTGCTACCGACAGTTTCGGTCCCGTCTCTATTGCCTACCCTCTTTTTGGCAATCGCCAACAGGTTTTAGTTTTTGCTGATCCAAAGAAATATCCTCCAGCCGAACTGGCTGAACGGATTGCGCGACTCCGGGTTCAAGTGGCAGTTATCGATACGGAACGTGTTTTTAAAGGTCGTTCAGCGGGAACCCGGCAATGCCTCGATGCCTCACAGGTAGCGGCATCGATCAGCACTTTGCTGCAAGAAATTTCCATGTCCGACAAAAAAAATCTTATCGTCAGCGGCATCGACGATGGAGCTTTGCTGCCTTTTCTTTATGCCGAATCGTCTTCGGGGCACAAGGCGACAAATCTGTCCATTGATTTTTCCGTAAAATTACCCGACTCTTTAACTCTCTGTCCGCCATTTATTACCAGCCGGCAAGAGGAGCGGAACATCTTGACAGCATCGTCCGGCTTGGTCGGCACCTGGCATGCAGCTTGGTCCGATCAGCCGGCAAAGAAGACAGCTGTCTTTGTAAAAGAACTTTCCGGAGCGAAAACGACCATTGCCCCATACGGTACAGCGACTGATGCCGTTCTGGTTGAGGAGCTGCAAAAACTAATCGATCCGTCTGGTCGTCCTTCTGTACCCATGGCGGTTGTCGAAGTTCCGGCAACCGCCGCAAATGAAACCGTGACAATATTTTATTCAGGAGATGGCGGCTGGCGAGATCTTGATCGTATCATTGCCGAAGATATGGCGAAACAAGGTTACCCGGTGGTTGGTGTCGATACCTTGCGGACCTTTTGGAGTCGAAAAACGCCCGAGCAAGCCACCGACGATTTAGTCAAGACCTTAGACTATTATCGCAAGGCCTGGGGGGCAAAATCCTTTGTCCTTGCCGGATATTCATTTGGTGCCGACATCCTTCCACCGCTCTATAATCGCTTGCCGCTAAGTGATAAAGAAAGCGTACGTCTTTTGGTTTTCTTGGCGATCGGCAAACAGATTGATTTCGAGATTCAGGTTTCCGGGTGGTTGGGGCAAAGCAGCGGTGAACTGCCCATGGCCCCAGAATTGCTTCGCCTGCCTGCCAACAAAGTACTATGTATTTACGGTGAGAAAGAAAAAGACGAGACAGCCTGCATGGACATTGTACATACGGAAGCCGACCTGCTGAAATTGCCGGGTGGCCACCATTTTGACGAAGACTACCCGAAACTCACCAGATTGATCCTGGCAAGATATGAAAAAGCCGGTATTCGTGGCGGCTCGCCGGCCACCGGCCGACAATAAGGTGACCGTTTTTGCAAGGCAAAAAGGTCCTCGATTCTTAGGAAAGGAAGCAAAAAAATGATACCCAAAGATACCGTAGCTGCCGTCAATACAGGAGCAACCGCAACAAACCATCAGAGAAATCACTATTTCAGATTTCATCTGCCGCATATGCATTTGGCATCGGTATTCGGAGACGACTGGTTTGCCTTAAAGGCAGAAGCATTTGCAAGATTTTTTGGGACGCCGTTTTTTATTGTCGTGCAGACAATTATTGTTGCTGTCTGGATAGGAATCAATGCAGCGGGGCTGACAGCGTTTGACGTGTATCCATTTATCCTCTTAAATCTTGCCTTCAGCCTTCAGGCTGCCTATGCGGCGCCACTTATTCTCCTGGCGCAAACCCGACAAGCCGAACGGGACAAGGTGCACGCAGAGGCTGATGCACAGCATAGAGAGGCCTTGGCCTTGGCCAGTGAGCAACGTCAGGTCCTTGCCAATCAGCAGACCGCGCAGTTGATGGAGTTGTTGCAACAAAACACCCAGCTCACGGAAATTACAAAGGATTTGAGCCTGAGGATTGAGGCGCTTACCAAAGAGATCCACGGGAAATTTGTAGGCGATGTGGTCGGAAAAACTGTTCAATAGCCAGGAGAATCAGCAGGCACCAGCTGTGAAATTCGCCTTATTTGGCAACTACCCCTTTGATGCCGCCACTGATCAAAGTGGAAATTTTCACCAGGATACGCGGTAATGCCAATAAACCCCCGGGACAGGCCAGGTAGCGGGGCGCCCAGATCGGCTTGAATTTTTCTTTGTACTCACGTAATCCCTCAAAGTTATAAAAATGTTCCCCATGCTGGAAAACAACTGCTCCGACCCGATTCCACAGCGGGGCAAAAGTGCGGTTGTCAAGACCCGAGAGGGGCGCCATGCCGAGATCGATCGACCGATAGCCCTGCTCCTTGCCCCACAGCATTAAGCCGATAAAGAGAAAATCCATAACTCCGCGTGGGGCCAGAGAGCCAAAGCGCATGAGGTCAAACGACAGATCTTGGTTATTTGCTCCCATCCAGAGATTAGCAAAGGCGACGATCTTGTCCTGCTGTTTTACTATGGCAACTGGAAAATTGAGGAGATATTGCTCATCAAAACTGCCAAGAGAGAAGCGTTTCTCACGGGTATGTTTATCCAGCAGCCAGTCATCGGAAATTTTGCGTAATTCCGGCAGGAGTTGCGGGAGGTCGGTGGAAGGGAGGACTTCAAAGTGGCAGCCGTCTTTTGTCAGATGCCGGTGGGTATAGCGCAGGCCTTTGCGGTCCGCACCTTCGAGAGAAAATGTGGTGAGCGGCACACTGGCGTTCTCTCCAAGCTTAAAGAGGGTCAGGCCCATATCCAGATATACATGCAACATTGACATATCGATTTCATAGAAAACCGTCTGCCCGCCCTGTCTCTCAACCATTTCACGAAATTGCCAGGCGAGTTCCCGGGCGACTTCCGGTGGCCCAACCGGATCCCCCAGGGCCACCCAGGCGCGGCCCTCGACTCCGTACATGACAAAGCCCGTATGCTGATCGTCGAACAGTAGTTCCTTGTCGCCGAGCAGGGCAAGATTCGGCAGCGTCAGCGGCGACCGGCCGATAATCTGTCGCGCCAGGTTTAACTCGTCTTGTCCCGGAGGTTTGGGATCTTTGAGGGCCGGCCCCATGAGTCTTGCCAAGGTCAAGAGTAAGAGGAGGATAGCGGCACCCACCGTCGCTCGCAGAAACCTGGGGGCATCCCCCTCCAAAGCGAACTGCCACCACATTTCACTAGAGTAATCAACATGTTTGTAGGAAAAGACGCCCAGCCAGATGGAACAGGCCAAAACCAGCAGGACCGTGGCAATCCAGCCGAAGCTTAAGGAATCCTGGAACAACGAGGAGCGGCGGTAAAAATGTCTCCGACAGGGCAATAAAGCCGCCAGCATCAGGCTAAGCAGTAAGGCCTCCTCATAATCCGCGCCCTTGAGCAGTGAGAGGCAGACACCGGCCCCGAGAAATACCGCCATAAAGACATAGGCCGCATCGATTCGCCGCTGCAGCCCCCGAGCCAGCAGCAGCAGACATACCCCAATGAGACTACCGAGGAAATGCGATAATTCGATAACCGGCAAGGGCAGGATCTCGTAGAGCCAGTGCAGGCGACCGGGTATTGTCGGTGTGGCCCCGGAGAAGAGGAGAACCGCACCGCTGATCATGGTGGTTACCGAGAGCAGATAGGGCACCATGATTCCCAGCCATTGGTCCACGTGGCGGAAAGTCTTTTTAAACAGGTGCTTTTTCTCAGCAAGTTCGTTGCCTCCCAGGAGGAGCGCCGCCAGAGACAAGGGCAGCAGGTAATAAACGCCCCGGTAGATGACTATCGAGCCGAGCAGGGCATCGGCGGGGATTTGTGGGGCCGACAGCAGAATAATCGATTCAAAGACCCCCAGGCCCCCTGGGACATGACTGATCAAGGCAACAACCTGGGCCAGGAGATAGATGCCGAGAAACTGCCCAAAGGACAGGTTGGCCTGTTCCGGGAGAAGGACAAAAAGGACGCAACCGGCAAGAATCCAGTCAAGGGCTCCGATCAGCAACTGCAACCCGGCAAGGCGCAGAGAGGGGATGGGCAGTTCCCAGCTCAGGAAGCGGAAAGGCTTTCTCCATAAGGAGACGAAAACCAGATAGCCGAGCACTAACACAGCAAAAATCAACCCGACCAGGCGGGTCGAATGTACCGGTACGTGTGCTATAACCGGCATGGCCATGGGTTCGGCAATAAACACAACAGTCGCAACCGTGCCGATCCCAAGCCAGAAGGTGAGCGCCGTAAAGGTAACTATGCGGGCAATCTCTTGGGCGGTTAAACCCCAGGCCGAATACAGGCGATAGCGGATTGATCCGGAGGTCAGCAAAGATAAACCTATGGTGTTACTAAAGGCATAGCTGATAAAAGCGGCCAGAGTTACCTTGCGCGGGTCCAGTGGATGGCGAATATAAGAAATCGCCAAGTGGTCATAGACGGTCATGAGCAAATAGCTTAAAGCTGTAAGCCCGACGGCAGCCAGAACATGGGGGAGTGGGATGGTGCGAAGCTGTTCCAGGATCTGGTGGTAATGGAACTCACGGAGCGCATCATGTAGTACCCACAATGCCGCAACGAAAAGGGTCAGGGCAATCAGGGGAAGCAAGCGGTGCAGGATCGCCGAGCGTGGAATTGAAAATGTCATAGAACTTTACCCTTCCCAACAGTGAATGATCCGGGTAATGGTACAGGCAGTTACTGCAGCAAGACCTCAGGTCGCATGGATCTTTGCGGTGCTGTGCAGCGGTTGAATGTCGGCTGAGAAGCCTTCGGTGATGCAAAAGGCAACTGTCGAAAGATAGTCAGTACGCTGGATAATTGCAACCTCCCAGCGTTATTTAAAAAAAGGCCAATTGGGGGAATGCCATGGAAGAAAACTGTCCAGGCAATTACGGCACTGTGGGTGGCAATGCATCGTGTGGTCAATCAGATAACTGACAGTATGAACATTGACATTTGAAGTGTGTTGCAGGTCGAAATCGCCGTATTGACTTGAATGTTGCCGATTCACGTTATGAGGTTAATGTTGCCACACTCAACGCCTTGCTTTCTTGCTAATTCATGAATTATAAATGCCTATTGTAAGTGAATTAGTGAGTTATCTAGAAAACCTATCATATTTTAGTATTATAATTTTGATTTTTTGAAAGCAAGATATTTCAAATGCATTTCCTGACTATCGCCGATCGATTTCAACCAACTACCCTTAATGTTATCAGGCATTGAAATTATAATGGTTCATCATCTTTGCCAATGAGTGGGAAAGTTACTTGGACCTCGGGTGGAATTGTTCGAGGTCGACCGCTCTTCATATCCACGAAAACCCATTCAGTTTCCCCTTTGGCGAGCAGCTTCTGGTCTTTTTTTCGTATGAATCGATAGCGTCGAAGAGATGTGGCTCGCCGAAAATCGACTACCCAAGTTTGCAAAATCAAATGATCACCGGCAAATGCTGGAGTCAAGTATTCTATATTATGGGAGCGAACAAACCAGGTGGCACCAATTGAATTCGTCGCCTGATTTCCACCGGTTGACTCCGAGTGGAGAATGGCCACATCCTGCATCCATTGGACAAAGACGACATTGTTAACGTGTCCATTCTGGTCCAGAGCGCTTTCGGGGATAACGAATTCTTGGATGTAAATTGCATCTGTTGTGTTTTGTGTCATATTATTCTGCATTAATTTGAACTTGTCATTTTTGTGTCCTGCAATACAACATCATTTGGTAGAATTTCAATAAATCATGTAACATCGACAAGATTTACACAAATTCACTAAGGCCATCAAATTTTATTCGCCCGTTTATCCACCAGATTAATATCACATCGGCACCAACCAGGAAGAAATAAACTCAGTAGACTCTGATCGCATATACCCCCAATTGGCATTATCTCACTTAAAATAACATTTTTTCAATATTCCTTGTAACCTTTTGTCGTTTGTATCGTTGTATGCATAGTAATTAGCTGAAAGGGTCCCTCTAATGGCGGATTACCCGCAAATCCCGTTCGGCAAGATCAATAGGAGAACAGTTATATGCATACATTTAAGACAGTTTGCAAAACATTACTCGTAGCTGGAACAATCATGATGTTCGCCGCACCGGCAATGGCTGCGGGAAAACAAAGTAAGTCCAGCACAGGGGATCAAATCCGCACCCGCATCCCTGGTTCCTGTAAAACCATCGAAAAAATCGATGATTCTGCAATGCTTCAGGCAATTGCAGCAAGATATGGCAATGGTGGTGGTTCAGGTCAAGGGACAAGAGACAGGATCCGCACACCTGGTTCCTGTAAAGTTACCGGTTGATAGAATAATTGCCTGGGAAGCATCACTTTATATTGCTTTCCGGGCAGTTGATTGTCTAAAAACTTAGGAAAAAGTGTTTACTTGGGGTGAAGATGAACAGCCAACCACATTGAGCCTTCCGAAGTCTGCACGACAGTATGTGGTACACCGGCTGGCAAAAATAGATTATCGCCTGCCTTGAGTGAAATTGATTCGCCTGCTAATTGAAGAATTGCCTCTCCTTGAAACAAAAGTACCCATTCGTCTTGAGTTTGCACGTACTCTTGTGGAGTGGATCGCTTCTGAGCTGACTATACGTTCAATAACGAGATTCTTATGACTGAGAATTGTGCCGAAGCGCTCGCCTTCTTGAGGTGGAATTGCATCGGTGAAAAGATTACAGATTTGCATAATCAAGTTTATGGAGTTAGGCAAAATTTAAATGGTTATCTGAAATTTTAGTATACCCTATTGTTCCTATTTATAACCAAATCCATGTCAATCAATCCTCCACATTGCCTCAACATTCACGCGTGATTTCGCTGATGGCGAGCAGCTGGGCGGCTCTTCATCAGCAAAGCAACCAGACCGGCCACCACCGGCAGCAGAAAAATGACAATCACTGCCGACGAAAGGCCCCAAATATCGGCAATCCAGCCGATAGAAATCACTGCCAGCCCACCGATCCCGCCAGCCAACCCCATGCTCAGTCCTGCCGCCAATGCTTTGTTATCGGGAATGGCTTCCTGCGTGGCAATCACTGTTACCGAAAAGCTGGATAACAGGGTCGCTCCGGCCAGCGCCAGAAAAATAATGCTAACAATTCCATCTGTGTAGAAAAAAATAAAGAATAATGGCGTGGATAGGACCAGCGATCCAACAATCAACCGTTTTCGACCGTAATAGTCAGAGATAAATCCGCCCATCAAACCTCCGACAGCCCCAGTAAACAGCATGAGGGTCAGCAACCGGCTCGCTGTAATATTGGATATGTTTTGAGACTGAAAATATAGCGGCAACATGGTCAACATCCCTGTGTATGACAAGGAACGAATGGCAATCACGCTGATGATGGCGAAAAGTTCCCGTCGCGCCGCTTTTACCGAGATCCAAACTGCGGCAAGATCCGGGGATGCCCCTGTTAATAGAGCATTTCGCGGCGAAAAGAAATAGAGCAAAAATGCGACAATAATTCCGGGGATGACGGTAACGAGAGTTGCCTTCAACCCATAGGCCTGAAAGAGTGGCACCAGCAGAAGCGGTCCCAATGCAAAGCCGATATTGCCGAACCCCACGAAAGCTGACAGCAGAACAGCTTTGTAATCTCCGCTCAATACATTGACCATGGTTGACGCCTGCGGATGAAACGCAGCCGTACCAAGTCCGGCCAAAGCCGCCAAAAGGACGATCGTCCAATAGCTTTCAACAATTCCGGTTAAGCTGAGCATGACTGCCATCCACAAAGTCCCCACATACAAGAGCCAACGCTTGCTTTGCCGGTCCAGAAAATAGCCAAAAAATGGCTGGGCAAACGAAGATGTGATACTGAAGGTCGAGACCAGGATCGCGGCTCTGGTAGCTGTAAATCCCTGATGCAATACAACCAAAAATGGAAGCAATTGGGGAAGATAATTGCTGTAGAGATCATTAAGCATATGGGCTAAGGAAATGACGCCTAGTTTCGAATACTGAATTCCTCGTGTTTTTTGCATGACAGACTCTTCTCGAGAATCATTTTTTTATCACTACAATCCAAGATCGCCGGGGTCAGCCACTTTTCTATAGCGAGCGATAAAATAGCTCAAATTTTCTTGTCTTTGCCGAATGTCTTCTGCACATTCAGCAAGAGCTTCTTTACAGTCGAGGCAATCGCATACCACTTCCTGGGCGCCCGTCTTTGCGGATCAGAACCCATGAAGCCTGAACGAGCATCTCTCTACCTGGATTTTCACCAATACAGGCAATACCAATCTTCGTGCGTCGAATTTGCTCCAAATCACCATCGGGTCAGTTCAAGGTTTGAGAACTGCCGACGAGATAGAGATTATTGAGAAAAAGACGAAAAAACGGCGGCGATCCGCCAGTTCAATACCCGATGATAGTACTGGTCGATAATCGCCGCCAAGTACGCAAAACCACGTCTCAGCCAGATATTCGGCAAAACAAAATTGAGGGTGATCGATCCTTGCTTGTGTTCCGTTTCGACTGCCAGGGGGGCGGCATCAGTGCGGATTATTTGATATCGAGATTATAAAAGGTATTGATATGATCTTTTTTGCTCTCGACCGGCTTGGCAAAAACAACATCCTTCAGACCATAGGTATCTATCAGCATTGCCGCAGTGTTCTGGCGTTGTTGCCCATCATTTTTAAGGTTGCCGTCAAGATTGACAAGCGTCACCACCCCTTCGTCGATGGCAACCGTTACATGAGGTGAAGAGTCTACAACTTTCGCATGGATGTTGGCCATAAGGGTCCGCTGCCGTAAGAGAGTAAGTGATTCCGGAGTGGCATCGAATCTTCCCTTGCGCACTACATCATGCAACACATCCACAACATCCTCCACTTTCAGGGTGTTGATATGCAGCACCATATCATACAGGCTACTGTTCCAGGTATCTTTGCCGTACAGTGCCATGCTCCAACGACGACGTTCCTCATCGTCCTTGGTCAACAAATAGCGGGCCTCTTGCTCTGAACAGTTTTCCCGCCGCATCTCTTCTGCTATCCGAGCCTCAATATCAGCGATAATTCGTACCTTGAAGGCGTGGGCAATATCTTGCAGCAGGAAATGGCCCGACAGTCCATGGAAGACAATATTATCCTTGGCCACATGATTGAGAAAAGCCGAATTAAAATAGCTAATATACCGTTCTTTGCCGTGGCTGAACCGTTCCAGGATGGACGGTGCATCATGCAAGGCCTTAACCAGCCTGATTTCTGGAATGGAAAACTCCGCACAGGCTTCCAATAGGATATCCCGAGAAACACATTCATATCCAAGTCGTTTTGCAAGCCCTTCCGCTACTTCCTTGCCCCTGCTGTAGGATCCTCTTGATATTGTGATAATAGCCATACTCTACTCCCTGAGTTTTGCTGATTATTAATAACCTATCTGTCATTTGGTCGTAATAATTAAACATCCACGTGATGAACGTGAGTCACTCTAAATAACTGCACTCTTTTGTATGATGGGGGTAAATCTCCTCACGGGATGCCCAAATGTGAACATCGGAAATTGTTGTTTAACAATAATCAGAGTTGCCAGTTCTAATACTATACTTCAACGATTGTTGGGCACTGTTTAAAAACATGATTTTTGCAACTCCGGCAGATAGATTGATCTGCTTCAGAAATTATCTTGGTGATTGCTTCTTTCTGAGTGGCAAAGAAATGCTCCTTGCCGATTTTATCCACGTATCCGCCTCGTTCCAGAACATTATAGGCTTGAGGCTGAAATTCACAAAGGTAGAGTCCTCCTCTCTGGCTCCGACGACGTTGTGCCTCCTGAGCAAGCAGTTCAGCACCGGCCACGTCTATGAAATTGATGCCACAGCCAATAATCAGCACATTCCGTTTACGTAGCAGACTTTTATCAATATTATAAAGATATTCACTCACATGATTGACTGCACCAAAAAACAACGCGCCATCGATACGGATCACCTTCAGATACGAGCACTCGGATTCTGATTCGATGAAAGGGGGACCTGCGACTTCAGAGTTCGGGGCGAGATTGGCAATGCGCGGATGTGCGGTGCGGTTCAGGTAGAGGACCAGGGAGAGCAGGACTCCTATATAAATGGCAAACTCCAGGTCCAGGAAAAGGGTGGCGAGAAAGGTGGTCAACAGCACCGCTGTTTCCTCCTTGCTGGTTCTTATTATCGTATGGATATGATGTACATCAATCAGGTGATAGGCTACCATGAGGATGATTCCGCCCATGGCGGCAATGGGTAAATAGGCGGTCAGTGGTGCAACAAGCAAGAGGAGCAGAGCCAGAAAAAGCGCTGAAAACACCGCAGAAAGAGGAGTTATGGCACCAGCCTGATAGTTGATGCCGGAGCGGGTGAAAGATCCTGAACCGGCATAGCTGGAGAAAAAACAACCGATCATGTTTGATATGCCTTGTCCGATAAATTCCTGATTGCCGTCAATAGGCTGGTGGGACTTGGCAGCAATCGATCTGCCTATGGACAAGGCCTCAATGAGGCCTAGAAGTGCTACAGCCAGTGCATCGGGTGCCAGCTTACGAACGGTTACCAAAGAAAGGTCCGGCATTGACAGCGGTGGCAATCTGGCCGGCATCTGGCCGACAAGAGTGATGCCGTGCTGACTGCCATTAAGAAGCAGGCAAAGCAGGCTGCCGATGATCATGGCAAATAGCATTCCGGGCCACCGCGGCATTTTTGCCCGAAAAAAGACGGCAGAGACCAGCGTGACCATGGCTATAATCAGCACATAAAAATTGATCTGATTCAACATCCCAAGAATATGAAGCCAGACTTCGAGAAAGTCATGGCCACCTGGCAACTTGAGGCCGAGGACATGTTTAAGCTGACTCGTGGCAATAAGGATAGCTGCACCTGACGTAAAACCGACAACCACCGAATGGGAAACAAAGTTGACCAGCGTCCCCAGTCTGGCCAGACCAAATGCCAACTGATATACCCCGGCCAGAAAGGTCAAGGTTAAAACAAGCCGGATGTACTCGGCAGATCCCGGTTCCGCAAAGGAACTGACGGTGCTGAAGACCACGATAGAGATAGCGGTTGTCGGTCCGGATATCAAATGCAGAGAAGATCCAAAAAGCGCAGCCACTACAGGGGTGATAATTGCAGTATAGAGGCCGTATTCTGGGGGTAGACCGGCAATCATGGCAAAGGCCACGCCTTGTGGAAGGACGATAACTGCCCCGGTCAGTCCGGCTAGAAGGTCAGCTCTTAAAGTGTCCCAGCCGATAAAGCCCCACCAGCGAAGAAAGGGAAATAATTTGCGTCGCCAGGATTTGGTTCCGCTGGTCTGGGGTGTTAAATTATATCTGGTAGCCATGTTCTGTTATCTGCCTCGTCACTTTTTTACCAAATTTCAATCTTCAACAATAAAAGGAACAATGTTGACCTGAATGGTTTTTACCCCCTCAACTTTTTCGACCAGGCGTTTGACCTTCTCAGTGATGTTTTTTTCATCAGCCCTTGAGCCACGAACATTGATAAACACGTCACCGTTTCCAGAATCAACTATTACCTTGGGAAAGGTCTTCGCGAGAGTAGCCTCCACCTGTGCAGATAAAGCCTCATCAGCCATCATATGGAGGCTCTCGGGGGTGCTTAGAAAGCAGGGCTGTTGTACAGCATGAAAAATAATAGAAACAGCCTGATCAACATTCATATTGCCTATATGTAGGATCATGTCATAGAGTTGCGGATTCCAGGTGTCCTGCCCAAAAATCTGCAAGCCCCATTTGCGCCGTTCCGCATCATCATTAACCAGTACCATGCGTGCTTCTTCGGCAGAGATGTTTTCACGTATCATCTCTTCACGGACACGATCCTCAAGGTTTGCGCTTATTCTGACTTTCAAGACATGAGGAAAATGTTGCAGAAAAAAATGGCTGCCCAAACCATGAAAGACTACATTGTCACGCTGCAGATGTTTGAGGAGTGCTGCTCGGAAAAAGGTTATAAATCGCTCCTTGCCCGAGGAAAAACGATCCAAAATGGTCGGCGCATCATGGATAGCTCGCACTAGCTTGAGTTCGGGAATATTAAAGTGCTCTGACGCTTCAAGGATGATCTCTCGCGAAATACACTCATAATTCAGTGCATTGGCCAGTTTTTCAGCAACTTCCTTACCTCTGCTATATGAGCCTCGTGATATGGATATAATCGACATGATGAACTTCTCCGAAACACTACGCTAGTGGCCCACAGGGGCAAAACCAGTAGGTGTCCCCGTTCTGGTTTTTAAGAATTTTATTAAATACCTTAACAACAAACCAATGTCAAATCTCCTCTACTTTTATTATGAAAAGATTTAAGGCCGATTACACATGTTGGCAACTGACATAAGATGGAATGTGGAAGCGGACTGTCCAAGTAATACCGCACTGTGGGTGGCAATACATCGTGTTGTCAATCAGATAATTGACAGTATGAACATTGACATTTGAAGTGTGTTGCGGGTCGCAATCGCCGTATTGACTAGAATGTCACCGATTCAAGTTATGAGGTTAATGTTGCCACATTAAACGTCTGGTTTTCTTGTCAATTCATGAATTGGAGGTTTCTACTGCTGCGCGTTATTTCTGCCTAACTTTTTAGTAGAGTTCCTTTTCCAACCGGTGGTTCTGAGAATATTCAGGAAGTAAGCTATCAGTTTTTCGTAACCTGATAAGATTGCCATAGCAAACCTTTTACCAATCAATCCCTACTTGGCAAAGATTGCAGTGGGCAATAGTCTGGTCGTAACCGTCGCCAAATACAGGCTGGACCGCTTATAAGGATGTCAGCCTGATCATTACAAATGTTGGTTAACATTACGGTATTGTAATGCTTCTGCAAGATCCCTGTAATGATAGCTGTGTATATTGCAAACTGTGATATGCATTTCATTTATTTGACAAGTTCTCAACTCGGTTTCTATGCAACAACTACAACGTGGACTGACCTATGGTGACTCTCCTCCCTGAAAACCATTGATCAGAAACAGGGCCAGGTTTACTCATGGACAAATTCTTTTCTCTCTGATGTTAGTGAAGTCAGCCTGGCCCTTCCATTTTCACGACTCCTAGAGGCGGCAATTTTTTAGGATTGAGGTTTGATCAAGTTGCAACGGAGTATTCGAGATGATTGCAGGTTATCTTTGAGATTCTCTGAATCATCTTTTTGAGTTAGGTAATTAAATCAACAGCACAAATAGAAACCATCCTTCACCTTTCCACATCAATATAGCACCAAGATATTCTGAGTGAGGGAAGCGGCATTAAAGCTGAACAACATGAGGTGAAAATGAAAAAGCGACGCCACCAAAGGGTTGAAGTGCAAAATCTGGTTGCTAATCTTTCAGACGGAGTTGAATTCTTCTCGGCAACCGTATGCAACATTTCTCGTCTTGGCATTCTATTGAATGATATTCCTCAAAAACTTAAAAGCCAGGGTAAAAAGTTGTCAATAATCGTTTCCGCAAAGGGTAGAAATTTCAGAATGCAGGTCCAACAAAAATGGGTTAGTGGGAATACATCCGAAGGGAAAATGGGTGTGGAAATTCTCGATCCTCCTATGGGTTGGACTGTGTTTGCAATGATTTGTGAACCCAAAGATGAAGATATCTGGGCTGCGACAACACATTTACCGGGTTTTTAAAAATACTCAGTAATGATTTAGCTCATTATTGTGACGACTATCTTAAAGCTAAGGTAAAGTCGTCTCGAATTTCAGATATAAGGCCATTATTTTCTCTATTGGTGTCATCCCATGCTCTCTTCTCCACGAAATATATTGATCGTAGCAGCAGAAGGACTGATGTTTTGTGCGATGTTATTGGTTATTTGGCTCGATGAATTTGTTGATGTGCCATATCTATTTTTCGGATCTCCTTCTACCCCATTTCGGATGGCCGAATATATTTTTGAGACGGCAACTTGTACGATCGTGGGCCTTGTTATAATTGGAAGTACCATATTATATTTGAGGAAAAACGAGAAGATCGAGCGGTTTATTCGAGTCTGTGCATGGTGCAGAAAAATTAAGTTGGATAACCAATGGATACCCATGGAAAGTTTTCTGGAAAAGAAATATACCCTTAAATCCAGCCATGGTATTTGTCTTGACTGTCTGGAAAAGGCAAAAGCCGAAACTTTGGACTGATAAATCAGGCGACAAACGCAGAGAATCGCAAGCTACACGATTCTCTGATATATGTGTGCTTAATTACAATAATTGTTCACGAGTAAGCAAATTGGGTAAGGTATTGCTCAACCTCCTCAAGTATCCCCAGCCTATCCTGATAATTGTTTACTAAGCAATTGAGACATGGCCGGAGATTGCCAAATAATCGAGGTTCCCGATTATTTATCGGTGCTCGGTGTGAAAGTCAAGGTCCAGCCAGCTTTCTTGTGAATTAGGGATTTCTTGTCTGGCGAGATGCTCAGATTATCCGAATCAAGTAACGACATAGCAAGCATTACCGGTGATGGGTCTTGCCATAGTTTACGGTATCATAAAGAGTTGCGGAGGATTCACCACCTGCCATAGTGATATCGGAGTAGGAACAGCGTCGTACAGAACCCTCGATCAGCTCTTACTTTCCTTTTGTGCGCCAACGAGTTGTCTGGTGGCAGCAGTGCTTCTTGCTCTTTAATGATCAGCATCCTGAAGCCTGAAAGTGAAAAGGTTGTACCTCTCTGGTTGTACTTTGAACATTCTGACTACCCTTAGATCCATCTTTGATTGCATTTTCGCAATCTAACTTGCCGTGGCGTTTTTGAAATCACTTTGCAACGACGGAGCTCAAATAATCGTTGAAATTCAGTGCCGAATTGTAAGCATCCGGGGTGCACCCCAAAGTATTATTACACCACGCCCTGATTATCAGGAGTTTCGGAGATAACCAGCGCGGCGGGCCGCGAGCCCTTGCAGCATAAGGGTTTAACCCACGGGACCCTGTAAGACCCCACTCTCGTCGACGCGGTAGCCAAAGGCCGATAGGACTTCGCCTTGGGTCTTACTGGGAGTTTCCAGGCGGCGCTCAGGTGTCCGGCTCCCCTTTTTTATGCTCAAGACATAATGCAGATGCCGCATGTCTTCCATGATCTCCTCAATTGAACGTTTCCGTCCGGCAGCTGTCATCTTCAACTCGATCCTGCGCAAATAGGTCATGGCCACTACACAGGTAAAAAGATGACACCTGATCTTGCTGTCCGTCCAATGTCGGACAGGGCTCGTGCCTACCAAATCATCGTTCTTGCTGAGTCGAAAGCGCTCCTCAACCTGCCAGCGGGCAAGGCTTGCCTCAATGATATCGCCCGTTAACCAATCGGTATTGTCGGTAATGATGATGTTTTTCCCAAACATGGCCTGCTTCCGGTCGACCAGGTAGGTATTTTTGCGAAAGGTCAGCACCAGGCCGTCAGGGGATTGTTCGAATTCCAGCTCATACAATTGCGGCGTCATGTGTATGTGTTCACAAAATCTGACGTATCGTTCTCGAACAGCTACCTCATTCCGCCAGTGCGGAGCCTTTCTTACCTTTGCCCGCACGGCCAGCAACTCCTGGCGCATGGCCTCCAGTTTATCGGCAAAGGTGTAGGCCTGCTTGCGGGCAGACGCAGGGGTATGGGTAACAATCACGGTTCGCTCTTTGCCCCAATACTCGCCTTTGGTCCGGTACGCGAGCAGACACTCATCCTCCTGACCTTCCTCAATACGCCGACGATTCTCGGTCGTATCGGCAGGTTCAAAGTGATTCATCGGGGTTATCGCCAGGTCTTCGGCAAAATATGTCGAATAGGTGGTGATAAAGTGAACCCGGGACTGCTCGTCAATCCAAGCGTAATTGTCATCGGCGTTCATGCCCTTGTCGATAACGACGGTGAGCCGTTCTTTCGTTTTGTTGAGGCCACAAACAACACCAAACATCTCATCCATCACCGCCTCAAAATGCTTGCTGTCATGGATGTTGCCGGGATAGACACTGTAATACAACGGCAACCGTGAATCCCGTGCGACCAGAAGTCCTAAGCCAATCTGCCGCAGATGATGCTTGCCCGCCTTGTTCTTTCCCCGTTGGGCAAGCTTCGAGTCGGTTTGACTGGCCATGTAGGTATAGTAATTGGTGGTATCGAAGAGCAGAAAATCGGCGGTCGGCGTCTCGATTTGCCAGATACGCTCGAAGAACTGGCGAGCAATCGTCTGTAGTTCTGTTTCGCTCACTCGGTCCCATTTCTCCCAGTAGCGCTTGCTGGTGAGTTCATCCAGATCGACGGGTCGGATATGCTGGATGGCCGTCTTCTTATACCAATCGGCGAGTTTGTTTTTACTGACGGCCTGTACCATCCGGTTCAGTACGCAATAGAGAAAATACTCACCGATCGAAGGACCGGTTTCCCTCTCTGCCTTTGGAACGACACTATCGACGATTCCGCAGAGATCAATATCTCGATCGATCTGATGTGCAAGCCAGAGTGAGCCGAACTCTTCAACTTTCAAGTTCAAAAGATCCGCCTCTTTGCCGCCAAGCAAACCTGCGACCTTTTCCGGTGACCCGATGTAGATCTGGGAAATAACCTTTGGCTTGCCGTCTACCCTGGCAATCTCCCGCACATAGAGGTAGGGTCTTCCCTTTTTGGTTTTTATGTGAAAATGCGCCATGCAGGCATAATATCAGTAGGGCCTTACATGTCAAGAAAAATATTTCGCAAACCCAATATTTTTGGGATGTTCGCATGACGATATTGATTTTCCTGGAGGGTCTTACGGGATTGAGCGACGCAACGTATTGATGTTAAAGGGGATTGCTGAGCGGGGAGGGATTATCTCCGAAACTCCTGTGGAAGATGGAAAAATTATCAGAGGTTTTTCATCGATGTGAAGGAATGACAAACTTCTTTTTATTGATATTGTTGACAAAATTTTGGCAACCTTAGGCGGATTTCAGCTATTGGTTGCAGACTGAAAATATTTGCAAATGCTGTCTTGAGAGGGTAGGTTTATTGCTTTGCTAGGATAGCCCTTCGCTGGAAAGGGGCTTTTCAGGAACACTCAATAAAGCATCTACTTATTACCTACCACACTCTGTGACCGAGAAGGCCGATATAAGCTGATGAACTGAGGCATGGACAGGCCATGCCACAAGTCAGCCTTCTTTATACAGCCCTTCCTGTGCCACCGAAACAACTGCTATGAAATTTAATTTCGAAACCATTGACCGGAAAGGCTATCGCCCGGTCTTTGCTGCCCTGGAGATCTTCAAATACATCGGACCCGGCTTGCTGATCACCGTTGGTTTCATCGATCCCGGCAATTGGGCCGCGAACATCGCCGCTGGAGCTGGATTTGGCTACCGGTTGCTTTGGATGGTTACCCTCTCCACGATCATGCTGATTGTCCTGCAGCACAACGTCGCTCACCTGGGCATAGCCACAGGGCTCTGTCTCTCGGAAGCCGCCACCACTTATACCCCGAAGGCTCTCTCGCGCGGAGTCCTACTCACGGCAGTGCTGGCCTCAATATCCACTTCGCTTGCCGAAATCATGGGAGGAGCCATCGCCCTAAACATGCTCTTCCATATCCCCATTGTACCGGGATCACTACTGATGATAGCCATTGTCGGGATCATGCTGTTCAGCAATTCCTACAAGATAACTGAAAAAATCATCGTCGGTTTCGTCTCGATTATCGGCCTGTCCTTTCTCTATGAACTCATCCTGGTCGATATCGACTGGTCGGCGGCAGCCGCGGGCTGGATAACTCCAACCATACCCGAAGGATCAATCATGATCGTCATGAGTGTACTCGGGGCGGTTGTCATGCCGCACAATCTTTTCCTCCATTCTGAGGTCATCCAGAGCCGTCAGTGGAATCTTGAAGATGAAAACACCATCAGCAAACAGCTTGATTATGAATTTCTCGACACCCTGATGTCAATGGGGATTGGCTGGGCCATCAACAGCGCCATGATCCTGTTGGCAGCCGCCACCTTTTTCAAGGCCGGCAGGCCGGTGAATGAACTACAGCAGGCGCAGTCACTGCTGACGCCGCTGGTGGGAGAAAATGCCGCGGTGATATTCGCCGTTGCCCTGCTCTTTGCCGGGCTGGCGTCGACCATAACCTCGGCCATGGCCGGCGGCACAATATTTGCCGGCATGTACAACGAGCCCTACGACCTCAAAGACAACCACACTCGCCTCGGAGTTGCCATCTCCCTCTTGGGTGCATTCGCGGTCATCCTCTTTATCGGTAACCCGTTCAGGGCCCTCATCCTTTCCCAGATGCTCCTCAGCATCCAGCTCCCCTTTACCATTTTCCTGCAGATTTACCTGACCTCGTCGCGGAAGGTCATGGGTAAGTATGCGAACTCAAATGCAACAACGCTATTACTGCTCTTTATCGGCACCGTCATAACGCTGCTGAATGTGTTGTTGTTCAAAAGTTTTTTGTAAAAACCCCACTCTTTCGGCCGCTCAGATCCTGATTTCGTCTGGGATAATTTCGAATTTACAAAAGATCCACATTGCTCCTTTTCTGGTGTGATTTTTGGGCTCTTCTCAAGGTCCAAATGTTCAGGAATAAGCTCAGCTATGCCCTCTCACGACTGAGGTAAAGGTGTTCATGGATAAGCTCAACAACCAAATTCAAAATTTGTTGCTAGGAATCTGGGCAAGCAGAGGTTCCAAGATACAGTAGTAGCTTTAACCATGGGTGTATTGAGAAGTTCTTGAGCTTATGATCGGATATTAATACGAAGGGAACTTCTTGGAGAAAGCTGAAATTCCAACAAACCTCGTGCAACGCAGACGGTATTTCCCCTCCGCTCATTCTTCCAGGTGAAGGGCACGTTAACCCGCCAGAGATAATTTCCACTTAACAGCTTGTTCAATTCTTCGGAACCACCTCTCTTCTGTTGTCCCCGACAAAGCCGGGGGTACCTAAAAGGAAATTACATTCGCATTCAGAATGATCGCAAAGCAGCATTTAAGGTTTTCTCTTTCTTGATCTCCGGTTATTCTCTGGGGCATGAGCCTCTTGCCGGATTGACCGTCCTACGTTATTTAAATAAATGTTGGAACACAAGTGATAGTAGTTAACAAAGAAAGAACCTGAAATGGATAAAAATGGATATTTTTTATAAGTTCCGGCAACTGGCGGAGGTAAGGAGGTCGATGGAGAAGAATTGCAGTGATTTCTTCAACATCGTTCTGGAGGACATATCGTCACCCACCGAGGCTGTGGTGAACGGCCGCCCGACACTTCTGCTCGGCACCAATAATTACCTGGGGCTCACCTTTAACAAGGAATGCATCAACGCATCATGTCTGGCCGCGGAAAAGGAGGGCACCGGCACAACTGGTTCGCGAATGGCCAACGGGACATTTGCCGGACATATTGCGTTGGAGCACGAGCTGTCGGATTTTTATGGCCGTACCCATACCATCATATTTTCTACCGGGTATCTCGCCAACTTGGCTATACTGTCAACCGCCGTCGGCCCCGGTGAGGTGATCCTGCTGGATGCTGACTGCCATGCCAGCATCTATGACGGATGCCGGTTGGGCGGAGCGGAAGTCATCCGATTCCGGCATAACGATGTCCGCGATCTGGAAAAGCGCCTGCAGCGGCTTGTCAAAAGAGAAACCAATGTGCTGATTGTGGTTGAAGGCCTGTACAGCATGATGGGCGACAGGGCGCCGCTGGCAGATATTGTCTCCGTGAAGCAGAAGTATGGTGCGTATCTCGTTGTTGATGAAGCACATTCCCTCGGCGTGCTTGGGGAGAACGGCCGCGGCTTGACCGAGGAGGCCGGGGTTGAGGATCTGGTAGATTTTGTCATCGGGACATTCAGCAAAAGCCTGGGGGCGATCGGTGGTTTCTGCACCAGCAACCACCCGGAACTGGAACTTATCCGTTACGCCAGCAGGCCGTATATATTCACCGCCTCTCTTTCACCATCGACGATCGCCTCCACCCGGACAGCCCTGAAAATCATACGTTCACTACCTGCATTGCGAAAACGGCTATGGGACAATGCCAATTTCCTGTATGAACGGATCAAAGGACTCGGTTACGAAGTTGGTCCCGCCGCCAGTCCTATTATTGCCATACACTACAGGAACGTGGAAGAGGCCTTCGCCATATGGAACAGCCTGCTGCAACGCGGCATCTATGTCAACATGGTCTTGCCGCCCGCCACACCTGGCGGGGGGGCGCTCCTCCGCTGCAGTCTCAGTGCCGCACACTCCAAGGAGCAGATCGAAAGGATTGGTGAGGCGTTTGCTTCGCTGGCAGGTTCTCGTACCTGAAACGTCGTTCGAATTTCGTATGCCGGATTGATCAAGGAATTGCCAGTCGCCAAAATGGCTGAGCTTCTCGGATACTCCAATATTCTTTTGTGCGTCAACTGCAAGCGGCCATGCGTTTAATCATCACTTTCTTCAAGGCGTACCCTTCCCAGAGCATTGTCACGCTCATCGCCATGCTGCTTGCCGGTATTGCCGAAGGCTTTGGCTTAACGATGCTGCTGCCCCTCCTGGGCGTTGTCATCAACACAACAAGCGGGGCGGATAGTCTCGCCGGATATTCGCATTCGCCGCTGGAACACTTTGTTACCGGTTTTTTTGCTGCGGTCGGTTTGCGGCCCACCATGGGTGTCCTTTTAGCTTTTTTTGTGGGATGCATTATCGTAACAGCCCTGCTCTCCCTGCTGGCGAATAAGAAGGTTGGATATATGGTGGCCCAGGTGGCCACTGATCTACGTCTGGCGCTGATACGCGCACTCTTTGCCACACGCTGGGAATACTATGTCCATCAGCCGATCGGCAAGTATACGAATGCGTTTGCCACTGAGGCCAACCGGTCGGCAGACGCCTATCTGTATGGTATCCGGGTCATCGCGTTGCTTCTGCGCACGGCGGTGTACACAGGTGTTGCCTTGCTGATGGCATGGAAAGAGACCCTCATTGCACTGGCGGCCGGCGTCATTATCCTCTATATCCTTGGCAGCTTAGTCACCAAAGCCAAAAAGGCCGGGCAACGTCAGACAAGCCTGCTCAATTCGCTGCTCGCCCTGTTGACCGATACCCTGCAATCCATTAAACCATTAAAGGCCATGGCCCGGGAAAATATGGCCGATCTGGTGCTGCAGAAAGAGACGAGAAAATTAAACCGGGTCTTGCAGAAGCAGGTGTTCAGTAAAGAGGCCTTAAAGGCCCTGCAGGAACCCCTGATTACCATCTTTTTCGCCTTTGCCCTGTATGTGGCGATGATCTGGTGGCATGTCCCTCTGGCCACCGTTATAACCATGGCCTTTATGCTGGTGAAAATTCTAAAGACCTTGCAGAACGCCCAGAAAGAACATCAGACCATGGTCATCGCTGAAAGTGCATATTGGTCTCTGTTGTCCAGGATTCAGGAGAACGAAGAGGAACAAGAAGATCTTAGCGGCACGATTGAACCGATCTTTAACGATTCGATCCGCCTGCACAATGTCAATTTTTCGTATGGGGACAAACCGATTTTGAAAAATATATCGCTGGATTTTCCCAAAGGGACATTTTCAGCGATCATTGGCCCATCTGGTGCAGGCAAGACGACCATCGTTGATCTGATAACCGGCCTGCTTTCGCCCCAGACAGGCCGAGTGTGGATTGATGATAGAAACCTTGCCGCGATCAACCTGAGAAGTTGGCGCCATATGATAGGTTATGTGCCGCAGGAAACCCTGCTGTTGCATGATTCCGTGCAACTGAATGTGACTCTTGGCGACTCAAGGTTCACCGACAAGGATGTGGAAGATGCCCTGCGAGCAGCGGGGGCCTGGGATTTTGTCGCTGAAATGACGGATGGGATCGATACCGTGGTTGGAGAACGGGGAAGCCGCCTTTCAGGTGGGCAGCGACAGCGCATTACCATCGCCCGCGCCTTGGTCCATAAACCCAGGCTGCTGATCCTGGATGAGGCCACCAGCGCCCTTGATCCGGCCAGCGAGGCTGCTATCTGTGTTACCCTGAGGCAGCTGCGCGGTACGCTCACGATTCTGGCTATATCTCATCAGACAGCCATCCTGGATGCAGCCGACCGGGCATACCGGCTCGAAAGCGGATTTGCTCATTACATAGAATGAGGCGACTATGCCCCTGAGAGATACAGCGCCATATTTCCCTGGCGTAGCGGGCCGGGAAGTTGCAGGGGGCCGGAATTTAAAGCCGGAATTTTTCTCCCAGGTAGGTTTCTTTAGCCCTGGGACTGGTGGCGATAAAGTCAGGTTCGCCAAATTCCAGTATTTCTCCATGGTCGAGAATATAGGCTTTATCGCAGACGCACAGCGTTTCCCTGACGTTATGATCCGAGATCAGCACACCGATCCCTCTCCCTTTCAATTGACGGATACTGTTTTGAATATTGATGACGGCAATGGGGTCGACTCCCGCAAATGGTTCATCCATCAAGATAAATGCCGGTTCTATCACCAGTGCTCTGGCAATCTCAAGACGTCTCTGTTCGCCGCCGGACAGCGTATAACTCAGGTTTTTTGCTAAATACGACAACCGGAAATCAGCCAACAAATGCTCCTTGCGTATCTGTTGTTCGCTGTAGCTGATATTTAAGGTTTCCAGGATGGCCAGTAGATTGTCTTCAACGGTCAGTTTGCGGAAAACGGACATTTCTTGCGGTAAATAGGAGATTCCGGCACGAGCCCTGGTGTATATGGGCAAGTCGGTCAGGTCCTGTTCATCAAGCAGAACCTGGCCCTTGTCTGGCTGAATCAGGCCGACCACCATATAAAAGGTCGTTGTTTTTCCTGCACCGTTCGGACCCAGCAGGCCGATAACCTGCCCTGAGTTAACCTCCAGGTCGACCCCGCGAACAACCTTCCGGCCTTTATAGGACTTCTCAAGTCCCCGTGCTGAAAGCTTTCTTTCCATTATTCAACGTGTAAGATGTGGTCGCCGGATCTGGCCCCAAGAACAAAGGCGAAAACGCGCAGGTTGTTGGCTGCCACGTACCCCCTTTAAGGTGGGTCGATCAACAAAAGGCCGGACATGTCCTTGGAGAGGCCCGGGATCAGCATGGCCGGCTCGTTATGAATCAGTCAATTTCTCAATTTCTTCAACGAGATCTCCCACGGTCCGGATCCCCGCCAGTATGTTAATCGGTATGGAAATGTCATAGGCGTCTTCTAATTTCTCCAGAAGTTCCAAAACCTTGAGTGAATCAAGATCCAGATCGTTCGTCAGATTCAGGTCTACCGTCACCCGCAGGGCATGTCCCGGGAGTATCTGTTGCAACAAGCCTTGGATCTGCTGCAATATCTGTTCATCTGTTGCCATGAAATGTAAACCTTTCTTTTTTTTATACGGTGTCAAGAACTGTCATCTTGCAAGCCTCATCGTTTGCTGCAACCCTTCCTCCAGCAAAATCCGAGGACTCCACTCAGTTTCACCGTGCAACTGACTGTTGTCCGCCACCCAGTCCGGATGGATCAATTCCCGCACCTTGCCGGGCGTCAGCATTGGCGGTCCGCCAAGAACATGTGCTGCCATGAGGTTCAGTTTTGCGAGTATTCGCACACAACATACCGGTATATGAGCCCTGAATATTGCCTTCCCGCTCAACCGTTCGGCGGCGGAAATAATCTCATGCCATGAATATCCGTTCGGGTGACCATCGTGCAACTCATAACAACGCTGCGAATGTTTGCTGTTCTGCAACCAGGAATGCATGGCTTCAACCAGATCCACCACGTACAATAGCGAAACACGTTTTTCTTCAGATCCGATGAGCGGGGCGACACCTCTGAACATCCATTGGAACAGAGGCCGCATTTCATGATCTCCGGGGCCATATACCGCGGCAGGGCGAAAAACCCCCCAAAACATATCACCTGCGAGAGAGGCCAGCATATTCTCGCCATTGCGCTTGCTCGCGGCATAAAATGAAAGATGGGGTTCACGGGCTGCGAGGGAGGAAATGAGTAAAAACTTCGGTTGAGGGTGCTGCGCAGTCGCTACCTTAACCAATCGGGCTACACCATCAACATTGATGTATTCAAAATCCTTCAGAGTGGATCCGCGGACCACACCGGCACAGTGGACAATTGCTTCCACCCCGGCGGTCATCCGTTGCAAGCTGTCTGTATCGTCCATGCCACCTGTAATCCACTCGACACCAAGACCTTGGGGGCGCTTATGGAGCGAAGCAGGTCGGACCAGCGCCCGCACCTGCCAACCGGAGGAAACCAACCTCTGGGCCACCATGCTGCCGATAAATCCAGTTGCTCCGGTTATTGCAATAGTTCGAGACATGATAATTTTACGGATTCTATCCGATTTTTGCAGCGTCTCATGGACTTACAGTGGTGAGTTGAAGCATATGTTGCAGATAGTCATTCCTGGTGGAGTGACGGGATGGCTTTCCGGACGTCGTTCGGATTAAGGTGTTGCGGCCCACCAATTCAATAATGCAGTCGATTCCCAACTCTGCACGGACTTTCTGTTTTAATTTTTTGACAAGATCCTGACGTTTCAGCAGGTCATTTTCCCGGCATTCAACAAGAAGAACCGCCTGATCATACGATTGCGGGTTCGGGACTGGGAATGCTATCGCATCGCCTGTCCGTATTTCAGGCAGTGATTCCGCCAGGTATTCAATATCCTGCGGCAGGATATTGCGGCCATTCATGATGATTACGTCTTTTAACCGTCCAATAATAACGACATCGGAACCGACCAGATACGCTATATCGCCCGTATTGAGCCAGCCGTCCGGAGAAAGGACCTCACGTGTGGCCTCAGGGTTGTCAAAATAACCTGACATCAAGCTCGGGCCTCGCACATGGAGTATCCCGCAATCCCTTTCTCGGAGTATTTGGCCCTGCGCGTCTCTGATTTCCAACTCGTATCCGGGCAGCAAGCTTCCACAGTTGGTAAATTTTTTGGCTCTGTGTGTTCCATTTTTCACATCAGGCTGAACAGAAAGAGCTCTCTTGCGGGAAGCAAGCTGTTCCGCGTCAACACGATCCACCTGCACTCCTTGACTGAGCTGACCGAAGCACACGGCCAGAGCACATTCAGCCATGCCGTAGCAGGGCAGGAAAGCGTGCGCATCAAAGCCGCTGAGCTTCAAGCGATCAGCAAAAAAGGCAAGGGTTTCGGTTTGGATGACTTCCGCGCCGACACCGGCCACCCGCCAGCTCCGTAAATCGTAACTGGCCAGATCGACGTCCCGCAGACGGCGGGCGGCAAGATCGTAGCCGAACGGCGGACTGAAGGATATGGTCCCCCGATTTTCGGACATGATCTTCAACCACAGGCGCGGGCGCATCGCGAAATGTCGGGTATTCAGATAGTCGACCGAGACCTGGCAGACCAAGGGTGTAAGGAGCAGCCCGACAAGTCCCATATCATGATAATAAGGAAGCCAGGAAACGGCACGATCTCCCCTGCGAATCTGCACACCATGCTTTATGATTGCCTGAGTGTTATGCAAAACCGCTTCCTGGGTGATCATGACCCCTCGCGGGAAGCGGGTACTGCCCGAAGTATACTGAAGATACGCCAGTTCATCCGCTTGCAGGGGCTGCAGTGGGGCTTCCGATTCCGGTAGATTTTCAAAAGTCTGTGAATTTCCAGCGAAGCGGATTTTCAGCCGTGCGGCTGCCTCGATCAGAAAGGGAAGAAAATCATCATTAGCTATGGCGATTTCCGCTTGGCATATTGACAGGTAGCGTTCCAGCTGATTGGTATATTCCTGCTGGCCGCTCAGTTGTATTGTAGCTGGCAGGGGGACCGGGATGAACCCCGCATACTGGCAAGCGAAAAAGAACCGGACAAAATCAGGATGCGTATCTGCAACTAAAGCCACCCGTGTACCGCGGGGCGTGTTCAAGGAGAGTAACTTTTTTGCCAGGTTCAGTGCATCATCGCGCAAGGTCGCGTAGGAGAGCGTTGCAAAGAGTTTTCCCTGGCCGGAATAGAAATTAAAACCGGTTTCTCCTTGGGCCGCGTAATCCAGCGCTTCGGCAAGGGTCGAAAATCCTTCGTATAGTAACGGTAAATCATGTGTAGTAGGCGTTGCTTTCATTAATTTGAAATAACTCCAGGAAAACCATATAACAACATAGACCGTTCGTTTTTGCTGTCTGATGGCATTCTGTAATTTTTACTGACAGTTTTTTTACTTCAAAAGCATCATTTTTACCACTATTTTAGTTGCCTGAGAAAAATGTTCAATTTGCGAGAGCAGGTAAACCGGTAACGATACGCTGCCGAAACGCCCTGAACCAGAATCATCGAACTCCACCCAGCCGATATAACCGCAATGATAAAAAACACAGGGCGAGAATGGGATGCCGCATTAAAAAAGGGCTCACCTCGATTTTGACTCCGGAATGTCGC
This sequence comes from Desulforhopalus sp., assembly GCA_030247675.1. NCBI lineage: Bacteria > Pseudomonadati > Thermodesulfobacteriota > Desulfobulbia > Desulfobulbales > Desulfocapsaceae > Desulforhopalus > Desulforhopalus sp. The sequence continues at coordinate 322,983 of JAOTRX010000004.1, read as the reverse complement.
TCGATCTTCCAAACGATATACTCCACGCCGCCCTCAAAGGTCCATGCAGCCTTCATCAGTCTCAACACGGAAAGGATTTTTCCCTGCACAATGCGAATGGCCCAGGTGAGACGTGAAAAGAAACTCACTGAATTGTCAACGCTGGCCGAATAAAGCGTAGCCCCCTGGCCGTTTGTGCTTGTTATCCGGAACGGAACGCTCTCAAGGGCTTTTAGGGTCACTTCCTCAAAGTAGTTCGCTGACGCATCGAAGAAGCGTGCCTGCCGGTCCGGACGTTCTGGACGAAACTCGGCCCGGTACGTCATTCCGAGCCCTTTCTGCCACAGATTCCGGATGGTCCATTGCGGCGGCAAGAGCGGCAATACCCTTGAGATAAAAGTGATGACCGACTGAGCAAAGGCCGTGTGGATCTGGTTCAAAACATCGTCGTTTCGTACATAGGCGACCACCGACGGCTGGCAGAAACGGGCCCATAAATAAGAATGGAACCAGCGCCTCGATGTTCCTTTGCGTAAATCAGCCAGGGACAAGAGAGCGTACTTGGCACGGACCCGTTTACCTTCAAGCAGGGATTCCAGATAGAAAACATTGGGCGGCAGCACGTTGTTGAGGAAAGCATACAGGAGGCTGCGATTGGCGGAAAGGTACCCGTCCACCAGAACGTACAGATCAAAAAGTCCGTCCAGGTCATCACCCGAATGCATGCAGGACCCATAAAACACTATCCCCTGCACGGAGTTACCATGACGGGAAAAAACCTCCTGCATCAGGAGGGAGACCGCCGGTGAGGCATGTCGAGAAGTATGCAGCTGGATTACATGAACCAGTTCTGTTGGAGGTGACATTATTCTACTCGTAAAAAGGTGGCACTGCCGCCGCACTGCAACACGGTTGGTTCCTGGATGGAATCCGGTGTGTACAATTCACCGTCCAGTGCAACGGGGCTGTCCAGAAAAAACTGTATATCCCGCACATTGCCGGAGAAATAGCCATTCTCCGGCGTTCCCTTGCGGCACCGCCTTCCTCTTGCCAGCATGGGCAGGACCTGCAGGAGATATGGTGCCTGTGTTCTCACGGCTGTATAGCGCAACGGCCCCTGTTCATCTCCCCAAAACGGCCGCAGACCGAAAAACAGCCGATTCAGTGTCGTGACAAAAAATAACAAAAAATTGTCCCGTTGCGGCGGTCGTCCGTCAAGACAAACCGTCATGGCGGTGGTTGTCATCTGCCTGTTGCTGTGTCTGATAGCAGCCCACAGGGAACGGAACAGGGTCAGACCTATCCCCAAAACACCGTGTAATCCGTGGTTATGGAGGTTCTGCTGGTAGTATCGGATGCCTTGGCTGATGATGGCAGCGCCGAAAAACATGCCGTATTTCGCCTCGTGACCGGAGACCCGCAGGCAAAGAACCGGTCTTTGAGCCCGGGTGACCCGGCCCCTGCCGGTCAGGGCCCAGGCAAACAGACCTTGCAAGGCCCGGTGTTGATCGCCTGATAGGCCGACATCGCCAGCAATCATGTTGGTCGTACCCGCTTCAAGCACAACAAGTTGAGGGTGCGTGACAAAGGGCTGCCGGGTGAACATCACCGTCAAGACGGCCTGGACAGTTCCGTCGCCGCCGCTTATTACGATCAGGTTAATGTCCTGGCGGGCGAAATCTACCAGCGCGTCGTGCACCGCATGGGGAGTCCGGATTTCTTTCAGAAGCACCTTGGGATAGCCGCTGATTATACGCGGCAGGACTCCAGGGGCCTGACGGTTTTTACCACTCAACGGATTATACAGAACGCCGATCCGCACCGGCTGAACAACTGCAGGCGTTGTCGCGGCCATTTCATTTCGGCAAGCAGAGCAAAACCATTGCAGATCAGCGGCCCGCATGGCCTGCAAATATCCGGGCCGCACGTGAGTTGTAATACCTCGGCGTATCCGCCTCGGACAACCATGAACCGAGCGGTCCTCCTTGTCTGGCCCGATCATAACCGGCGGCCGCCAGTCGGACAAGCAGGATGAGGGTACTGGCAACCGTCCAGATCGTCACGGCCACCAGTCCTAGATCCGGACGGTCAGCGAGATAGCTGAGCGTCAGCAGGATCAGGTTCGGATTTCGTCTGGCCGTAATCAGCCTGAAATACGAATCGAACGGCCGCCAGCAGAATATGCTGAACCTGCCGAGCAATAACTGGAAGGATCCTTCGACCAGACGGCCGCCCACATACCCGGCCAGGATCACCCAGAAAAAAGCGTTCAAAGGGAGTCCCAGACTGTCTGCCTGGGCATCAGGTAAGCCAATCGCCCACAGTATATACCAGAGGGGAGGGTGGACGAGATCGATCATATGGTCAAAGTAGTGGCCGAATTTACTGGAAGTCAGAGTTACGCGGGCCAGTTTGCCGTCCACAGTGTCCAGAAAGGTCATCAGCCATCCCGCTGCCAGTCCGATGCCGTATTGGCCGGTGGCAAAGGAAATCCCCGCGATGATCACCAGCACCAAACCGGCCAGGGTGACTTGGTTGGGCCTGATATGCAGCCGGACGCAAAACCCCACCACATGGCGGGCCAGACAGGGCCATGCCCATTTCGTGACCAGATCCGTGACGCCTTTATAGGACCAGTCGAAAAGACGCCGTTCTAGGTCCTTTTTTCGTTCAGCGGTGATCGGGAGGACAAACGGCGGTTCATTCTTGCGCAATTTTTTATGAAACGATAGAGGGAAGGTCGAAGGGGTCAGATTTTCCACGCCGGGCAGTACGTCGTTCGTTGTCTTGTCGGTGATCAGATCCAGGGCCTGCTGTGCCAAGCCGGCCGGGACATGCGCGGCAACGGCTGTCTGCGGCTGGCGGTCCTGCAAGTTCAGGAGAACATTTGGCGTTCCAGCAAGGTTTTCGATCAGCCGGTCATCGAACAGGTAGTCGCCACGGAGAATCAGGACGGTATCGCTGTCAGACAGCTTTTTCAATTCATCTGCGGTACAGCTTTGGGCGGTTTCTCCCAGAATACGCTCTATCCGCTGTTGTGAGGTCATGCCCCAGATCTGTACCGGACATGTATGACAAAAATGGATATATTTACTCATACTGCTGTTCTTTTATAGTCAATCTTTGCAAAAACACTCTCCTTCCTGTATAGGTTTGGCCATTATGCCAGCGACCTTTCCAGACATTCTCAACTCCGGCAGGACGATCATCCGGGCGGCGGACGATGCATCTGCAGCCAAGGGGTACGTTGTTGCCCATTGCTCTGACCCGCACATCACCTGCGTTGAGCACAGCCGCCGAGGTGATTTTCTCAACAAAAGAATGCTCGGCTGTCTGCGCTGGCAGCTGAAACGCAGACACGAGCAGCACGATGAGTTACTTACCATTCTTTCTAAAGATCTGCAACGGACACAACCGGACCATATTGTCATTACCGGTGACTTGACCCATCTGAGCCTGCCAGCTGAATTCGCATCGGCCCGGGATTGGCTGCAGGCGGTCGGCACACCCGAACAGGTCACCGTCATTCCCGGCAACCATGACCAGTATGTCAGGACTGCATGGCAGCAATCGTTTGCCTTCTGGCTGCCCTACATGCAGGGCGATAACTCGCCTCCGCAGACTGCTGCTTCCGCCACCAGCCTAGAGGAACTCTTTCCGACGCTGCGCATCCGTCGTGATATTGCCCTGATCAGCACAAGTACGGCCCGACCGAGCGCACTCCACCTTGCCACGGGCAGACTCGGCAAAGAGCAGGTGGCTAAGCTGGAAATGCTTCTGCAGCAGTTGCCTGGTCAACACCTTTTCCGTATACTTCTGATCCATCACCCGCCGATATCGGGTGTCGTCAGCCGGCGGCGAAGTCTAACCGATGCGTCGGCCCTGCAGGCATTGATTGCGCGTTACGGGGTCGAACTGGTCCTCTTTGGTCATGCCCACAAAACAATACAGGGCTCTCTCTCCGGGCCGGTGGGACTGATCCCCGCAATGGGAGTGCCATCGGTATCATCCTTGGTGCGCACCGACGAACGGCGTGCCCGTTATTCCCTGTATGAAATCAAGCGATCCGCCGACCGATGGATTGTCCGCATGGAGGAACGCATCTTCGCGGCAGACCGGGAGGAGTTTATTGCCGGACAGCGACGGGAGATGATTCTTCCCTGGTAGCGGGCCGTTCCGGTCAAAAGGCTTTGCGCAACCGCACGAGAGTGATGCCCGAAATCAGCAGGACAGGCAGCATGGCAGTACCAAAAGGACTCATATTGAGCAGCAGCCCCCACTGGATCGACATCTGGTCGGCAAAATACAGGACAATTCCGACAAATGAGCCGATAGTGATACGATAACCGGCACTGATACTCCGTGTAGAACCGAAGACAAAACTGAGGGAAAGCAACGCCATAGCCACGGTGGCCAGGGGGACAGTGAGTTTGCGCCACAATGCGATAGAATATTGGTCAGCATTCTGGCCGCTCACTCGTAAGGTTTCGATATAACGAATAAGGTCGGGGGTCGATAAACTGTAGGGAGGCAGGCCCAGAATTCTCACCTGCTCGGGACTTAAAAAAATGTCCATGGCCAGGGTGGGCAATTGTCTGGTGATCATCTCACCGTCGTCAATCGTCCTCTGGGTGATATTGTGCAGGATCCATTGGCTGTTGTCTTGGAGAACGGCGTATTGCGCATGTGTAAAGGTCTGCAGGTGTTTCTGGTCATCGAATCTGAAAATATCAAGCTTGGCGGCAACCCCTTCTCGGAGCATCTTTTCAACATGGATATAGGCATTGTCACGGCGCAACCAGAAACCTTCCCTGCTCAAGTCAATACCTTCATCACTGGAGATGGCCTGCGCGTGGGACTTGCGGGCCTGTTGCTCCATAGTCGGCACAACTAATTCAGCCAGTATGCCGGCTGTCAGCATTAAAAGCATGCTGGTGACCAGAACCGTCGTGCATATTCTCGGAACAGATATGCCCGCGGCCTCCATGCCGACAATTTCCCCATGGTCGGACATGGCTCCCATGGCGACAATACCGCCAAGAAGCGTCGTAATCGGCAGTAGGTCAAGAATACGCTTGGGGAGGGTCAGAAGTACGAAAAGGATGGCGTTGTGCAGTCGATAACTGCCTTTTCCTACATCGTCAAGTTGCGAGATCAACTCGAACAGACTGAGCAGCACCGCCAGAATAAGCATGATGAACAGACAGTATGTCAGAAACGTTCTGCCTATATACACGTCCAGGATTCTCATAGCCTGTGCCAGTGCCGGAAAAAACGAGGCCGCCAGGTGAGGAGGACGAGGCAGACAACCAGCAGCAATTGACTCCAGAAGATTCCGGGCAAAATGCCGATAACACCCTGGGAGACCAATTTCTTCGCGATGGCGCTGAAATTGTAATAAGCGGCAAAAATCAGAATGGCCGCCAGTATATTGACGCGCTGCCTCTGACGCGGCGAGGACCGGCTTAACGGGATGGCGAGCAGCGCAAGAAGGATGCTGGACAGGGGGGTGATGATCCGCCACTCCAATTCTGCTATTTCCTCCAGATTATCCGCGGGCACAAGGGTTCTGGTAGCCGCGGCTTTTACCTTGTGGCTGGGAAGGATGGTACCATCAGGCTGTAGAGGCATGGCAGCGTTCTTGAACTTTATGATCAATCCCTTATCGCTTGAGTTGGGAAACTCATACCAATGGCCGTTTTTGAATGCGATGATGGGATTGTCGCTCTTCTCGTCTTGGTACTGGTCGGCCTGTTCCGCATAAATTATCTGCAGCGAAGTATTTTTTTTGTTCAGAATAAAAACTCCCTCTGCCCGGTTTTCCCGGGTGTTGACCTTGTCGGCAAAAATAACCCGTTCCCCGTCGTCGACCTCATAAAAATTGCCGCTTTGCATCCTTGTAAGATCAAACTGGGCTTCTGATTGAGCCTTCAGCAGGAAGAACTGCGTCCAGGCCCAGGGACGGATGTACAGCGAGAGGATGGCAACAATCGCAGCAACCATTAAGGATAAGAGGAAAATAGAGAGAGTGATCCTGGCCATGCTTATTCCGCTGGCAAACATGGCGGTTATCTCACCGTTTTTGTAGAAGCGACTGAGAGCGATTACCACGGACAGGTAAAATGTGGTCGGCAGCAGCACTTCAAGGGCGATAATAATCCTGAGCAGAACCAACAGGAAGACGGTGACACCCGACAACAGACCATGAACCGCATCTTCCCAGAAACGGGCCGAGATATAACATCCGAAGATAAAAACCAGCACAACGCAAATGATCATTGTGGGTTTAATTATTTCTCGCATTATGTAACGATCAATAATCACGTTGTATCCGTCGTTGAAACTCCGTTTGAAGAGCCTGTGCCTGCCGTCGGCTACAGTGGAAACCCTTTTACTGTCAAGAAACCTGAAGCTCTGCCGTTTCCTGCCTGTGGAAGTTTGCTGCAACAATCCGGTCAGCCTCGTTCAGGTCTGCCGGGAAATCGATTTCACACCAGGCTAATCCCCTGATCGAGCAGGTCAGCACGGTTTCTTTTCCGGCAATCTCATCAATGACCGACAGAAACCATCTCCGGGAACACGATGCGTCAGCCCGGGCATTTTCCAGTCCTTTCCTGAAGAGCATCGGGCCTATACCGCGGAACAGGATCATGCCGATGGATTCCCCGTCAATTTTATCCTGCGGAATATTTTTGCCGACATGGGTGAGACGTTGCCCTTTCAGACTGACCTTCATGTCGTCCGCATCATAGGTATCTTTGAGATTCACGGTAACCGTAATGGGGGCGGCAGGCGATGCCAGCAAACTCTTGACTATCAGCGCCTCAAAGAGGGTGTCACCGTTCAAGAGAATAAAATCTTCTGTCATTTCATGCCGAACCATCCAACAGCTGATCAAGTTGTCGGTTGTTGCATAATCTGCATTGTTACAGGTTTTGATCTTTTCCGATCCGTAGCGATGTCGCAGAAGTTCTTTAACTTTATCGGCATTATATCCGACGACTACGGTGATTTGGTCAATGCCGCATTTGTGCAGTTCGTCGATCTGCCATTCGATGATTGTTTTGCCCTGAACCGGTAAAAGGCATTTGGGTAAATCAGCAGTCATGGGTAATAACCGTTTGCCTTGGCCGGCGCTTAAAATAATGACTTTCATGCAAAGAACTCCATTCTGGTGTATAAACAGTTTTGAAACATCCTGCTGGGGAGATTGAACAGAGAGCGACATCCGCACTTGTATATCAATTTGGCCGAGTAATAAAGAGTTCTTTGTCTGGTGAGGAAATTTCCTCAAAATCAGTCGTCGTCCTAACCGAAGTGGAAATGGGATGATAGTGCTGGGTTTCGGGGATGCTGCCTGGCAGTTATGCATCGATGTTGGGTAGAAAAAAACATTTATGTCAATTTTACGATATAATTTCAATACGTTGTTGTCGGGAATTAACGGCCGGATGAAGACGATGCAGTCGGTGGTGCAACTCAGTGTATTTTTTTTGCTGCTGGCAGGTCTGGTTATTCTGCCGAAATCCTGTCTTGCCGGAGAAAATACTCCGACTGCAAACCCGACGAACAAGAAAGTTTCCTGGTCTGACTTGATATTTACAGGTTCCAAATTTTCAGCTTACTTTAAAGTCCAAATGCAGCTTGAGTCAATGGCTGACTCCTCCGGGAATAATTCCTCTCCCAAAGGGAAGGAATGGGGTGCTTGTCCGGAAACAGTTCATGACGGCATGTTGCTGACAATAAAAGCCTCGTTGCAGGGCCTGGGCTCTGAAGACAAATACGAAGAAAGGGTCTGGTTTAAAGAACATGATGGACTGCCCTACAAACGTAACCGCCTGAACCAAGGCAATGCCTTCTGGATGAAAAGCTATTGCTGGGAGGAAAAAGGTGTACGCCGGCATAAAGTTGTGCCGGGAAACTCGGCCGAGAAAAAACTCCCCGCGTCAGTATGGTCACAGCACACGGAGTCCCTGTACAGATATCCTGGAAACCGGACTGGTTGCGGCACGATATCGGACCCGGCCCTCATTGTATACAAGGTATCAAGTCTTACCCCTGTCATCGGGCAAGATCCTTTTGAACTCTGCGTTTTCGGCAAAAAACAGCTGCATCGCCTCACCATCACGCAAGAAGGAGCCTCCCCTTTACAAGTCGCGTACACAGTCCGTTCCGCTGCACTTAAGGAGACTGTTGTGACGGAGCAGATTCTTCCGGTTGTGTATGCCGTCACCTCGGAAAACATGGGAACCGCCAATCAGGCTCCTGAAGTCTTTTCGCTCTTTGGCCTTCAAAAAGACATTCGGATATACCTGGATCCGGAAAAAGGGATACCGGTCAAGATCAGCGGAACCGTCAACAGCATCGGCACCCTCGAATTGGAGGTGCAAAACGTGACAGTCAACTGACAAGGTGGTCTCCGGCACGTGTCATGACAAAGTCTTGGCCGCGATCTGCTGCACATATCGCCAGTCGTCGGCCGAGTCTACATCGATTGCTGCCTCCGGATACGGGAGGACAACCACCCCGGCCGTGCATCCCAGTTGCCGCGACAGCCTGTTCAGAACCTCGGTCAGGGTAAGGTTCCTCAGCAGGTAGCGGATTACCGTCATCCATCCCAGGATATTGATCACCCGTAGCGGATTCTTGCGCTGCTGTTCAACCCGGCGCCAGAAATTTGGCACCTGCCGTGATCGTGATGTCATAAAGGCAAAAAGGTTGCACGAACAATATGCTCCATCCTTGAATGTGTATGCGGTTCTGCGGGTGTGAGGATAGGCTGCCGTCACAACCTCATGGCGGACCACTGCCGCTGCAACATCACATTCCGTTCTGCAGGCTTCACGACAGAAGTAATCCACGATCCGCGGGCTGAGCAGGGCATGATCACTGGTGGTTAACAGGAGGGGGACATCCTCGGGCAGTGATGCCATGGCATGAAAGGCGCTCAGACTTGGCGTCGCCTGATTTTCCATCCAGCCCACCCTGCCGGAAACAACATACTCTTCCAGCGTCGGTTCTTGATCCATGATGGATCGGGGAGGGCCGCAAAGGGTCTGGTTGTGTACGGAAGCGGATGATGCCAGCGCTTCAATGACCCTGAAGAGCATCGGAGTGCCGTTCACCGGCGCCATCGACTTGCAACGGACGTCCGCCGCTACGGCAACGGGGTTGTGCCTTTCCCGGTCCGCGGCGAGGATAATTGCGGTAAATACCTGCTGTCCGGAATCCATGGTGTCTGTGCTCACAGTTGTTTGCCGAAAATGCGGTATCGCTTGTATTGCCTGCCGCCGCAGTCTTGAATGATGCTCTGAATCCCGATATTGTCCTCCAGGATCCAGGACAATTCCAGTTCCCTCACGCCATGATCAACAATCGCCTGCTGGACATCGCCGATCACCCTGTACGCCAGGGCTGCCCCCAGAACGGTTCCCTGATACGCCTTCCGGACGCCCATGAGGATCACCCGCCCGGTTCGCGGGTGTCCTACCTTGAGGCGCCACAACAGCTTGAGCCATCCAAAAGGGAACAGTCTGCCGTTGAGATCCGCTATAGCCTCGTTCAAATTGGGCAGCACCACGATAAATGCAGACGGCTGACCATCCACAAAGGCGATCCTGGTGAACTGCTCATTGATCAGCAACTTTAAATCATTCGCCATATGGACGATTTCGTTCCTGGTCAAAGGGATAAAACCCCAGTTATCCGACCAGGCATCATTGAATATGTTGAAGACAACATCCAGGTCTTCCTGAAAGGTTTTTTTTCGAACGGGCCTCGTCTCGACACGTTTTTGGGTCCGTTTGACAAGTAGTTTCATGACGTCCGAGGGTTCGACATCGGTGGCAATCGTGTACGCCAGGAGATCCTTTTCCTTCACATAACCGCACTGTCCCAGACGCATCGCATAATACGGGTGGGCATGACCCATCATCATCGACGGTTTCGTCTCAAATCCGTCGACTAGCAGACCACATTCCTGGTTGATGGACAGGTTGAACGGTCCCCTGATCGATTTCATGCCCTGGCTGCGGAGCCAGTCTTCCGCGGTCGCAAGGATTGCCCGAAAAGTTTCTCTGTTATCTTCCACCTCCAGCATCCCGAAAAATCCTGTGCCATCCTGGTGGCGGTCGAGATGCAGTCTGTCTATTTGGGCACTGATACGTCCTACCGGGTGGCCATCTCGAAGTGCTATCCAACGACAGCAGGTTGCGTGTTCAAAATACGGATTCTTAGGAGAGAAAAGCATGCGCTGCTCAAGGAGAAGTGGCGGTATCCACATTGGATCGTCCCTGTATAACGACCTGGGAATTTGGATAAATTTCTTGATTTCCGGACGAGTTTCAACCTTCACGATTCGCAGTGAACCCCTTGTACATGCTGCGCTCTTTGGGGGTACCGCATTTGCAGAAATGGTGTCTTTCATACAATGAAATAAAGGGATGAGAAGGACGAATGCAGAAACAAAACGAAATGGTATCGACTTGAAAAATTTCCAGAGGTTTCGAAAACAACCCTGAAAATGTCACCGCCGGCAAGAAGGTACACGACCAGTGTATTCAGGTCAATATTAACGATCAAAACAACCGCGTCTGTTGCTGAAAACTATTTTTGTGAAACAGACTTTCATGGACGACTGGACCGGGAGTTAAAACTCTGATAAGTTCATACACGAAGGAGTTGATGATTCTCAATACAGCAGCTCCAGCAGAACCCAACTCCTCCGACAGGCTTGCTTACAGTGCTGAAACGGCAATGACCGGTTTATTTACTGGGTCAACGGCAGATACCACGGCGACTCGACGTTTACTCCAGGATTTGTTCGTTACCGAGGCTGATATTCTCCCTGGTATCGAAAATAAGATTCTACGGATCAAGATCCATGGTGCTTCCCGGCCCGCGGCCAACAGATCTCTCCAGTCACTTTTTGAACAGCTTAATGAAACTGAAATTATTTACCCAGGGACGGACATCCGACTCATTTATGAACTTGGAGTATGATAATGGTTAGAAAACTGATTTTGGTGCCAGAGAAACTTCCCGCAAGTAAGGACTTCTGAATATGAGAAAAAATCACGCCATTTCGGGTTTTTGTGATGAGAAATCGCTCCCCGCCGATGGCATACCGGAAGGCTGCAATAACGATGCGCACAAACCCTTGCGGGTTCTGTTCGCGTCTGGCGGTTTTTTTGCCTTTGCTGGCAGTACCAGGCGGTACCGCCAATATTTCCGGCGGATGCCATTCTATGGCATCCAGCCGGTGGTAGCGACCTCCCCCCCCCTCCGGCTCAAGAGCATGGATGGATTAGCAAGCCCTCCGCCGATGAAGGGATTGGTGATGCGGGCGCGGGTAGACGACACACCGGCTGTTTCGATCCGGCCTTTTGGCGAAAGCAAAATAGTCAGAAGATTCATACTTTTTCAGCTGGTCTATGGGATGCTGCTGACCAACCGGGACATCCGGGTGGTGCACATGCTGCAGCAGGCCAAGCCCAAAACGTTCCTCTGGGCACTGATTCTGCGCCTCTTCCCCGTGGTGAGAATCCTGTCGATTACCAAAGATTACGAAGTGAAAAGCCGGGCCCTCAAGAGGTTGCAACGCCAGCAGTATGATTTCTACGATGCCATCATCTGTCAGTCTGAAGACCAGCGGGACTATTTACTTCAATTAGGAGTCAGGAGGGAAATACAAATCGTGGCCAATGGCGTCGATACCGAGGTGTTCCGCCCTGCGTCGACTACTGAAGACAAACTGCGACTGCGGCAATCTCTCGGACTGCCACTGGATGAACCGGTATTTCTTTACGTCGGGTCAGTACAGCCGCGCAAGGGGACCGACATACTGCTTGAAGCGTGGCAGACGGTGGTGAACGCGGGGAGCAAGGCCAGGCTCTGTATCATCGGGCCCCGGTTCGATCTCAAGAACCCAAAATGGGCGGATTTTACCGCTGCCATCGCCCGAGCGATGGCAGGCCCCGGCATGGAGGATTCGGTAATTTTTTATGGGTTCAAAAGCAATATCGTCGATTACCTGCAGGCAGCTGACGCTTTCGTCTTCCCGTCCGAAAACGAGGGCGTCCCGAATGCGGTTCTGGAGGCCATGGCCTGCGAACTGCCCTGTGTGTTGACTCCATTTTTCCGTGATTCGACGCAACTCGGCCAAGCAGAGCAGCATTTCATCCTGGTTGAAAGAAGTCCCGCGGCCCTGGCGAAAACTCTCCTGAAGGTTGCCGAGGGCCCTGAAGAAGCCCGCCGTGCCTACGGCCGACAGGCACGTGCACTGATGATTGACACCATGAACATGAACCATGCGGTAAAGGTCCATTGCGATCTCTATCGGAAGCATTGTGCCTGCCGATTCGTGGGGGAGGGGGATTACTCCTTTGAGTGAAGAAGAGTCCAGTTACCTTCTCCGGCACCGCCGGAAGCTGAAACTCGGCCGCTGGCGCGCCCTCTATCTGTTATTCATCGAACGGATGGACAGCCGGAGTCTGGCGGAAGTCGGGTCTGGAAGCCCAGAGTTTCTGGCCCTGGCGCCCGCGATGATTGCGGAAAAGCATGCCATCGACGTCGGCACCGAGTTTCAGGCCGACTTTGCAAGGTTCGGTGCGGTGTTTCATCGGTGCGATCTCGACCAAGGGCCGGCCCCCCACCTGGAAAATATCGAAATCGCAGTTTGCTCCGATGTCTTCGAGCATCTGCGGGATCCCCTTCGAACCCTGAAGATGATTGGCGACCTGCTGGCTCCTGAAGGGGTTCTGTTTGGCCATGTACCCAACGAATATCTCTTGCACAACGTTCTGCCGATCATGCGAGGCTTGCGCGAGGGGGTTCTTTATCACGATGGTTTCAATGAGTGGGAGAACCCTCACCTGCGCCGCTTCACCGACATTGGTTTTCACCGGTTTCTGCAGACCCAATTCATCTACAACCTGAAGATTACCGAATTCTATTACAAAAAATGGCCCCGCAGGCTGACCAGGCTGGGGATCGTTCCACCCTACTTCATGGAACCTGGACCGACCTACGCCAGCACCAACAGTGCGGTGGTCTATGAACAGCTTTGTGCCATCAAGAAGGAACTGCTCCGCGATCGGAAAAAGACAAGGAATCTGCTTCTTGAACTTTATCGACAGGGAGATGAATTGGGCGCCCGTTAGCAGACCGAAGCTGGCTCTGCCGTTGCGCGGGTACTGATCGTTCCCCATTATCCTTATTTGACGGAGAACGATTCCGGTTTCTTCTTCTCGCCGGAAACCCTTGAAGATCTTTATAATGCCGCCCTTTGGGGCGGTCGAAACGACATTCTTCTTGATTATCTGCATTTCCGCCACTTGACCGGGCAGTTGCCGGACTGGCTGCGGCGCACCGCCAAGGGATTGCAGGACCAGCATGGGGTGGAGAACGCGCTCCCTCTCAATATCGACAAAAAGGAGGCGATCGTCCGCGCGGCGATCCGTATTTTCATAGAAAAAGGGTGTGCGGATACGAGCATCGCCGATATTGTTGCCGAGGCGGCAATCGGTCGGGGAACCTTCTATGTCTTCTTCAAGAACAAGGACGAGATCTTCATAGACAGTGCCGAGCGTCTCTTTTTCGATCTGTACGCGGACGTCTGGCAGGAGGTAAAGGATGACGGAACATTGTGCTGCGATTGCGCAAACGGGCCTGGAGCTTTCTTGTGACCTATCCCAGGTGGGCCGACGCAATGAACCTTCTCCGCGGTGCCTCGGTGAGCCCTAATTATGCTTTCGGTGAGAAGTACCGACAGATCGTGCGGCAGATAACAACTCCCCTCGTCCGTGAGATACAAAAGGGTGTGGAGCAGGGTGTCATCCGCCCCATCAACCCGACACTTGCCGCCCACCTCTTGTTAGGAGTAGTTGATTACTGCGGGTATCTCCATCAATTGGGACGGTACAATGAGATATAGCTCTTTAATGCTATCAACAATTTCCTGCTTCACGGCATAGAACAGCGTGAGACTCACTAAGTGTAGAAACCCGCAATAATGACACCGTACCCACATTAATCGAGAATAAGGTTCAAGGCTCCATCTGGAAAAAGGTGCACTATTAGTCTTAATTTTCGGCGGGTCGGTGATTGTCTTAGGTTCGATCTGTAAAGTGAATGCCCGACACATTCAGTTTATATGTTTCCTGAGAGCGTATGATCGGATAACAACACAGAATTGGTCAGAAATGGAGCAACTGCAAAGAAGAGCTATCCAAAGAGCATCTTAATCTGGAGGGAATCCTTATTGATTAAAGGTATCTACTGTATATACGTAATCAATTGGTTGCCTCGAACACCTAGCAACATAAAAAGGTCATATTGATCTTTTGAGAAGCAAACATTTCATGACAGAAAAATAAAAGGTAGAAGCCTCAGATTGTTCCTGAGTCTCCGTGATGGTCAGTGAGTATACGTACCAAACCTATTCTTCTACTTTTAACTTGAGCTTTTACTTTCGGTAAGCCATGTTTTGATGGTCCTTAGCACGTCCAGCCTCAACGGATGCGTAGTCGATATATAATACTCACTCACCAGCGGCGAGATTATTACAGAGATCGAAACCCTTTTTCATCAATACTCTCAAAAAGCAACTGGAGATGCATCTGACTAAAGTCTCGGTGCTTAAACAGACCGCCCGCTAAAACCTTTTGAGAGAGGATTTCAGATCTAAGAGATTAACACTGTCCTATGTCGCTAAGAGATGTCACGTCATCTCCTACGATTATGTGATCCAGCACCAGAACATCAATAACCAACAAAACATTTTTTAAAATACGTGTGATCTCAATGTCTTGTCGTGTTGGCTTACTAGTCCCTGAAGGATGGTTGTGGGCCAAAATTACCGAGGCGGCATTTAGACGTAGGGCTTCTTTGACCACTTCGCGAGGGTGAACAACTGTAGAATCGATAGTACCAAAAAACATTTCTGTCCATTTAATAATCCTGTGGTTACAGTCTAAAAACAGACAACCGAAGACCTCATGCTCTTTTTTTATGAGAAGGGTGGAGATCGCCTCCTTTGCATCTTCTGTCGATCCAATATAATCAGTTCCTTTTTTCAAAGCGTCACGAGTGCGACAACGACCTTCTTTGATGATCATTTTTGACGTTGCAGGGGTATATTGTCCCTGTTCGTTTTGGACAAACAATATCATGGCCTCACCTCGTTAGGCATCAAAGTAAAAGACCATGCCAAGAACAAGAAAAATGTAGCGCTCCGATTAGACTTTATTCGAAATTGGTTATTCGTATTTTATAGGGGGATTACCCATTCTCTTCTCCATCAAAAATCATAGTTTAGTTACATGTTGTGGTCCGAACGCACCAATCTAATTATTGATTCTTAAATATTTCTGACATTTCCAACAAACGGAAAATTTTTTTGTGGCGGAATGAAAAAAAGAGCTTTCTGGTGTGATCCTATCTGTTTAAAAAGTTCATCTGGTCGTTTTTGTATGTGAATAATGCTATGATATTTCTGTTGTGAGAGAGCGACTTCCGGCCTGCCAGCCAATTCAAGGGAAGTCGCTTTTTCGTGTCCGGTCATTTAAGTGGCACATTTTGTTTCTGCAGGTCATCTGAGGTAGAAATCCGCCTCGCTTCCATGAATGCCACAACATCATCGACCAAATATCTCACTGATTTTCCATTTTTTACGTAAGGAAAACCACGTCCATGAAACCGATCGTTCCGTAGGGTTTGTAATTTCCGTCCTGTCATCGCCTCAACTTCCTTTTCACTAATCCATTTTTTTTCTGCCATCACATATTCTCCTTATGTTGAATAATATAAAACCCAATACCCTGTTGGATATGCGTGGATAATTACACAATCAAAAAAAGGCTGCAGAAGCAAAAGCGGGGATAAATTGGGGAAAACAAAGAGGTGATACAGGGGTAAATTAGGGGTAAATTGGGGAAGATAAGGGAGTGTAGTTATTTTTTATTGTTTCGCAACATCCATGCATTTAATTCAGACGGTAATG
The DNA here is from genome assembly GCA_030247675.1 of Desulforhopalus sp. Lineage (NCBI taxonomy): Bacteria > Pseudomonadati > Thermodesulfobacteriota > Desulfobulbia > Desulfobulbales > Desulfocapsaceae > Desulforhopalus > Desulforhopalus sp. Next base: position 307,004 of record JAOTRX010000004.1, on the reverse strand, counting down.
CCGTCACTGTCCCTGTACCGACTGACGACGCGGGAAAATCCTTATCACGTTTTCTCCAAAGCTTAATGGTTTTTGCGTGGACTCCACAATACTTCGCTATCGTCTCTAAGGTTCGCAACGGTTTTTCTTTTTCCCTCAATGTTACGGACATATCTTTTTGGGCGACAGGTTCAACAGGAAATGGAGATTTCGAATTCGTATTACTTGAATGTAACATTTTTAACAGACTAAAATTCCATTCATTAACCAAAATGTTATCTCTTGAAACTTCCACTTTCTTAATCAAAGGAACGAGCCTTTCAGGGTACTCAAGTGAGCGAAATCTAACGCCCTCATTTGTGTCTCCGGCATTGACATATGGATCTATTTCGTGTGATTGCCCAGCAGGACGCGATTCCAATGCTATATATTGATCCCGTCTTTCTATAAATGAGGAAAGGTAAACAGGCTTCAAATTTACTAAAATCATTGGCACATCAGCAGGCCGAATATCCAGGAGGCCATTCCATTCTCTGAGACCTCCCAAGACATGTTCAGTACTCCTTTTCCAAAGAAGACCTGTATACCAAATTGACAGATACACATCTGTAGGGTTGCTGAAAAAAGAACCATCATTATTGCTAAGCATTGCTCTGCGTAAAATATCGTTCTCGGTAGTCTTTATTTTATCGGCCGTCTCTTTGAGAAAATACACTCTATCCCAACCCTATTTAGATCATTTCCTTGATATAGAAATCGAACTGGTAGGCCGTCAAGGTTACGGCTTTTCGGTAGCTACCCTATCCTGTTTGAAAACCGATTATATTGGGACTTTTTTGGGTTACCCTTTTCGAGCCCCAGTTACCCCCTACATGAACAAATTGTCAATTTAATTCTCAAAAACCATTACAAGGATTTCTTTCTTACTCTCAATGGTCAACAAAAGTAATCTACTTGTGCTGCTCGAAATTGAGACAGATGGTTGTGATAGAAAGTGCGGTGTGAGGATCCGGATCAATCATCCTCGGGCAGCAGGAGGAATGACTCGAAATTGTCAGAAGTCACTATGGTGGGTCTGCATTGCGGATAGGCTTCTACGAAGGTCTTCGGGAAACGGGCCATTGCTCTGACATTCCAATTGAATATCCAGGTAAGAAAAACCAGCCTGATTCTCCTCAACATAGTCCACTTTCTGTTGTTGGGTGATGCGTCAGAAGAAATCTTCCGCGCTCATCCCATGATGAGCAAGAAGCTTTCGCCGCTCACTCTTTCATTCTGGAGTAAATATAATAATTCCAGATTTGAATCCACGTTGCTTATCCATTATTCAACTCTGCAAGTGGGTCTATAGTTTGGCAATTCTGATTTATTGCATCATTGATTATGTCCCCGGCCAGATCTGCCGCTTGTCTTAATGCATCATCCCTTAAATGAGCATATAGGGTATTTCGGACAACCTGTGGGGAATGGTGTGGGGAAAAGAAAAAAGGACTTACGACATAAAGCCATAAGTCCTTGAATTTACTGGAGCCAGCAAGCGGAATCGAACCGCTGGCCTGCGCTTTACGAGAGCGCCGCTCTACCAACTGAGCTATGCTGGCAAACATCGGAAGATCGAGAGAACGTATGCAACAAAAGGCTCCGCGACTTCCAGTAGGCCTATATATCAGGTACTTCTTGAAAGTTCAACTATTATAGAAAGCTTGGACTCTTTGATTTACTCAAGGTTCTTCTGATATTTTCCTGCAAAATCGGGATAGTACAACAAACTCTTTTCGCTCTTTGCAAAGAAAATCAGTCTCCTCACTGCCAAGCTCCGGCGTTACCCTGCCATTTTTTCGCTACCAATTTTCGGTTGGTTTTTGACTATTACAATCATTTCGAACATAATAGATGCAGTATGCTCAGGTCTTTGCCCTATCCGAGGCCTGTTGCAGCGAAGTGTTGTTGGTCACCAACCAGCCATTCTTCAAGGGTCGCCGGCCTGGTATGCACATAGATACCTCGTAAATCTTTGCAAGGGTTGCTGAGAAGCGTTCTCGCTTTTGGCCTTCTTAGCTGCCTTCTTTTAATCAAGGCTGTATTATCAACCTATGATGTACCTTCTTCACCACCGGATGGCCTTGTGCCACCGATTATCCTCGCGAACCCTTAAACAGCTATGTAATGCGGCTTCCACCCGCTGGCTGACGGCGGGTCTACCGGGGGTAGTTTGCCTTCTGGCGTTCAGTATATTTTTTCTTTTGCCAAAAGGAGCAGAGGCGGGAAATATTTGGCTGAGAAGCAAGGAACCATTTGTTATTGCAGAAAAATCATACTATTCAACCCCCTCATCAAACGGTTTTATCCAAAAGGGCTTTGCCTCGTGGTATGGTCCTCCCTTCCATGGCCGTAAAACCTCAAATGGTGAGCTGTATAACATGCACTCGCTCACTGCCGCCCACAAGACTTTACCTATGGACACCGTCCTCCTGGTAAAAAATCTCGAAAACGGTAAGAACACCCTGGTCCGCGTCAACGACCGAGGCCCATTAATCAGGGGAAGAATTATTGATTTAAGCTATAAGGCAGCTAAATCACTGGGAGTTGTCGGCAACGGCACCGCTAAGGTACAAATCGTTACCCTGGCCGATGGGACGACCACCAGAGAAGGTGAAACTGCCACCCCAGACAACGAGGATTATGCATTGGGGGAATTTTTCGTGCAGATTGGATCTTTCGCAAAAGAATCGAATGCAACGAGGCTACAAAAGCGCTTCACTGATGCCGGGCATACCACAATCATCCATAAGTCTTTCAGCCCTAAAGATATTTTATACGGCGTCCGGGTCTATGTCGGCAAGACATTGCATAGCGCCAAAACTGCGGAAAAGGCCCTCATTGAAAGCGGTTATAGGGGGGCATTCGTGATTGCCCGTTAAGGCCCGAAAAAGCTTACAGGAAAATTAGCGACGGTCGGCCTCACCGACCATTTCCATGACTGTCTGCAGACGGCGGATGTCTTTTACTCCCGGCCGCAATTCAATTGCTGAATTGATATCAACCGCATAGGGCGCAACTTCCAAAATGGCCTGGGCGACGTTTTCCGGCGAAAGGCCGCCGGCAAGGATAACCGGACGCTGCAACTTGAGTTTGTCGATAATCGACCAGTCGAAGACCTCGCCGGTCCCCCCCTTGGCGCCCTTCATATAGGTATCAAGAAGAAAGGCATCGACGCATGTTTCGTACGGGGTAAAGGTGGCGCCGGAACTCTCGGCACTCACCCTGAATGCCTTGAGGAACCCGCAGCTGGGCAGCAGGGCTCGTAATTCTCGGCAATACTCGGGGCTTTCGCTGCCGTGCAGCTGGACAAATGACAATCCGGTTCCAACCGTTTGCACCACCTCGGTAAGCGGCGCATCAACGAAGACCCCCACCCGCGCTACAAACGGCGGCAGTTTCGCGAGGATGCTGGCTACCGCCTCCCGGCTGATGTATCTCGGGCTTTTCGGGTAAAAGATAAACCCCAGGGCATCGACGCCAAGGCGAGCGGCGCCGAGGGCATCTTCCAGCCGGGTGGTGCCGCACATCTTGACACGGGTTCTTCGGATTGGCCGCTGCTCCATGAGCAACCCCTAGCCCCTCAGTGAGCGGAGCAGGTCACTATCGGCACCGGCGCGCATCAGGGTTTCACCGATAAGGGCAGCTTTGATGCCCTCCTCCCGCAACCGGCGAAAATCCTCAACCGTCTTCAATCCCGACTCGCTAACGACTGGAATCTCAGAGGGAATAAGCTTTTTCAGCCGAAACGTCGTTGCCAGATCAACGGCGAAGGTTTGCAGATTGCGGTTGTTGATACCGATGAGCTGACTTTCCGCCTTGAGGGCTTGTTCGGTTTCCCGCTCATCGTGGACTTCCACCAGGACATCCATGCCGCATTCAAAGGCGCAGGCCTGATAATCGGCGATTTGCCGCCAGTCAAGGATTGCCGCGATGAGCAGGATGGCATCGGCCCCATGCTGCACAGCCTCTTGTATCTGCAATTCATCGATGATGAAATCCTTGCGCAGTACCGGCAAGTTCACAGCCTCACGCACCTGCATGAGATAGAGCAGCGAACCTTGGAAAAAATCGACATCGGTGAGCACGGAAATCGCCTGGGCGCCATTTGTCTGGTAGTTGCGGGCGATATTCACCGGCTGAAAGTCGGCGCAAATGACGCCCTTTGACGGCGAGGCCTTTTTCACCTCGGCAATGACCGCCACCCCGGAATACGCGGTTAGACTCTTGCGAAAACCCCGTGGCGGGGCAATTTCCTTGCCCTGGAACTCTGCCGGTAAAACGATGCCCTTGGCCCGCAATGCGGCAACTTCCTGTTTCTTTTTTGCAACTATGGTATCAAGAATCATGGTCTGAGAAGAAATTCGTTTATGCAGCAGAGACAGAACGACAAAATGCCAGTAATTGTTCAAGTTTAGCGAGAGCCGCACCCGAGGCGATGACCTCTCTGGCGAGCGCTACCCCCGATTTAATAGTTTCGCTTTTGCCGGCAGCATGGAGGGCGGCCCCGGCATTCAGCAGCACCATATCAAGTTTCGGGCCGGCCACACTCCCTAATACCTCGCGCACCTGCTGCGCCGACTCGGCAGGACTGGCACCGCCGCGAATCTCTTCAAGGGTCGCCCTCTCCAGGCCAACATCTTCCGGGCAAATAGTATAGGTGCTCACCCTGCCGTTTTGCCCATCGGCGACATGCGAGGTTCCGGTAATGGTCAACTCATCAAGATTGCCTTCACCCCAAACGACCAAGGCCCTTTTCATTCCCAAACGGACCAGCACCTCAGCAAGAACCGTGGTCAGCTCCCTGGCAAATACCCCGGTGAGCTGGACGTTGGCCCCGGCCGGATTGGTCATTGGCCCGAGAATATTGAAGATGGAGCGGATGCCGATTTCCCGCCGCGGGCCGATGGCGTGTTTCATCGCCCCATGCAGCATAGGGGCAAAGAGAAAACCGATACCAACAGTGCGAACACACATTGCGACCTTATCCGGCGAGAGGCTGAGGTTTACACCAAGGGCCTCAAGGACATCGGCGCTGCCGCAATGCGAAGAAACCGCGCGGTTGCCGTGTTTAGCCACGGGGATTCCTGCCGCAGCCACGACAAAGGCTGAGGTTGTCGAAACATTGAAGGTCCCCGAGCAATCGCCGCCGGTGCCGACGATATCCATCAGTACCTGACCGGAGGCGGTGTTTATGCCCGAGTCAACAAAGGTTGCCTTTTCACGCATAACGCGAACCGCGCCGACAATTTCATCGATGGTTTCACCCTTCATGCGCAGGGCGGTGATAAAAGAGCCTATCTGGGCATCGGTGGCATTGCCGCTCATGATCTCGTTCATGACCGCCACCATCTCCGGCTCAGTCAGATCCTGGCCTGTGACAACCCTGTTTATCGCTTGTTTGATGTTCATAATCCCTTTTACCTATTGAGTTTTCCTTCAAGGCGCCTCAAGGGCGGAGCATTTGCAGATACCCGGGGTCCATAAAATTTTTCAGCAACTGGATACCCGCAGGCGTCATGATCGACTCAGGATGAAACTGTACTCCCTCGATAGCCAGCTCCCGGTGTCTGAGGCCCATCAACTCTCCCTCATCGGTCCGGCAAGTCACCTGCAGACAATCGGGCAGGCCCTTTTCTTCAACCACCAGGGAATGGTAACGCATGCCCTCGAAGGGGTTGGGAAGGCCAGTAAAAACCCCAATCCCATCGTGAGTCATTGGGCTGGTCTTGCCGTGCATAACGCGCCGCGCCCGAACCACCAGGCCGCCAAAGGCATCGCCTATCGACTGATGACCAAGACACACCCCAAGGATCGGTAATTTGCCGGCGAAATATTGTATCGACTCGATGGAAATCCCTGCTTCCTTCGGGGTACAGGGACCAGGCGATATCAACAGCCGATCGGGTCGTAGCGCCTCAATCTCCTGGACGGTGATCTTGTCATTGCGAAAGACTTTAATATCTTCTGTCCGACCCTCCGCCAGGGCGTTGGCGGCAACAGTTTGGACAATGTTATAGGTAAACGAATCGTAATTATCTATTATAACAAGCATTTCCTAAAATCCTTTCTCAGCCAGCTCAACCGCCCGGCGCAATGCCAATGATTTATTGACCGTTTCCTCAAACTCCTTTTCCGCTTGAGAATCGGCAACGATCCCTGCCCCTGCCTGAATCCACAGATTATCGCCGTGCATGACAAATGTCCTGATGGTTATACAAAAATCCATATTGCCGGAGAAGCCAAAATAGCCTACCGAACCGGCATATGCACCCCGCTTGTCGGGTTCCAGCTCATCGATGATCTGCATGGCCCGGATCTTTGGCGCACCGCTCACAGTTCCGGCGGGGAAACAGGCGGCCATGACGTCAAATTGGTCCTTGCCGTCGGCGATCTCGCCATGAACCCCGGAAACGATATGCATGACGTGACTGTAGCGCTCAATGACCAGAAGATCCTGAACCGTCACATGGCCGCCCTTGGCGACACGCCCCACATCGTTACGACCGAGATCAACAAGCATCAGATGCTCTGCCGTTTCTTTCGGGTCGGCAAGAAGTTCCTTCTCCAGGGCCAAATCTTCCTCTGCGGTTGCACCTCTCCTCCGTGTTCCGGCGATGGGTCGCAGCTCGATGTTCCGGCCGTCTTTGCGCACCAGGATCTCCGGCGACGACCCAATCTGGATAATATCGCCCAGGCGCAGGTAAAAGAGATAGGGGCTGGGATTAATATGCCGCAGGGCGCGGTACAGCACGAGGGGCGGCAACTGGGTACGGGTATGAAAACGTTGAGAGAGCACAACCTGAATGATATCGCCGGAGAGGATGTACTCTTTGGCCCGGTCCACCATGGCGGCAAACTGCTCTTTCTCCATATTCGAGGTAAAGACGTGGAGCGCCGGGCTTCCCACCGTACTTTCCTGAAACAGGGACGGCGCCACCGGCTGTTTGATCCTGGCGATAACCTCGTTGATCAGAGCCACGGCC
>JAOTRX010000003.1:300000-554264 GCA_030247675.1 Desulforhopalus sp. | reverse complement strand
GCATGTGGTCAAAGGGCAAGAGGACATTGCCCATGTCGAAGGCGAGGAATGGCTTCATCTTGATGTTTGAGGCTTGTAAGCATGTGCTGTTGGTTTGTTCAGATCACTTCATCAAAAGAGTTAACGTGGAGTTCTGCGGGAGCCGCGCTGTTTGCGGCTTCCGCAGGAACGTTTTGTTGTGATAATCATAAGATAATCGGTAAGCCGCATCTTCTAATATTCATTCTGTTCTGAATTAATTTCTTGAAGTTCCGAATCACTCATTCTCCTTTTATTTCCCCAAAAAGTGTTTAGAAAACCTGAAACAGCTACCCCATCTTCAAATATAATTTCTTGAAACAAATAACCAGATCTGCGGTATCTCACCTCGACACCATCTCTCTTTCCGTTTTTATATGATGTTTTTGATTTTAATTTTCCTGATTCATAAAAAAATTGGTGCACACCATCAATCTGGCCATCTTTATAAGGTGTTTCTCCAAATATATTTCCAGACTCATAGAATCTTTTCAAAACACCATGTACTTTCCCATTAATGTATGGTGTTTCCGAAAAAATTTTGCCTGATTCATAAAAGACTTTACCAACACCATTCGTTTTCCCATCGTTGTATGGTGTTTCGTTGTATAGATTGCCAGCATGAGAAAAACATTTTTTAATACCATTTTCTTTTCCATTTTTATATGGCGTTTCACAAAGTAATTTTCCAGATGCTGGCGAATATTCCCGTATCAAACCATAAATTTTTGTATCAGTTATCTTGTCATACAAAACAGATTCTTTACGAACAAGTTCTTTGTGTGTATAAATTTTTTCTTCACCATAGCTATTATTAGCATCTGAAAAAAGGAGCAGACAGCAAAAAGAGGAGATGAGCACTTTCCAAAATTTTTTGAACATGAAGTATCCAATTTCCTGCTCTGTACGTTTTTAATTCATTTTTCACAACGGTGAATTGAGGGGTTTTGGTGGAGCGCAGCGGAACCAAAATCCCTCTCAAATTATTTGTTAACCATTGATTGTTGCATTAATAAAAGCTATTCCGTGTTATTCTTCTTAGCATCTACTTCTTTTTTTTTATTCTGTACAATTTTTACAATCTCGAATGCAATACACCTAAATTCTTTTAGATTTTCAGAATCCTCAGTTAAGTCAATTCCAGCCTTTTCTAATACACTATAAAACAAATCCGCGTTTGAGGAATCTATTAAACCATGTGGGTTATCGTTAGATATTTTGAGGATTTTCTCGTTTGCAAAACTGCATTTAAGATGATGATGTCCAAATACATTTCGTACTTCTAACGCCCATATGATGTTTTGATAAACTTTCTTATCGACCAGACCCAATGCATAACTACAATCTGCCTTGTTTCTTAAAGTCCCCAAAATACCTGTATCGCTAAGCATTTTATCCGATGTTTTCCCTTTAATAAAATATCGACTCAACAAATCTTCTAGAGATTTATCAATCATACTTGCCCCGATTAAAACACAAGAAATCTCATTTCCTGAAAACAACAGGCGAAATCCTTCTAATATTTCTCCTGTCTCATATTTTGATGGCTTCATAGGAAAAGTTGATGTTCATCCATTATTCAGATCTTGGTTATCTAGGTTCATCTTAAGGTTAACATTCGGTTGAGCTGCGAGCGGGCTTGTCCCGCGAGTCCGCTCGAACCGTTTGTTAGGTGGCGCCTGTCCCCATTTTCCATTTTTTTTCGCAATTGCAAGCAAATGACCGTTTCCCTGCGTATGTATAGGTATGGGAACTTACATTCCCCATCGGGAAGGGATAATCCAGACCATAGTTCGCAATTCTCTTAACCAGTACCAAGCCTACGCAAGTCCATCGCAAACTATCCTTGACCGCCTTGAACATTTTACTAGTTGCGCCGATTGGACCAAGGGTGTTGCTCGTATCCTCTGCCAAGATTGTGGCTATTCGTACTTCAGGCCTTTTTCATGCAAGGTTTTTCACCTTTGCCCATCATGCGACCAAAAACGAACCTTACTCTATGCTGAATACTTGGCCGAGGATTTGCTTCTTGATCTACCGCATCGGCAATTTGTTTTTACGATCCCCAAAATTCTCAGACCATACTTTAAATCGGATAAGCGCCTGTTTGGCGAGGTAGCCCGGCTGATATTCTCGTTGTTATCCGAATTTTTCTCCCTTGCAGCAGGTCAAGAACTACTATGCGCCTGTGTCGTTAGTTACCAGTCGTTTGGTGAATTCGCTCGATTCCACCCGCATTGGCATGTTCTGGTTCTGGAAGGTGGGTTCACCAAGTACGACCGCTTTATATATTTGCCAATCGGAGCCTACGAAGGGATGCTCAAGGTCTGGCAAGCAGCTTCTCTGGCTTTGTTTGTGCGCAAAGAGTTGATCGATCAGGCCCGAGTGAACATGCTCAAAGACTGGAAGCATTCCGGCTTTAGTATCGAGAGCGAAACTAGGTTATTCAGCAAGGCCGATCGTGAAGCCTTGGGGCAATATATTGTTCGAGGGGCTACCTGTGCAGACAAAATCCACTATGATCCAGCCTGCGATACTGTAATCTGGACAGCTCCCCCAAAGGGATTCTACAAAGGCAAATCTGAAACCTTCAAAGGTTTTGAATTCGTTGACCAATTGGTAGCCCATTTACCACCACGACGGGTGCAATCGGTTCGCCGCTATGGCGTATACGCCGGAAAAGTCCGTAAGCAATGGCAAGAACGCCCCAATATTTATTGCTTGGCTCCGGAAAGTTGGCAAAAAGGTCATCCAAGTGAACCCAAAATTGTTCAAGCCATACCTCAGGAGAAACCGGAAACTGTCCAGGTTCCAGATTCTTGGTCCAAGTTGCGCAAACAAAGCTGGGCCCGGTTGTTACAGAAAGTCTATGAAGTTGATCCGTTTGTTTGCCCAAAATGCCAGGGATCAATGTCGGTTGTGGCGATAATCGAGGATCCCAAGGAGCTTGCCAAGATTATTAACTGGGCAAAGCAGCAGGAACGGGAGCAGCCAGTGGACGTCTGTGCTCGTTCACCTCCTGAGCTGGCACTGGCGTCGGTATAATACCCAAAAACGAAGTTTATACGGAACAGGATAACACCTCAAAAGCGGTGCTTAAAGGGCTTCGTAGGGGAGGTATACCTTGGAGCTTTGTCAGATTGGCGCAAATCAGGGATTGACGGCAGAAATAGGTTGGAATTATACTCCACAGGATCGGCGTTGCCGGAAAATTCTGATTGGATTAGTTGTTCGGGGTGCGAAAACAGTTGTAGTTCGGGGAAAAAACCGAATTTTGACCCAAAACCGCAAAAACCCCGAAATGACAGTTCCTATCAGTTACATATTGTCTAAATCAGACCATTCGTCAGCCGGATGATCCGCGCGTGCCCTTGAACCTATAATAAAGGCAGCTCTTATGTCATCTGTTTTTTTCTGCCCATGATATAAAAGCCTCTTCAAATTTATTATAAAATTCATCTGTTTTTTTCACTATATCAATCACCCTTTTTTATAATATGATATTTTTACTTAATGTATTACTCAATTAAGTTTAATGCTTTAAACATTTTTAGTGCATCGTTCAAAGCTCTCACATCATGAGTACGAATATAATCTACACCCATATAACTTAAATAAATCTCTGTTGCTAAAGTAGCTGAACCTCGTTCGTTGACTTCGCGCCCTACTATGGTTCCTAAAAACGATTTTCGAGAAACCGAAACAAGAATTGGTAAATTAAAGTATTCTTTTAATCGTGATATATTTTTTAAAACATATATTGAAGATTCCGGATTGGACCCTAAGAAAAAACCCATTCCCGGATCTAAGATTATTCTATCTGATGAAATACCTGAATTTTGAAGTAATTTGATGCGTTGTAAAAAGAAATCTATTATTTCATCGAATACTTTTTCAGGTTTTGTTTCAATAACTGTAGCCGGGCCTAAACGCTGGATAGAATGCATCACAATTAGTTTACAATCCGATTCTGCCAATTCAGGATAAATTTCTGTATATGGAAATCCTTGAATGTCATTCAAATATTGGACTTTACTTTTTAATGCGTATCGTTGAACATCAGGTTTGAAGGAATCTATAGAAACCGGAATATTTTTAGAAAGTAAATGGCCAACGACTGGTTTTAAACGATTTATTTCTTCCTGAGGTTCAATCTCTTTTGCAGCAGGATTGCTAGAAGCAGCTCCTAAGTCAATTATATCAGCGCCATCTTCTATCAATTTGAGGGATTTTTCCAAAGCTTTATCATAATTCAAATAAAGGCCTCCATCAGAAAAACTGTCTTCGGTAATATTTACAATCCCTAATATTTGGGGCATATATAACTTCATAAAATCAATCCTTTCATAAAAACGGTTCTATTATATAAGTTCGTCTCTTACAATTTCTATAGCAGCCTTGAAAGGCTAGTAGTTCGTCACTTAAATAAATTATAAAAAAAGTATTCTAAACATATTTTCCAAGTTTCTGTAACTCTGCAGGTTCGAACGTCCGTTTTTTATTGAACTCACCAATTTCAACTGTAATCATTTTTTCTCCTTTGGCGCCGAAGGCGTCAGTCTAACGTTTAATATGCCGCAGCGGCTTTTCTGGAGGAATCTGGCCTGCGGATCAGCTTTTCACCTCGCGATTCAAGGCCGTTCATCGCTGGCAGATCCTCATTTTTTCTTCAAAAAAATTCTCGCCTTCTTTGTATGTAATAGAAATGTAAGATTGTTCTGGCATGATAGACCAGAATCTCGCCCTTGACAACAAAATTGCTGTTAGGATTTTCTGTGCGGCTTTTTGGGGATTTACGCCGGTTAGTCTGCTGCAGCATAACTGGAAGCTTTTTTCGGAAGGATTGCTATTTTGCTGGAAATTTTGGCCGTTGATGGGGTGTTTTGTGCAGCTTTTTGGGAAATATCGCCTGTTAGGCCGCTGCGCCACTAAGTATTAAATAACTGGGTATATTAAAAAAATATGAATAATTTCGACGAGTTTAACAGCACGGATTTTGGCAAGTTTCTTCTGGAAAGCCGATTGGTACAGGCAGGCAAGGAGAAGTTTTTCGTTCATTGGGTCAGGAAATTTTTTGAATATCGAGTACAACTGCCAAATATGTCCTGGGCAGAGCAGGTTCCCCTTTTCCTACGGGAACTGAATGAATCTGGCTCCTACCAGGACTGGCAGGTCCGACAGGCTGATCAGGCCGTCCGTCTATATTTCAGCAATTTTTTATTATCACAGTCACAGCCTGCCGGGCAAGGGCAGGACAATTCCTCTACCGGGCCCATCTCTCAACAGGCAGCCTTGCAGAAATTTCGTGAAGGACTTCGGCTGCGCAACTATGCCACTCGCACCGAGCAGACGTATCTCGGCTGGGTTCAGCGATATTTTTCCTACTGCCAAACCCGAACACCCACATCAGAGAAGGATCGGACCTGCACCCCCGACCTGGTCCGCGACTTTCTCGCCCATCTTGCCGTCGATCGAAATATTTCCGCATCGACACAGAATCTCGCCTTCAACAGTCTTCTCCAGTTTTTTCGCCTGGTCTTCAATAAGGATCTGGGGGACATGAGAAACGCGGTGAGGGCAAAGACCAGCCAGCGTCTCCCTGTGGTCTTATCGATTGAAGAGACCGGCAGATTGCTGCGGAATATTGAAGGCACGATTGGTCTGATGTTAAAAATTATCTATGGTGGAGGTCTCAGGGTCAACGAGTGCTGCCGTCTGCGAATCAAGGATATCGATTTCGATCAGCAGCTGGTTTTTGTCCGTGACGGGAAGGGTGGCAAGGATCGTACTACGCTGCTGCCGAAGTCACTGAATGGCCAGCTTCAGGAGCATATCCGTCGCGTGTTCGCCCTGCATGACCGAGACCTCGCCGACGGCTTCGGCTCAGTCTATCTGCCGAAGGCCTTGGCGCGCAAATATCCGGGCGCATCGATCGAGAAAGCCTGGCAGTATCTCTTCCCTTCAGCCGTTCGCTCCATCGACCGGGAGAACAACTTGGTCCGCCGGTATCATGTGAGTGACAGTGCCCTGCAGCGTGCCGTCAAAGGTGCCCTGCACAAGGCAGGAATTCACAAACACGCCTCCGTCCATACCCTGCGCCACTCCTTCGCCACACACCTGCTCCTGAACGGTGTTGATCTGCGGCAGATCCAGGACTATCTCGGCCACTCGAAGGTGGAAACGACGATGATCTACACCCACGTGGTAAAAGATATGCGTAATCCGGTTGCCAGTCCCTTGGATCTGCTGCCTGATGAGGAGGCACATAATCGCATTGCTGGTGCTTCCTGAAAATTCCTTTCCCAGCAGAGGGTATCCAACCAGATACCTCAAAACTACCTTTTCCTGAAAGATACTATCTATGATTGTAGATATTTAAGATGATACTGGGGGAATGAAGTGGAAAGTATTCCCCAAGGAAGTCGATGGGGACATTAGTCGCAGTTTAGAAATCGAGCTATTAGATCAGGACGCCGATCTCCTCTTCAATCGGTCAGTTGATGTACACTCAAACCCATTGCCTCGGCCAGTTTTTCAAGAGTGGTGCTGCGCGGGTTGTCACTGTTCTCCATCTGCGAGAGGGCTGGCTGGCTCACTCCGGCCCTGGCGGCAAGCTCCTTCTGGCTGATGCCTAAGTGCTTGCGCCAGGCCTTGACCAGGTTCCAGCCGTTCTTTATGGCCAGGCCGACAACTTCGTGAGGAATTGTCGCCTCGTCGGCGTCACCTTGACCGGTCAGGGCCAGATAGTCCGCATAGGGGATAACGGCAAAAGCCGGTACGCCGTTCTGTTTGATTATCTGAACCTTATCTGTATGTGCGCTCATTTCGCCTTTTAACCTCTTCTATAGTGATTATTTCAAGCCGACTGGAGAAGATCACTCTCCAGTTTTTCACCCGTAAACGGTAGAGGTTATCCGAATTCACAATTTACTTGATGTTGTCGCAATCGGGAAACAGGGCCAGCTTGCCGACAGCTTCATAGATATCGTCGCGGTCTTCTTTACTCTTGATTTTCCGAAGCTGCCGGAGGGCTATATTTTTCCATTCGATTTGCTGAATGCTTATAATTTTAACTTATAATATAAGTTTTTCGCAAGTAAAAGATAGGTACACGGCAAATCCTTTACCGGCGCCGACATGGCGCTCACTGGCAACACTTTGGCTTGATACCACAGTACTATCGTACAGAACCAAGCGGAGATTTCCATTGCCAGTTTGATAGCCCAGGAGTACGGCATTAATACCCTTGCGGATTATTCTTCTGCCAGCGCCAGGTATCCTGGCACATCTCCGCCAGACCGAATCTGGCCTGCCAACCGAGTTCCCGTAGGGCCTTGGCGGGATCGGCATAGCAGGTGGCGATGTCACCGGGCCGGCGGCCGGCAATGCGGTAGGGAATCTCCCGGCCGCAGGCCTTGGCAAAGGCCCGGACCATCTCAAGAACGCTGTAGCCCCGGCCGGTGCCGAGGTTGTAGACCACCACTCCGGGCCGCTCCATCAGCTTATCGAGGGCCTTGACATGCCCCTCTGCCAGATCAACGACGTGGATATAATCGCGCACCCCGGTGCCGTCGACGGTCGGATAATCGCTGCCGAAGACCGAAAGTTCGGCGAGTTTGCCTACCGCCACCTGGGCGATATAGGGCACGAGATTATTGGGGATGCCGTCCGGGTCCTCACCGATGCGGCCGCTTTTGTGGGCGCCCACCGGGTTAAAATAGCGGAGCAGGCAGACGTTCCACTCCGGGTCGGCATGCTGGATATCGCGGAGAATCTCCTCGACCATCAGCTTGGTCCGCCCATAGGGACTGGCGCAGGACAGCGGGAAGTCCTCGGTGATAGGCACCCTGGCCGGATCGCCGTAGACGGTGGCGGACGAGCTGAAGATGATATTCTTCACCCCTTGGGCGGCCATGACCTCGCAGAGGGTAAGGCTGCCGGTGATATTGTTGCTGTAGTAGAGCAGGGGCTTTTCGACCGACTCGCCGACCGCCTTCTTGCCGGCAAAATGGATGACCGCATCAACCTTGCCGTCGCAGCCGGCGAACACCCCGGCAAGCCCTTCCTTGTCGAGCAGATCGACCTGGAAAAAGGCCAGGCCCTTGCCGGTCAGTTCCTCGACCCGGCGAAGCGACTCCTGGCTGGCATTCGACAGATTGTCGACGACCGTCACCTGATACCCACATTCGAGCAGGGCAAGACAGGTGTGGCTGCCGATATACCCCGCCCCTCCGGTTACGAGAATATGCATAGTTTCACCTTGTTACTAGAAAAATTGCCCTTCGTTTCAACAGTCGATCCCGAGATAGCGGGAGCGCAGTTCCGGCCTGGCCTGTAATTCTTCGCTGGTACCGTCCCAGACGATTCGTCCCTTTTCCATGATGTAATGCCTCTCGGCGATGGCCATCAGGGCCGTGATGTTTTTATCGATGACGAGGATGGCCAGGCCGCGTTCCTTGAGGGTATTCAAGGCCAGCCAGATCTCCTTGCGAATGAGAGGGGCAAGGCCCTCGGTCGCCTCATCAAGGATGAGCAGGCCGGGGTTGATCATGAGGGCCCTGCCGATGGCCAGCATCTGCTGCTCGCCACCCGATAGCTCGTTGCCGTAGTGGCCCATCCTCTCGGCAAGCCGGGGGAAGATGGCCATGACGGTCGGCAGGTCGAAGGCTTGCGGCGCCTTGCGGCTGTTGGCGGCGGTGGCAACGAGGTTCTCGCGCACGGTAAGGTTGGGAAAGATCTGCCGCCCCTCCGGCACCAGGCCAATGCCCAGCCGGGCTATCTGGTAACTCTGCAGGGCCTCGATAGAACGGCCTAAATAGCTGATCCTGCCGGCGGAAACCGGGCTGAGGCCAAGGATCGACCGCACCGTCGTACTCTTGCCCATGCCGTTGCGGCCAAGGAGGGTCACCACCTCGCCCTCGTCAATGCGCAGGGAGACGCCGAAAAGTGCCTGGCTTGCACCGTAGCAGGTTTCGATTTGTTCGACCACCAGCATCAGTCCCCCTCCCCCAGATAGGCGGTGCGAACCACCGGGTTATTCCTGATTTCATCGGGGCTGCCGGTGGCGACATTCTCGCCGTAGACGAGGACCGTCACCTGATCGGCAAGGGAGAAGACCACATCCATATCATGCTCGACGAGCAAGATCGTCACCTGGCCCTTTTGTTTGCGGATCAGCTTGGCAAGCTCCACCGTTCCTCCAGGGCCAAGGCCTGCCATCGGTTCATCGAGGATGAGCAGTTCCGGCTGGCCGATGAGGGCCATGCCGACCTCCAGCTGCCGCTTTTCGCCGTGCGACAGATGACGGGCGGCAAGTTCGGAGCGGTGGAGGAGATCGACCCGGTGGAGGGCCTCCTGCAGTTCGTTCTTGATTGCCGCATCACCCCGCCAGTTGCGCAAGAAGCGGAAGTTATGGCCGCGACCGGCGCAGATAGCAAGGCCCATGTTTTCAGCGACAGTAAGGTTTTCAAAGATATGGGTGATCTGGAAGGACCGGGCGATGCCCAGCCGGGCCCGTTTATACGTCTGCAGGCGGGTGATGTCCCGGCCACGAAAATGAATGCTGCCGCTGTCCGGCCGCAGGTCGCCGCTCAACTGGTTGACCACCGTCGTCTTGCCGGCGCCGTTCGGGCCGATGAGGGCATGGATATGGCCGCGGGCTATGGACAAGGACAGGTTGTTGGTGGCGAGAAGGGCCCCAAACGACTTGTACAGTCCGTTGACCTCAAGCAGGGTATCAGTCATTTCTTTCTTTCTCCCCGACAAGAAAGCCAAAGAGCCCGCGCTTGGCGAAAATGACCGTAATCACGAGAAAAGGCCCCATATACACCATCCAGTGTTCGGTATACATGGCCAGGGTTTCCTCCAGGAGAAGGAAGACCGCGGCGCCGAGGACCGGTCCGAACAGGCTGCCCAGGCCACCGAGGAGGACCATGACCATCAGCTCCCCGGACAGGGTCCAATGCATCAGACCGGGAGAGACGAACTCGGTCTGGTTGGCGAGCAGAGCACCGGCAAGACCGGCGCTGCTACCTGCGATGACAAAGGTGACAAGCTTATACCAATAGGAATGGATGCCGAGGCCCTTGATGCGCCGGTCGTTGTTGCCCGCCCCCCGCACCACCAGGCCGAACCGGGAGTTCACCAGCTTCTGGGAAAAAAACAGGAAGAGCACGAGGGCCGCCAGACAAAGATAATAAAACTGACTGCCGTTACCAAGGGAAAGGCCGGGCAGGCTGCTCCGCGCCGCAAGCGACAGACCATCGTCGCCGCCGTATTTCTCCAAGGATATGAAGAAGTAGTAGAGCATCTGGGCAAAGGCAAGGGTGATCATGATAAAGTGCAGGCCGGTGGTGCGCAGGCTGAGCGCCCCGATGATCAAGGCGGCCAGGGCCGCCATCAAGGCCGCAAGCGGCAGGACGACGAGGCCACTGGTGCTGCCGGCAAAAAGGAACGGCCAGGTAACAAGCGGCTCGGCTGCGGCGGCGTGGAAATGCAGGATACCGACGGTATAGGCGCCGATGCCGACAAAGGCGGCATGGCCAAGACTGATCATCGCCCCGTAGCCGAGCAAGAGGTCAAGGCTCGCCGCCGCCAGGGCGTAGATGACGATGCGGCTGGCAAGGGAGATCACGTAGGGGCTGCCGGCCAAATGGGCCGCCGGCGGCAGAAGGAGAAGGATAAGTGCCCCGCAACAGAGGATGAGCTGTCTTCTGGTCATCATTTACTCACCCGTGCGCCGGGAAGAGGCCCCGGGGTTTCCAGACCAGAATGGCCGCCATAAGGATATAAATGGCCATCGAGGAAAGCGAGGCGGCAGCGCTGTCGGCGGTGGCCGCAGAAAGCATCGTCCGCAGAATGGCCGGCAGGAAGGCCCGGCCAAGGGTATCGACCATGCCGACGAGAAGGGCCCCGACCACCGCCCCGCGAATCGAGCCGATACCGCCGATGACGATAACGACGAAGGTGAGAATAAGGATGCTCTCGCCCATCCCCGCCTCAACGGCCAGGATCGGCCCGGCCATGACCCCGGCAAGCCCAGCCAGGAGTGCCCCCAGACCAAAGACCAGGGTGTAGAGCAGGTTGATATTGACACCGAGGGCGCCAACCATCTCGCGGTTGCTGGAACCGGCGCGGATCTGCATGCCGATCCGGGTCTTGGCGAACATCAGCCACAAAAAGACCGCGACCAAAAGACCGATACCGATCACCGCCAGGCGGTAGGTCGGGTACGGCAGGCCGGGCATGATTTGAATGCTTTTCGACAGACCGGCGGGGATACTCATAAACAAGGGCTGGCGGCCCCAAATGACGCGGATCAGCTCATTGAAGAACATGATCAGGCCAAAGGTGGCCAGCACCTGGTCAAGATGCTGGCGTTTATAGAGATGGCGAAGAACGAGCACCTCAACAACTGCGCCGACGACCGCCGCCGCCGCAACTCCCGCCACCACCGCCAGGAGGAAGGAACCACTGCGCGCCGCAACCGTCGCCCCGACATAGGCCCCGATCATATAAAAGGAACCATGCGCCAGATTGATGATCTGCATGATGCCAAAGACCAGGGTCAAGCCGGCCGACATCAGAAACAGGGTGATCCCCAGTTGCAGGCCGTTGAGAAGTTGTTCAATGACGAGGAGCATAAAAAACGGGGGCCCGAGGGCCCCCTTAACCTTTAGGTTTTCGTGTTATCCTAGGGAGATAGCTTTTGAGATTATTTCATTAAATCAGAATACTACTGCATCTTGCACTCTTTCGCATAGGCATCGACATGCTTGGCGAAGACCTTCTTGACCGTCTTGTTGGTGAAACCGGTCTCGGTCTTCACCACCTCGCGGATATAGATGTCCTGGATCGGGTGCTGATTGTTGCCAAAGGCGAAGTTGCCACGTACCGAGGCGAATTCGGCCTTTTTCAGCGCCGGTCGAAGGGCTGCAAGGTCGGACTTGCCGCCGGTCGCTTTGAGGGCGGAGGAGATCAACCGGGCGGTATCATAGCCCTGGCTGGCGTAGAGGGTCGGGGTGCGATTATAGGCCTTCTTGAAGGCGGCGACGAATTCCTTGTTGGCGGGATAGTCGAGATCATGGGTCCACTGCGAGCCGTTTTTGACACCGAGGGCCGCATCGCCGACAGCGGCAAGCAATCGTTCGTCAAAGGAGAATGCCGGGCCGTAGAGGGGAATGGTCTCCTTCAGGCCGGCTTGGGCGTATTGTTTGATAAAATTGATGCCCATGCCGCCGGGCAGGAAAAAGAATACCGCATCGGGCTTGGCATCGCGGATGGTGGCGATCTCCGCTGCATAATCGGCCTGATCGAGCTTGGTGTACACCTCACCGGCGAGGGCACCTTTATAATATCGTTTAAATCCGGCAAGATGGTCTTTGCCGGCGGGGTAGTTGGGAGCGAGCAGATAGACATTCTTATGGCCGGCTTCGGTGACATACTGGCCGACGACCTCGTCGAGATTGTCGTTCTGGTAGGCAACGCTGAAATAATTGGGATCACAGCCGGCCCCGGCCAGATCGGAAGGCCCGGCGTTGGCACTGAGATATAGCACGTCTTCCTTGATGATCTTCGGCACCACGGCCATGGCCACATTGGAGAAGACAATGCCGGTCATGATCTTCACCCCGTCTTTCTGGGCGAAGCGTTCGGCAATCTGCTTGCCTTTTTCCGGCTTGGCTCCGTCGTCTTCAACAAGGAGTTCCACGGCGGCGCCACCCAGTTTTCCGCCTTCCTGGTCGATGGCCAGCTGGAAACCGTCACGTATCTCCTCGCCAAGATACCCGGCCTTGGTCGAAAGGGTCGTGATCATGCCTATCTTTACCGGGTCGGCAGCAACACTAAGGGTTGGCAGCATGAGCCCGAGGGCGCAAAGCCCGATGACCAGTTTTTTCATAGTGTCTCCTTCTGTCTGAGTGAGGGGATAGAGTGTTGTTCTGTCATATCCCAAAAATACCACCCCATCTCTTAGGCAAATTGTGCCCGGAATATGCAGAATCGATGCTGTAACAGGTACAGCAGACTAAAGAAGTGACTAGAAAATTGCAAGAAAAAATGGAGAATCGCCTTGATATACAGTTTCGTTTAATCAGACAAGCTGCTCGACTCAGCTAGATCGGCCTGACCGGCAGTTCCGGGCGAATTGTATGCTCATCGCCCGGAACTGCCGCAGACACCCTATTGCAATTGTGCTACCCGGTTAATATGGGCATTTTCCCTCTGCACCGTCCGGTGGTACTGCACCGCCGGTCGGCCAAAGACCATCATGTAGCCGACCCGGTGATCAGCCGGCAACCCAAGCTTTGCCATCACCTCCGGCAACACGACCGCCAGGGCCCATTTGGCCAGACCGCACCACAGTGCACCGAGGCCCATGCTGGCCGCCAGCAGTTCGAAATAGCTGAGGGCGATAAAGCAATCGGCGTCGGGCGAAGGACTGTCTTTTGGCGCCGAAGCCACCAGGAGATGCGGGGCCCCGCGAAAGATGGCATCCTTGCCGCTCTGCAGCGCCTCGACAACCACGTCTTCCAGATACTGCATACCCTTGGGGAATTTGCCGGTGTCGATGAGGGTCTGCAACCGGGCATAGGTGGTCCGCCGCAGGTCGTCCATAACCGCCGGGTCCTCAATGACCGTGCACAGAACCTGGCGGTTATTGACGGCGGTCGGGGCATAGGCAACGGTCTCCAGGAGAAAGGCGATCTCTTCCTTGGATACCGGGGTCTTGCTGTACCTGCGGACGGAGCGGCGGACCTTCATCAGGCCGGCAAGTTGCTCCGCTGTGGGCAGGGGGCCCAGCGGCGGGGAATCGGCGGCTTTCTTGCCGAGGATACTCAAGGCCCCGGTACTGCAGACGGCAAAGCAGTGCTGACACTGGAGACACCTCGCCTCATTTTCCCGGCTTAACACCGGAATACCATCCCGCATTTCGATCAGGCCATAGGGACAATCGTTGATGCACTCGCCACAGCCAATACACAGCTCTTGGTCGACTGAAAACTGCAGATCCATTTTATCCTCCAAATTATTAATATAACACCATGAAACAATTGTATTTTAAAAAATAGTAGAAAGGCCTTTGCCTTGGCCGGGCCGGCAAAGAACGCCGGGCAAAGCAACCGCCTGCCGTATCTTTAAATGATAGGAAGACGACAGGCAAATCTTTTCCGGTACGCGGAGGGGGAAAGGCCGGTATGCCTTTTAAAGAGTTTCCGGAAGGAGCTGATATCCTCGTAGCCAGACCGCAGGGTGATTTCCTCAATACTTTCGGCTGAAGTCTCCAGCAGTTTTCTGGCCGCCTCAATGCGCAATCGCTGCAGGTATTCCAGGGGGCTATCGCCGGTGGCCTTTTTAAACCGGCGCATAAAGGTCCGTTCACCAAGGCCTGCCCTGTCTGCCAGATGAGTAATGCTCTGCGGCCTGCCGAGGTCTTCCTCAAGCCTTTCCTGGATCTTCAATATCGCCGCGTCTCCGTGTTGTTTGGTAAACACCGATGCCTGATACGGCGACTGCGAACGCCTGACCGGATCGATGAGGAGGATTTTCGAAAGCTGCGCGGCAAGCTCCGGTGAGCCGAAACGACCGATCAGATAGAGGGCCAGATCAAGATAGGCGGAAACCCCGCCGGCGGTAATGCAGTCGCCTTCGTCAACGAGCATCCTCTCCCGTTTGAGAATGACCCTGGGAAAACGCCTGGCGAACCCGTCGGCAAGGTTCCAGTGGGTGGTTGCCGTCCGCCCCTGCAGCCGACCGGTCTCGGCGATAAGAAAGGAGCCGGCGCAGGCCGAAGTCAGACAGGCGCCCATCTCTCCCTGATGGCTGAGCCAGTCTATGGTCTCGCAGTCGGCGAGGACCGCCTCCAGATCGCCAAAGATGACCGGCACCAGGACGATATCGTAAACAACCCCTTGGGCGAAGGTTGCCCCGAGGGGAACGACCATGCCGTTAAAGGCGTGGATCTCCCGCCCGCCGGAGCCGACAATGACCGGTTGGAAAAGGGGCTCCTGGTTGGTTTCGCTTAGACTCGCCGCCCGGGCTGAGGCCACGGAAAAGACGTCGTAGGGGCCGGTGAGACTGGAATACATGCAGTTCTCTACGGCCAGCAGGGCAATGCGGTACATATTTCCTCCAGAGTGCGCGGTAAATTGTCCGGCCATTGTCCGATATCACCTCTTTTTTGTCAATACCGCCACTTGGGAGAAACCGGATTCCTGGTATGATAGGCTTAAAGCAATGAAGAGAAGAGGCCGGATACCGACAATAAAGCAAGAGAGGAAGATATGAAGATCCAATTGATCCGCAATGCCACAATGAAGCTTACCTACGCCGGGCAAACCATCCTCACCGACCCGATGCTCTCGGACAAGGGCGGATTCCGGTCATTTGCCGGTATCGCACCCAATCCGACGATCGATCTGCCGCTGGCGATCGAAGAGATCCTCCGGGGCGTAGATCTGACCATCATCAGTCACCTGCATCCCGATCATTTCGACGAGGCCGCAGCTACACTCCTGGCAAAGGATATGGCGATCTACTGCCCGCCGGGTGATGCGGCAGCCCTCAGGGAAAAAGGCTTTGCCAAGGTCACCGCCATCGAAACCACAGATGTCTGGAAAGATATATCCATCACCCGCACCGGCGGCAAACACGGCAGCGGCAAGATCCTTGCGCGCCTCGGCGAGGTCTCAGGCTTTGTCCTCCAGGCCCCGGGCGAACCAAAGGTCTACTGGGTCGGCGACAGCATCTGGTGCGAGGAGGTGGCCTTGGCCATAGAGGCCCATAAGCCGGACATTATCATCGTCCATGCCGGTGGGGCAACCCTGCCGGGCTTTGATCCCATCATCATGGATTGCCGGCAAACCCTCACGGCACTTCGGGCAGCACCGAATGCCACGGTGGTTGCCGTGCACATGGAGTCCCTCGATCACTGCACGGTTGCCCGGGACGTGCTGCGCCGGGCGGCGAAGGACGAGGGTATTGCCGCCTCGCGGCTGCTCATCCCCGGGGATGGCGAGACCCTGATCGTATAAATACCCCCTTTTGTCACGAGGCAAAAGGAGGTACATTGCAGACGGTCGCCGCAATGCGGCCGTCGTCATTGCCTTCAACCGTACCAATTACCACATTACTCAGGAGCCATCATGCCATACGTCAATATCCGCGTCGCCGGAACCCTCACCAAGGAACAGAAACAGAAGATCAGCAAGGGTGTCACCGAGGTTATCTGCCGGGAAGCCAATAAACCGCCGGAAGCGGTGCTGATCTTTATCGACGAGGTCGCCCACGAGAACATCGCCAAGGCTGGCAATCTTCTCGTGCCACCGAAATAATTCCATTTCTCAATCAAGCGTTACCTTTAGCTGCTGCGCTGTGCGGCTCCTCGCCGTTTCAGGGTAGCAGCGCCAGATACTCCTTCTCCGTGACAATCCGCACCCCAAGGCTCTCGGCCTTGCTCAGTTTTGCCGATCCGACCTTTTCGCCGCAGACCAGCAGATCGGTCTTGCCGGTGATGCTTTCGCCGATCTTTGCCCCGAGGGCCTTGGCCTGCTTTTTCATATCGTCGCGGCTGCCACTCTGCATGGTCCCGGTAAAGACGATCAATTTACCGAGGAGCGGCCCCTCGCCTGCCGGCTCTTCATCGTCTACCAGCGGGGTCTTGACGAGGTTGAAGCCGAGGCGGTAGACGGCTGTGAACAATTCCGCCGTGGCCTTCATGCCGGCAAGCATCTCCTCGGCGGTTTTATCGCTGAAGCCCTTAATGGCAATGATCTCCTCCTTGGTGAGCGAAAAGACCCGCTCCAGGGGATGGGCGGTCAGCAGCTTCTCACAGTTGCCCATGCCCATCCGGTACATCCCGAAGGCGGCGAGAAACCGCCAGTCCTCAATCGGCAACAGCCGGCTGCGCTGCAGCTGCGCCACCATATTTTCCGCCTGCTTCGGGCCAAAGCCTAGAGCAACAAAGTCCTCTTCCGTCAGGCCGTAGATCACCGGGATGAAGGCCTTGCCGCCATTGAAGATCTTGGTAATCGACGAGGGCCCGAAGCCGTCGATATTACCGAGGACCTTGAAGAAATGTTCAATCGCCTGGGATATCTGGGCCGGGCAGTTCATGTTATTGATGCACAGCAGGTAGTCACCTTCCCAGACCAAGGGCGAACCGCAACTGGGACATGCTTCCGGCAGCTCGGGACTGGCCGGCATGAGCACCTCCTCGATCTTCGGGATGACCTCGCCGCTTCGCGACAATCTGATGACTGCCCCCGGCCCCACCCCTTTTTGCCGTACCATATTGTAATGATGGGCGGTGGCCCGCTGGATCAGGGCACCGCTCAGCCGCGTCGGCTCGACCACCGCCACCGGGTTGACCCGGCCGGAGCGGGAGGTCTGGGGAATGACCTGCAGCACCTTCACCTCGGCGGTCTCGGTATTCTTCTTGTAGGCGATCTGCCAACGGTGGTGATGCCTGGTCGCCCCGAGATGGTCGCGAAGCTTCAGGTCGGTTACCTCCAGGACCATGCCGTCAATATCGTAGTCCATCTTTCCCCACAGCTGATCGACAATCCCCTCAAAATTTGCGGCCAAGTCTGCCCAGGGACCTTCCCAGGCAGGCAACAAGCTGAAGGGGTAAAACACCGCCTGGCCGGAACGGATCGCCTCCAGGGCCGGCGGCTCCAGTTCTTTTTCCTTGATGAGGCTTGCCTGGAAGTTGCGCGAGTTGTCAAATAGCTCCGCCAGATGGTCACGGAAATAGCCGCGGCTGACCACGATCTCCCCCGCCCCGAGGCCCCGCCGGCCGCCCGCCGCAACCTGCAGTCCGCGGTCAAAGACCCGGGTGATGTCCGTCCCCCGCCGGCCGTCGCCCCGGGTATAGAGGGTCTGCCCGTCATCATAGGCGGCAAAGCCGTCAAGCTTTGGCGTCACCCGGAACACCAGGGAAGCGAAGTCGATGTCGCACTCCCCGGCGGCCTTCTCTATCCGTTTTGCCCAGTTGACGATGGCGGCAAAGTCATAGGCCTTTTCCGTCGACAGCATCCGTACCGGCAGCTCGACGGTCTTCGCCTCCACTGCGGCCTCCGGCTCCACCGTATGTAGATAAGGGTGGCCGGGCTGGCGCCGCGCCAGCTCGGCCAGAAAGGTAAAGTCGTACTGGGCGTCGGTTATCAAGACCTCCCCGCCCCTATAGAAGAGATTGGCGACCTGGAGGAATTCCTCCAGCTGGGCGTCGGTAAGGGCAGCTACCGGGATCTCGCCGGCGCCGATGGTCACCACTTCTTCCTCTGACAGAACCTTCAGGACATATTGCGCCCCGGTCAAGATCGCCCTTTGGGCATCACTCAGACAAACTATTTTTCCCATCGCTTTTTCATCCCCTTCCCTGTACCTTTACTGACAATCACTGCCTGCTAGCCCTGCTCCCAGGTAGTTTTAATACTTTTTTAGCCACGGTACAACCGAAGGAATAGAAGATGCGAACCATAGATCTGCGCAGCGATACCGTTACCAAACCCTCCGAGACCATGCGCCAGGCGATGGCCACCGCCCCGGTGGGCGACGACGTCTACCGCGACGACCCGACCGTCAACCGCCTGGAGGCCTTTGCCGCCTATTTGCTCGGCTTCGAGGCAGCGATCCTCACCGCCAGCGGCACCCAGGCCAACCTGATAAGCATCCTGGCGCACTGCGGCCGGGGCGACGAGTATATCGTCGGCCAGACGGCCCACACCTACCGCTATGAGGCCGGCGGCGCTGCGGTGTTTGGCAGCGTCCAGCCGCAACCGATTGAGTTTGAGGCCGACTCGACCTTGTCCCTTGCCAAGGTCGAGGAAAAGATCAAACCAGATGACATCCATTTCGCCAGGACCCGCCTGCTTTGTCTCGAAAACACCCAGAACGGCAAGGCCCTGCCGCTCGATTATCTGGCCGAGGCAGCGCGTTTTGCCAAGGCCAAAAACCTCAAACTGCACCTCGACGGGGCACGGCTGATGAACGCCGTCGTCAAGCAGGGGGTGGCGGTTCGGGAGATCACCGGCCATTTCGACTCGGTTTCCCTCTGTCTGTCAAAAGGCCTGGGGGCGCCGGTCGGCTCACTGCTTGCCGGCAGCAAGGCCTTTATCGAGGAGGCACGGAAATGGCGGAAGATGGCCGGCGGCGGTATGCGCCAGGCGGGCATCCTTGCCGCAGCCGGACTCTACGCCCTGGAAAACAACGTCGAGAGGCTGGCCCTTGACCACGAGCATGCCGAGATCCTCGCCGAGGGTCTATCGCACTTTGCCGACCTCACCATCGACAGAAATCCCGCCCAGACCAATATGGTGTTTTTCACCGCCCCGGCGGAGACCACCGCGGCTCTTGCCGAATTCCTCGGCGGCCGGCAGATCCTCATCACCCCCGGCAAGACCACCCGGCTGGTGACCCATCTGGATATCAGCCGCGCCGATGTCGACACCGTACTTGCTGCCTTTGCTGAGTTTTTCGCCGGCCGCGGGGATTGAGGAGCCGCACAGGACAGCAGCTCAAGTTGTCGCTTGATTGAGAATTGCAATCAGAAGGAACTGACGGCACAAACCGAGGCAACCCCGTCCATATCGAGGCGCTCGAAAAAGCTCTCCACCACATCGACCGTCCACACCTGCTTTTTCGTGCAGTGGTCACTCGTCCACAGCCAATGCAGGGAGTTGTCGAACAGCGGCCAGGCCGAACAGTTGACCCCGTGCAGCGGCGGTTTGAGTACGGTAAAAACCTCGGCGACGGTGGGCAGCCGCCAGGTGTCCCGTCCCTGCCAGCGGATACCGTTGAGATGGGCGACATAATCGCCTGCCTGCTGCCAGTCGAGGGTAAACCCGGGCCCGAAGCGCTGCCAGAGGAGATTGCTGTTGCGTTCATGGGCGACCAGCGGCCCAATGGCGGCGAAATCCTGCTCAGCATAGACCAAAGGACGGAACAATTCGTCAAGACCGAGGACGGCCCGGATGTCTTTGAACATCACCCGCATCGGTTCCCGGCGCACCGATTGCCGGACCAAAGTCCTCGCCTGTTGCCGGCTGCAGGGTACATTTTTTTCATTGAGAGGCAGGGCCTGCAGGGCCAGACGCATCTCCTGGGCGCTCTGGAATCTGTTCCCTGGTTTCCGGGCAATACTGCGTCTCAGCCACTCATCCCATAGCGGCCCTATCTCCGAATTAAAGGCGCTGGCCGTTACCTCGCCCTGACGAACATCAAAGAGACAGCCGGTCAACATCCGCAGCCCCATGATGCCAAGGCTAAAGAGATCGGCCCGGCCATCGGCCCGCTGCGGGTCCACCTCCTGTTCAGGTGCGGCATAAAAGGGTGAGCCGACCTGCATCCCCGGTACTGCCGTCCTTTCTTCACCGCGAACCCGTGACAATCCGAAATCGATGATCTTCACCCGGTCGTCACTGGTCAGCATGAGATTGTAGGGCTTGATGTCGCGGTGAATGATCCCGGCAAAATGCAGCCGTTCAAGACCCCGCAGGGCCTGCACCAGATAGGCCTGGGTCTTGGCGACGGAGATGATCCGCGATGGGGCCTCCACCCGGTACGACTCGCCGATAAAGCTGCCGAGGGAATGGGCAAAGTATTCCAAAACGATAAAGGGCTGCCCTTCATACTGGTCGCAGTCGAGGACCTTGGCGATATGATCGTGGGAGAGGGCGCCCATGATCTTTGCCTCGGTGACAAAGAGTTCTTTCAGCCGCTCCTCTCCCACCAAATCGACAAAGATCTGGTTGCGCGGCTGGAGGATCTTCAGGGCCACCAGCCGGCCGGTCACCGGCGCCCGAGCCTTGTAGACCGTGCTCATCCCGCCCCGCCCGAGGCGGCCGACCACCTCATATCTGCCGATCATTCTCATTTTTTATCCAAGACGGGTAGCGTAGGTCTCGGGAAAACCCCTTTCCCTGATCTTTCGCATGGTGGTGTGATAATCGTAGGCGACAAACCGCACCTCAAGACTTGCGGCAGCGCAGTCCCACAGCAGGTATTTGGCGCAGTTGTCGCCATCGCGGGGCTGGCCGACACTGCCGGCGTTGACCACATACTTCCGGCCCGGCAACAGCTCCAGATGCTCCCGGCCGAGGGGCCGCCGGATGATGGCCCCCTGGTCCTGCCAGATAATCGCCAGCTTATGGGTATGCCCAAGAAACAGTAGGGAATGTGGGAAGGTGGTAAAGAGCGTCGCCAAGGTATCATCGGATTGCCGACTAAGATAGCGAAAGACCGAATCCGGTGGGAAGCCATGGACGAAGTAGGCCTGATCCAAGGCGAGATGTGTCGGTAAGGAGCAGCAGTAACTACGATTTTCCTCAGACAATAATGTGGCTGTAATGATATTGTTGTCCGCCGCCTGAAAATTCATCCATCTCCGGGCGCGAGGGTCGGCAAGGGCCAGTTCGTGATTGCCGAGGACCGACTGATATCCAAGACTTCGCAGCCGGGTGACCACCGCCTCAGGGTCCGGACCATAGCCAATGGAATCGCCGAGGCAGATTACCCGGTCTACGCCCTGCCCGAGGAGATCGGCGTTCACCGCCTCAAGGGCCTCCAGGTTGCCATGGATATCCGCGACAACAGCAATCTTCATGCCTGCCTCACTCTCCCTTCTTGGCTTCCAGCTCTTCCCAGCGGGCGTAGAGCCGTTCAACCTCCAGCCTGGCCGCCTCCAGATCACGCCAGCAGGCGGCGAGCTTTTCCGCCTCGGAGACGACCTCCGGCCGCTCCATGGTCTCTTCCAGTTCCGCCACCCGAGCCTCGGCGGTTGCGATTTTCCCTTCGATCTGCTCGTACTCGCGCTGATCAAGATAGGATAAACGACCCTTGCTCTTCACCGGCAGGGCTGAAGGACCGCCCTTAATTCCGACTTTTTCCCGTGGCGCTTCTTTTTCCGCGGATTGCGGCAGGTCGGCAAGCCACTGCTGGTAGTCGGCAAAATAGCTGACGCCGCTGCGCCCGCCAAAACCCAGGAGACGGTCGCACACCCGGTCGAGGAGAAAGCGGTCATGGGTCACCAGGACCAGGGCACCGGGAAAGTCATTGAGGCTTGCTTCCAGAACGTCGAGGGAGGCGATATCGAGATCGTTGGTCGGCTCATCGAGAAGAAGAATGTCGGCCGGCTGGCGCATCAGGGCGGCGATGAGGATGCGCGCCTGCTCGCCGCCGGACAGTTGGCCGACCGGGGTCTCCAGCTGATCGGGCCGGAACAGGAATTTCCTCGCCCAGCTGGCCACATGCAGCGACCGGCCGCAATACACCACCGCATCACCATCAGGGGCAAGGGCCCGGCGCAGGGTAACGGTCGGATCGATGCTTGCCCGGTTTTGGTCGAAGGTGACTATCTTGACATTGTCGGCGGTTCTCAGGGTCCCGGCATCGGGTACGACCTGGGCGTTGCCCGAGGCCCCGGCAATAATCTGCATAAGGGTCGATTTACCGCAGCCATTTCGTCCCAAAAGACCCAGGCGGGTGCCGGGCGAGAGAACGATGTCGAGACCTGAAAACAGCGGCACGTCGCCATAGGTCTTGCTGAGTCCTACCGCCTCCAGGAGCTTCTTGGTCTTCCGCCCGGTCGCCTCGAAATCAATCTGGACGCTGGCGATGGAGCGGTTTCTCGCCTTCACCTCGGCCAGATCGCCGGTCAGCTTGTGCGCTTCGTCGATCCGGTATTTTGCCTTGGTGGCCCTGGCCTTCGGGCCACGACGCAGCCATTCAATCTCCCGCCGGGCCTTGTTGGCCAGCCGCTCTTCTTCCTGCATCTGCCCGGAGAGAAACAGCTCCCTTGCCTCTAAAAACTCCGAGTAGCTGCCCTGCACCTGCAAGGTCCCCTCCGGATACACCGCCGACAGCTCGATAATCCGGTTATTGCAGTTTTCAAGAAAATGGCGGTCATGGCTCACCACCAGGGTGGCGCTGGGGGCGGAACCACCCTGGAGCATCTTCTCCAGCCAGAGGATTCCTTCGATATCGAGATGGTTGGTGGGCTCGTCCATGACCAGCACATCAGGGGCAACGAGGAGGGCCCGGCAAATCGCCAGGCGCTTCCGCCAGCCACCGGAAAGAAACTCGACAGGGGCATCGGCATCGGGAAACTCGGCCCTGCTGAGCAGGATATGAACGCGGTTGTACTTGGTCGTGTCGTCCAGGTCTTCGTTTGCCAAGGCGGCGACGAGGGTGGCTGTAACACTTTTCCCCGGGTCAAAAACATCTTCCTGGGCGAGGTAGCTGAGACGAATGAATTTCTGCGTGACAACCTGGCCGCTGTCCGCCTCCTCCAGGCCGCAAATGATTTTCAACAGGGTGGACTTGCCGGAACCGTTAGGCCCGATAACACCGATCTTCTCGCCGCTGTTAACCACCAGATTGATATTTTTAAAGAGGTTTTGCGCCCCAAATGATTTGCCGAGTGCTTTACAGGTAATAAGATTTGCCATAACAGAAGATAGTCAGTAACTCCAAGACCAATGGCCCGTAACCCTATGGGCGCACAGGAAATTTTATTTTTATTTTTATGATTACAATATGTTAGAAGACCAATGTGAGGAGGCATTCATGGCTTTTTCTTGTTGCTTAATTTTCTTTCGCTGAGTATAAGCTATAAAAATCTGCGCGTATTTCGAGGCTGACAACCAGCTGACGATATCTTTTTTCCCCTGAATTCGTCATGGCTTAGCCCATTATCCACAGGAGGAGAGACAATATAGCTGAGTTGAGCAGCTTGTCTGCTCAAACGAAACGTATGCCCTTAGGGTATAAGGGGGCGCTACTCCCGGCAGGTCACTCGGAGAAATACACAACCAGCGGGCAGATGCCAATAAACGTCACTTTCAATGAGGTCGAAAGCGCATCATACTTTTTGTTTTCGCTCTTAACAACTGTTTTGGAATTGAACAATGGATGAGCAACTCCATATCATCATCGCCGGCAACCAAGGGAAGGTTATAAAATTCCCGCTATCGCGAAAAAAATTGTGGTTTTACTCGTGCTGCTTTGGATTTATTAGCCTTTCCATGACCATCGCCAGCATTCTTGCCCTGTCTCTTTTCTCGGAGAACCGCACCATCGCCAGCCAGCTCGGCGAGGCGCGGGAGCAGCTGCGAGCCAGCGTCGAGCTCATGGCCGAAAGCAAAAGAGACAGCGACGAAGAACAGCTGAAGCTGAATCTCAAGGTGGCCAAGCTCGAGCTCAGTACGGTGAAACAGGCCGTGGCCTTCCGTGCCGAAAAAGAAAATCTCCTCTCCACTGCCGTCAACGAACTGGCGGAGCGTAGTGAACTCATAGAGAAAATGATCGACAGCATCGGCATGGAACTGCCGGTCGAGGTCAAGGAAGGCAACAGCAACAGCGGCGGCCTCTTTATCGAGCAGCCTGATTCCGGCGGCCGCAACGCCCTGCTCAATCGAGCCGACAAATACCTCAAGGCCATTCGTTTCCTGCCCTTTGGCAGACCGGTGGACGGCCCGATCACCTCCGGCTTCGGCAAGCGTTTTGATCCCGTTAACGGCAAATCGGCTTTTCACACCGGCATAGACTTTCGCAGCAAACCCGGCGATAACATCTACGCCACCGCCGATGGCGTGGTCACCAAGGCCTATTTCAACGGAGGTTACGGCAACTTCGTCGAGATCGACCATAGCAACGGCTACTCATCGACCTTCAGCCATATGAAAAAATATCTGGTCCGTTCCGGCCAAAAGGTTCGCCGGGGCCAGCTGATCGGCTACGTCGGCAATACCGGAAGATCGACCGGACCGCACCTCCACTACGAAGTTACCCTTGATGGTGACCCCATCGATCCATACATGTTCATGAAAATCGCCAGTTTGCCAGAATCGACCAGCCCTTCCTCGGAGACACGATAGAAATGGGAATGTTTAGCAAATCTGAAAATATAGACCAGGAAATGAAGAAAGTTGAGGGCGAGGTTATCTCATCGATCATCGACAAAAGCATGGTTATAACCGGTGGTATATCCTTTAAAGGAAAGGCCCGGATAGACGGAGTCGTCAACGGCAATATCGAGGGAGAACACCTCGTTCTCAGTGAAACTGGAAAGATCAACGGAGATATCTTCGTCTCCTCTTTCAATTGCTACGGCTGTATCGAAGGCAACATCAAGACCACAATGCTGACCGCGCGAAAGAACTGCTCAATCAACGGCAAACTTGAGGCGGCAAGCCTGACTGTTGAATCAGGAGCAGCTATCCAGGGTGAAATCAAGGTAGTGATGGACGCTCATAAACCGGCGGACTCGGGCAATAGTGTTCCAAAGGCGTAAGACGTCTTTTCTTTTGCACAGGTGGTAACGTGACCTTTCATCCCAAGGTAGTCAGTCTTCTCAAGTGCCCGTATTGCGGCAATGAAAAGGACTTCTTCGAAATAACCGATGATATCATCACCACCACACATTACATCCAAAACACCGATGGCAGCTTTACCATTGAAGACGAAAGCTCGGAGACCCTGGGAACCGTCAGACTGTTATGCGGCAATTGTGAAGAGGATATGACAGAATTTCACCAGCGGTTTTCGGAGATGATCTTCTAAACCCCTTTTTCAATCAAGATGGTGACCAAGAGGTCCAAGAGGTGATCGGAACCGTGCAGGGCCGGGCCCGTCAGTTGCGGTTACAGTTTTTGACACTCTACGAAATAAAAATGGGGAATGGCTTTCGCCATTCCCCATTTTTAATTACGCTCGTAAAAAGGCTGCTGAAATATCAGACACAACCGGTAGGCTTGGGCAAGCCAGCCATTTTGCAGGCTCCTTTGCCAGGTCCGGACGGGAACAGCTCGTAGATTCTTTTCAGCGGGAAGCCGGTGGTTTTGGAGAGAATACGAACCATCGGGGCGATTCCGTTCTTCTTGTAGTATTCCTGCAGGGCGTCAATGACTTTGACATGCTCATCGGTCATCTCGGCAATACCCTCAACACCTTTTACATAGTCAACCCAATCCTGATTGAAATCATCGCCCTTCAACAGGAATCCATCCTCATCTACCTCAAAACTCTTACCATTGTGAACTAATGTTGGCATTGCTAGCAACCTCCTTGAAATATTATTCTATGGCTTGCGCCGTTTTATAATCCAAAAACTGACTTGTCTTATTACTATAGGCAAAACGTTTTGTCAAGTGAATGAGCAATCATTTATCCACCATCATTGCCTGCCGGCAAAGGCAAACAGTTTCGGGCATTTCCCTTTTATTCTAACACATTGTGATACATCCTCCGCTGCCAGGCCGTAAAGGCGGAAACAGCGTACTTTCCTTAACGCCGTTACGGCCCGAAGTAAAGGATTTTTCCTTGCAGTTGAGAAAAAGAAAGAGTAAATCGAACTGTTACCAAACCGGCGGCCTGCAAGGCCTGAAGACTCGGGGTCCGCTCCGCTGCCACCCTGGCCATTCCAGGTTTTAGTCAACCCCTTCCCAAGAAGAAATTCATGCTGCAGATACTTCGTAGAAAGGCCCAATCCCCCCTGATCCAAATCATAGTTGTAGTCATCGCCCTGGTGTTTATTTTCTGGGGCGTCGGTACCAACATGGGAAACAGTAAACAGTCGGCAATTGTCGTCAACGGTGAGGAAATCACCTTTCAGCAATATAGCCAGGCCTACGACCGGGCCTACCAGCAACTGAGTAACCAGTTTGGCGGCAACGTCCCGAAAGGCCTTGCAGAAAGCCTGGGGCTGAAGCAGCAGGTCATCAACCAGATCATTCAGACCGCTCTTCTCCGCCAGGGGGCCAGCGCCATGGGCGTTGAGGTGAGTGGTGACGATATTCGCACCTTTATTGAAACCATGCCCCAGTTTCAGGATAATGGCGCCTTCAGCATGGAACGCTACAAATCTATTCTTGCCGCCAACAAGATGGCCCCCAATAAATTTGAGCAGTCTCTCCGTTTCGACCAATTGTCGGAATTGGCCACACGGCGCATCGGTGGCTTTGCCACCATTATCACGGAAAGCGAGATCGAGGATATCTACAGCCAGCTGAATGAAAAGATAGAGGTCAAATACGCACGGCTATCACCCGCCGATTATATTGACAAGGTGACCATCGACGATGCCGCCCTCGCCTCCTGGTACGAAACCGCAAAGGATGGTTACAAAACCGAGCCGCAACTGAAAGTTAAATATCTGACCATTTCCTTCGCCGAAGTTGGCAGCAAGATCGTCATAGACCAGGCGAAGATCGAAGAATACTACAATACCAATCTCAAGACGTTCCGGGTTCCCGAGCAGCGCCACGCCCGCCATATTCTCTTACAGGCAGGCGAAAACGACTCAGCAGAGGTTCACAAGGAAAAGGCGGCCAAGGCGGCAACGGTGCAAAAACTTGCTAAAAGCGGTAGCGATTTCATATCACTTGCCAAGCAATACTCAGAAGATCCCGGCAAAAACAACGGTGGCGACCTGGGCTTTTTCACCGCCGGGCAGATGGTCCCGGCCTTTGATAAAGCAGTCTTCACCATGCAGCCGGGGGCAGTAAGCGAGGTTGTTAAAACCCAGTTCGGCTATCATATTATCCTTCTCGAAGAAATCAAACCGGCTGCCACCAAGACTCTCGCCGAGGCGACCGAACAAATCACTGCCACCCTGCAGCGTAAGGAAGCTGAGGCCCTGGCTTTCCAAGTTGCCAACACCGCTTACGAGGCAATTATCGGCGCCGGCAGCCTCGACAAATACAGTCAAGGCCAAGGCGATATAAAAGTCCTGCAGACCGACTTTTTCACCAAGGGCAATGCTCCGGCTGCCCTGAAGGATGACCAGCAGCTGATTGACAAAACCTTTGAATTGAATAAGGGCGAGCTGAGTTCTTTGATCAAGGGGCAATCTGGTTACGCCGTTGTCTTCGTCGAGGACAAGAAGGAACCGGAAGTTCCCGAACTGGCTGCCGTCCGGGCCGCTGCAGAGAAAGACTTCCGAAAAATAAAATCACAGGAACTGGCAGAGACAGCGGCAAAAGAAGTGCTGACTGCCGTCAAGGAAGGCAAGTCCTTTGACGATGCCGCCAAGGAAAAGGGTCTTGTCATCAAAGATTCAGGTCCGCTAGGCCAAAATGCCCCCGAGGGCAAAAGTGACTTCCCAGCCGCCCTCTTACAGACGGCCTTTCTTCTCTCGAAGTCTTCCCCGCTTCCCGAAACACCAGGACGGGCCGGAGATAATTTCTATGTCTACACCTTCGTCAGCCGGGACATTCCGAAACTTCCCGATAACGCCCAGGAAATTGACAGATACAAAAGCAGTCTGCAGCGCTACAAGCAACAGCAGCTGCTGGCAGCTTGGCTACGCCACCTGGAAGTGGATGCGAAAATCACCACTCACAAAAATCTTTAATACATTGACAGGGGGGACTGCCTTCATCCGGAATCCCCTTTGCCTCCCCGGCCGGCCTTTCCACCAATACTGCTGAGGAGTCGCCGCACCCCCTCATGCGAGAGGCGAACCTTCTGTTCATCCCTGAGTTTCTGCGAAATCTCCCGGTATGACCACCGGTTCCGGCGCATATCGACAATCGACCGGATCACCTCCTGTTGCGGCTCGTAGGGCACGAGATGCCCATCCGCGCTCACTTCCCAACCAAAGGGTACCGGGCCGCCAAGATACTTTCCCTGCGCTTTCCGGTTTTTTTTGGCCCTGCGGATCGCCTGGCCATGCCTGCTGGTCTCGCTGACGGCAAGAGCGGCAAGCAGTTTGCCGACCACGGTGGCAGGTCCCTCGGAGACCATCAGCCGGCGCTTCTCCGGCAAACTGATATTGCCACCCAGATCGATACAGTGCAGAGCAATGTCCTTGCCTGCCAAAAAGCGTAGAAGACTTTCCCCTTCGCCTGCGGAACTCATCACCCACTCGGTTCTCATGACCAGTATCGCGTCGCCCGGACCGCAGCTCTTCAGCACCCTGCTCCCTGCCGAACGATCTTTGAAGGGCCTCTTCATCGGCGTTGCTTCTTCAACAAAAATCTCGAAAAAGGGCCGATTGAGATTCCTGGCATATGCCTCTAGGACGGCTTGCTGTTCGGCTGCCGGAACCAGGTGGTTTTTGTCTTCTGCTAGAAAGATATAACCGAATACCTTCATCCTCCCTCTCTCCGTATTTTCGAAAATCGAGAAATACCATCTGCCACATGCATCTTGCCAATATTTGTCTCTGCCTGATGGCCAAGTCTGCAAGAATTGATCATTATAGCAAACCCCTCACTAACAATCCCGTGCAATATGGCAGATGATTTCCGCATCTTGCTTTATCACCTTGAATATTTGGATATTTTCGGTGCATCCCAACGTGTCAGGACCACTTTATTTACAGTTTTTGGTTCTCATCCGGACCAGACAGTGATATATTGCCTGGTTCCCTTCGCGTCTTACACTGAAAAACCGAATGCCATTCTCCGGAGGTTTTGTGTCCCGGACTACACTACTCTACATGCAAACACCTCCCAATCTTCTTGAACAGTACCAAAAGCTCTCGCCTTTCGAACAGGCCCTGCTGCAATTTCTCTCCGTCGTCTATGAGCCGGCACATTCAACCCTCATAGTCAACTGCCTGCGCCAGCTCGATCTCAAGAACCCCCGCGGCAACAAACCAACCGCGGCAAATCTTGCCCACTATTTTAACAAATTCGAGCAATTGGGTCTTTTGACCAAAGACCGGCAATGCCATGAGGACATCGTCGAGGTCCTCAGCAAGATTGCCGTCCGCGAGGGAACCTATGCCGCCTATGCCAAGGCCATCCAAACCGAGGCACCGGTGACCTATTATTATGGCAAATGGACAACCAGGTGTTGGCGAGGCATTCGCGAGATGCGCATCGGCATCTACACCCAACAGTTTGATCTGATCGACGAGGCTACTGAGTTTATTGCCGCTCAATGCCGGGATCTTGCAGCCGACCCACCACCCGCCGTGCGTATACTGACCAGGCCTTTTGACCCGGATTGGTTCCGTTCACTGTCCACCTCCTTTCAGTTTTACCTGCTCGGCAATGTCCTGCAATACGGCCAGGACACCCTCACCGACTTCCCGGAAATCATTGCCTACCTTTCGTCAGAGCATGAATTTGCCGCACTGACCGAGGACGAGCTCCTCCCCTTTCGCAGACTTCTCTTCAATGAGCTGCTGTTTCGCGGCAAACTTACCGAGGCTAGGGCCTTTATCGATGCCCACAGTGAATCCTTCAGGGGTACCGGGGCCGGAGGTACCCTCCGCTTTCTCCGCGGTGACAGCCAGGGCGCCCTGGCAGCCTTTCAGGAAGATCTGCAGTTTCTTAAGAAATTCAGTGCCGGTGAGAATGTCGCCTTCTTCGGCCCGCCTGGCCTGTTTTACATCCTCGCCAGTTTAAATATCACCAGCCGCGAGGGCTATGCCGCCATCGCCAGCAATATCGCCATCGCTGTATCCCTGTTCCCGAAGGCCCGGGAGAACGATGCTTACAACGCCCTTGCCGTGGTGATCGACTCGCAAATCAACAAGAATACCTTAAACGAAGCGCTGACCTTGCCCGAAACCCCTCGGCAGCACGTCTTCACGGTTATTTTCACCGGTATCTGCCAATATTGGCTGAACAGCGCCGTCGACCCGGATGTCGAAGAAGAAATCATCAGTTTCTACCGCAAAGGCAGCCTAAGCGACTATCACCTCTTCACCCTCCTGCTCGGCGAGATACTGGCAACGATCCATCACGATAACCCGGACTACCTGGAAACAACCAAGGTCTTGCGCGAAACCACCGGTATCGTCCCTCTCTTGCCGATCCTCGAACCTGAGGAGCCCTGGAAACGTACCCTCCAGGCCCTTATCCAGGCAACGGCCCAGGAGCATGATCAGCAGAGGCAGACAACCCGGCTGATCTGGATGGTCTCTTTTGAGGGCAAGAAAATCAGCATTTCCCCCCGCGAACAAAAAATGACCCCGGAAGGGGACTGGAGCCGCGGCCGGCCAATCGCCCTGGCACGGCTGCACCAGGCAAGCAAACTGACCTTTCTCTCCGCCCAGGACCGGAAGATCTGCGCGGCGATCAAAAAAATCCACAACCAGGAAAACCAGAGTTTCAGCTTTGCTCTGAACATCGACAAGGTTCTGCCGGCAATGATCGGTCATCCGCACCTGTACCTGGCGGAATCGCCGATGACCCCGGTGGAGTTCGTCGCCGGCGAACCGGAACTCCTGGTCGAGGAACGCGGCGAATTTCTCCATATCTGCTTTGCCCACCCGATCACCACCGACAACATCAATTTCCAGAAGGAAACTCCCACCCGGGTCAAGATCATCAACATCAATGACAACCATCGCCGCATCGCCCAGATCACCGGCAAGGACGGCATAACCGTCCCCAAGTCGGCAAGCGAGCAGGTATTGACCGCCATCGGCAATATCTCCTCCTTCATGACCGTCCATTCGGCCATCGCCGCCGACAGCAGCAGCAGGAAGACCAACAATATCACCTTCGTCGAGGCCGATTCGACGATCTACATGCACCTCATCCCCTACGGCACCGGATTTCGCCTGGAGATGTTCGTCAAGCCCTTTGTCGAGGGCGGCCACTACCTCAAGCCAGGCCAAGGTGTGGAAAACATCATGGCCGAGGTCAACGGCCGGCGCCTGCAGACCCGCCGCAACCTTGCCCTCGAAGAGGAGAAGGCGCGGGATATCGAAGAGATGTGCCCAATCCTCGACCTGGCGATGGACATGGAGCAGGAAAACGACCGGGAATGGCATCTCTACGACCCCGACGACTGCCTGCAGACCCTTATGGAACTCCAGGCCATCCGCGATAAGGTAGTCATCGAATGGCCGGAAGGGGAAAAGCTGACCATTACCCAGAAGGTGTCCCTGGAGCATCTCAACCTGAAGATCCGTACCAATCGCCAGAACTGGTTCGCCATGAGCGGCCAGCTCACCCTTGATCAGGGTCAGGTCATTGAGCTGAAGGATCTACTGGCCAAACTGAAGAGTTCCCCCGGCCGCTTCGTC
This sequence comes from Desulforhopalus sp., assembly GCA_030247675.1. Taxonomy (NCBI): domain Bacteria; kingdom Pseudomonadati; phylum Thermodesulfobacteriota; class Desulfobulbia; order Desulfobulbales; family Desulfocapsaceae; genus Desulforhopalus; species Desulforhopalus sp. The sequence goes on along the minus strand of JAOTRX010000003.1, from coordinate 522,262 downwards.
GAGATCGGCGACGGACAATTCATCGCCTTGACCCAGGAATTCCGCAAACGCCTGGAGGATATCAATCTCTACACCAACGGCCAGGGCGATGAAGACGATAGCGAGGTGCTGGTTCATCCGCTCGCCGCCATCCAGCTGGAAAAACTGACAGATCTGGTACAAACCGATGCCGACCACGGCTGGCAGGGACAACTGCAGAGGATCCACGACGCCCAGAATTTCAAACCCGAGGTGCCATCAACCCTGCAGGCCGAGCTGCGCGTCTACCAACGGGAGGGCTATGAGTGGCTGGCTAGGCTCGCCCGCTGGGGGGTCGGCGGTTGCCTGGCCGATGACATGGGGCTTGGCAAGACCCTGCAATCCCTGGCAGTGATCCTCAGCCTCGCCTCGGAAGGCCCGTCCCTGGTGGTTGCCCCAACCTCGGTGTCAACCAACTGGCAATCGGAGGTCCACCGCTTCACCCCGACCATCAGCGTGAAATTCTTCACCGGCAAGGACCGGGAAAAAAGCATCAGGGATCTTGGAAAATTTGATCTGCTGATCACCACCTACACCCTCCTCCAGCAGGAAACCGAGCTCCTCTCCTCGATCAAATGGCAGGCGGTTATTCTCGATGAGGCCCAGGCCATCAAAAACTCGGCAACCAAACGGTCGCAGGCGGCAATGTCGCTGCAGGCGCAATTTAAACTGATTACCACCGGTACACCGATTGAAAACCATCTCGGCGAACTGTGGAATCTCTTTCACTTCATCAACCCGGGCCTTCTCGGCAGTTTGAACAATTTCAACGAACGCTACGCCATCCCCATTGAACGCTTCCAGGACCGTGACGCCAAGATGAAACTGAAGAAACTCATCCGGCCCTTTATCCTCAGGCGGATCAAGTCCCAGGTTCTGGAAGAACTGCCGTCCCGCACCGAGGTGACCCTCGATGTTGAGATGAGCCCGGAAGAGGCCCATTTTTACGAGGCCCTGCGCCAGAACGCCATCGACATCCTCGAAGGGGCCAGGGACAAGAAAGGCCGGCACCTGCAGATCCTCACCGAGATCATGCGCCTCCGCCAGGCGTGCTGCAACCCCCGTCTTATCGATCCGAACAGCTCCGCCGGCAGCGCCAAGCTGAAGGTCTTCGCCTCGATCATCGAAGAGCTGCTTGCCAGCCGCCATAAGGCCCTGGTGTTCAGCCAGTTCATCGGCCACCTCAACTTCATTCGCGAGTACCTCGACGCGCAGAAGATCAGCTATCAGTATCTTGATGGCAGCACCAGTGCCAAGCAGCGGAAGATCAATGTTGACGCCTTCCAGGCCGGTATCGGCGATCTCTTTCTTATCAGTCTCAAGGCCGGAGGTTTGGGGCTCAACCTTACCGCCGCCGACTATGTCATCCATATGGACCCCTGGTGGAACCCGGCCATTGAAGACCAGGCCTCCGACCGGGCTCACCGCATCGGCCAGACCCGGCCGGTGACCATCTACCGGCTGGTTTGCAAGGGCACTATCGAAGAAAAGATCGTTAAACTGCACCAGGACAAGCGCGATCTCGCCGGAAGCCTTCTCGAAGGCAGCGATATAAGTGCAAAAATGAGTTCGGAAGATCTGCTCGACCTGATCAAAGGCAACTGACAAGAAAAGAACGCCGGAGAAACGGCGACGACGAAGGGACTACTCCTGGAGCTTGCTAAGAATCAGGCCGAAGAAGCTGTTGTCCCCGGAGAGGAACAACCACCCCAGATGGGCCTGACAACGGCGGCACAGGGTAACCCGCCAGACATGGCCGGCAAACCAGGTGAATTCGCCGGAGGACGGTCCAACCGCCAGGCAGCCAGGGGCCTTCTGAAAACACCCCAGCTCAAAGATGATCCCCGCCGGATTAAAGAAGGTGTGGGCATGGCAACCGTTTACCAGGATCTTCTGATCCCGGCCGGTCACCACGGCCCCGCAGGCCCGGCAACGAATAGCCTCCATCGCCGCCGTGGCCCGCTGCCGCTGTGTTTTGACGACAGGCGGGCCATGCCTCGGCTCATCGCCGCGCAGGAGAAGTAAACTGTTATTTCCCAGCTCCATGATAGTAATCGACTATCGCTTCAATCATCGCTGGAATGGTATGCTGCTCCGGCTGAACATCGACCCGCAGACCGGAATCGGTAACGGTCTTGGCGGTAATCGGCCCGATTGCGGCAATTTTCACATTGGCCAGCAGCCTGTTCAATTCATCCTGATCCACTCCGTCGAGCATGGCCAGGAAGTTGCGAACGGTGGAAGAGCTGGTGAAGGTCACCATATCGATCTTGCCCAAGGCAAGCTCCGCTCGTAGAGACTCCTTATCACCTTCGGCCGGACAGTTCTGGTACACCGGGGCAACCGTTACCTGGGCACCGGCGCCACGCAGGGTCTCCGGCAACAACTCCCGGCCCTGCAGGGCACGAGGAATAAGGATATTCCGCCCTTCCACCCCCTGATCAAGCAGGCTCTCGGCCAGACCCTCGCCGGTGAAGACACTGGGAATAAGATCGGCATGCACGCCGTATTGCAGGAGCAGATCGGCAGTGCTTTTGCCAACCACGGCAATCTCCGGCCCTTTCAGATTGCGGGCATCAAGGCCCTTGCTGTACAGACGTTCGAAGAAATATTTCACCCCGTTCAGCGAGGTGAAGATAATCCAGTGATACTCATTGATCCGCTCCAATTCTTCGTCGAGGATCTCGTAGGAATCCACTGGCTGGATATTGATCGTCGAATATTCAAAGCAATTGGCACCGAACTCCTCCAGCCCGGCAACCAGATCACTTGCCTGCTCACGGGTCCTGGTTACGATGATCTTCCTGCCGAAAAGCGGCCGCTTTTCATACCAATCGATGGTGCTGCGCAGGCTCACAACCTCGCCGATTATGATCAGCGATGGCGGCTTGATGCCGGCGTCCTTCACCACCTGGGCGATGGTTTCGAGAGTACCGACCACCGAGCGCTGCTCCGGGGTGGAAGCCCAGCGGACCACGGCCACCGGGGTCTTCGGGTCGCGGCCGTATTTGATCATATTGGCAACAATCGTCGGCAGATTCTTGATCCCCATATAGATTACCAGGGTGCCAACTCCGGTGGCCAGTTTCTGCCAATTGATCCCCGAGGTTTCCTTGGTGGGGTCTTCATGACCGGTCAGGAAGGCGACCGAGGCGGTGTAGTCGCGATGGGTAATGGGAATGCCGGCGTAGGTGGCCGCGGCGGTGGCGGAGGTTACCCCCGGCACGACTTCGAAGGGGACCCCGGCGGCAAACAGCTGCTGCACCTCCTCACCTCCCCGTCCGAAGATAAAGGGATCGCCACCCTTCAAGCGGACCACCATCTTGCCGCGCTGGGCATGGTCGACCAGCATCTGGTTGATCTCTTCCTGGGTATGGGTATGCTGCACCCCACCTTTCTTGCCGACATAGACCAATTCGGCCGTGGCCGGAACGTGTTTCAGCAGCTTTTTGCTGGCCAGATAGTCATAGACGACGACTTCGGCCCTCTCCAAGAGGCTCTTGCCGCGAACGGTAATAAGCCCAGGGTCTCCCGGACCGGCGCCAACCAGATAAACCTTTCCGATTTTCTTCATGTTCGTTTTTTCTTCCATAGGGCAAATCAACACGTCTCCACTTTCGGCAACAACCGCAGCAGAGACTCGCCAACTCCTTGTAACTTAAAGACAAAAAGGGCTTTCCCAGGATATGGGAAGGCCCTTTACCACCGGAATACGGTGAAAATCAGCTCCGCGCAACCATGACGATTCTTAGAGCTTACTCATGATTGCTTCGGTAACCTCTTTGATGGAGATCGAGCCATCGACGGAGATGACCTTCGGTCCATCAATATTCTTGAAGTAGTTGACCGCCGCCATGGTGCCGGTTTTGTCATCATAGTAGATGCCGTGACGCTTGCTGATGGCCTCGACATCCTGATCATCGGCACGGGTCTTCAGATCACCGCCACATACCCGGCAAACCAGCTTGCCGTCTTTTTCCACCGGCTTGATGGCCTCAAAGGCGATATGGTTGGGATGATTGTTGTCGTTGACACAGAGACGACGGCCCATGATGCGCTCCTTGGCGATCTCACGATCAAGAACGATCTCGATGACGTAATCAAGGGCCAGGCCCTCTTTCTTCAAGGTTTCCGCCAGGGTAATAGCCTGATCTTTGGAGCGGGGAAAGCCGTCGAGGATCCAGCCGTCTTTGCAATCGGGCTTCTGCAGGCGGGATACCATCATCGGGATGGTGATATCATCCGGTACCAGGTCACCCTTATCGATAAAGGCTTTGGCCTTCTTGCCAAGCTCGGTACCGCCGACAATATGCTCCCGGAAGATTGCCCCGGACTCGATATGGGGAATATTGTATTTCTTCTGGACGATAGCGCCTTGTGTACCTTTACCGCTGCCATTAGGCCCGAAAACCAAGATGTTTTTACCCATGAGTGTTTTCTCCTTTAAGGTTCTTTCAACGTTTAACAAACAAATTTCCAATAAAAATCGATGTGTTTCTGCAACTGCTAACCCCAATAAACCACCAAGAACCTTATCCTCGCAGAGGGCAAGATTCCTTCAACATTTATAGATTGATCACCGATAAAAATCTGCGTGTTTTTGCAATTACCAACCCCAACAATCCACAAGGAATCTTACCCTCGAAAGGGATGGGATGAAAGCATCTGCTCCAGGCGACAGCGACGCTTCCCCGGGATTGCATCATCACCGAAACATTGCCCCGCCAAGCGCATAACAAGCCAGTTACTATAGACCAAAACAGATCTTCGGGCCATAAAAATATCTCCGGTAAGATTTTGACTTTCACCGGGAAAGCGGTTACTTTCAGAAAGATCAACCCCCGCAAGGCCCTCGCTGAATTGAGCAGCTCGCCCGCTCATACGAAGCTTATGCCCTTGTGGTGTATGAAAATCCTGGCAGTAACAGCAGTCGACAGACCAATCGGTTACGAACCGATGAGTGACGAGCAAAGACAACCGCCCTCGCCCCCCAAGGACCGTAACGGCGCGACGGAGATCCCCCCAAACGGCAGAACAAATCATTCCTACCTATTTAAAATTATGAAAGAAATACATGTTGGCATAATCGGCTTCGGTACCGTCGGCAAGGGGCTGGCATATGCCCTTCTCAATCAGAAGGAACGCCTGGCCAAGAAGACCGGCACCTCCTTTATTATCAGCACCATTGCCGATCTCAGCGAGACCGCCCTGCCGCAGGAGTTCAGCGATACCAGGCTCACCAATGACGCTGCCGATATCCTGAACGATCCGAACATCGATATCGTCGTCGAACTGATCGGCGGCATGGAACCGGCAAAACGCTTTATTCTCCAGGCGATAGCAGGCGGCAAACATGTCGTCACCGCCAACAAGGCCCTGCTCTCCGTGCACGGCCAGGAGATCTTCAAGGCCGCCGCGGCAAAAAATGTCGAGGTCGGGTTTGAGGCAAGCGTCGGTGGCGGCATCCCGGTAATCAAGGCCCTGAAGGAAGGGCTGGTGGCCAACCGCATCCTCGGCATCGAGGGCATCATGAACGGCACCGCCAATTACATCCTGTCGCAGATGACCAACCACGGCACCCCTTTCGCAGAGGTACTGAAAGAGGCCCAGGATCTCGGTTACGCCGAGGCCGATCCGACCTACGACGTCGAAGGGATCGATACCGCCCACAAGCTGGCGATCCTCATGACCATCGCCTACGGCAAGAGTGTCCAATTGGATGACATTACCGTTGAAGGCATCTCAAGCATCGAGCCGATCGATATCCGTTTTGCCAAAAAATTCGGCTTTCGCATCAAATTGCTGGCAATCAGCCGCAACCACGGCGATAGCGTTGAGGCACGGGTTCATCCGACCATGGTACCGGAAAACCATATGCTGGCCACCATCAACGGGGCCTTCAACGGCATCCAGTTCCAGGGTGATACCGTCGGCGACGTCCTGCTCTACGGTGCCGGCGCCGGGATGATGCCGACCGGCAGCGCCGTTGCCGCCGATGTCGTTGATATCGGCAGAAACATCGCCAGTGGCAGCATCAACCGGGTACCAGCCTTATCCTATCTGCCGGAACACATCGGCAAACCGACCATCACCCCGATGAGCCGGCTGGTGTGCCCCTATTACTTCCGCGTCACAGCGCTTGATCGACCGGGCGTATTGTCAATAATCACCGGCATCCTCGGCAAATACGGCATCTCCATCCAGTCGGTGATGCAGGACGGCCGCGACGCCGACGAACCGGTCTTTATCGTCTTTAGAACCCATATGGCCGAAGAGGACGCGGTGGTCAAGGCCCTGGCCGAGATCGACGCCCTTCCGGTCTGCAGCGCCCCAACCGTCAAGATCCGTATCATCAATCCGGAATAGGCCTGCCATGAAATATCTCATTCTAATCGGCGACGGCATGGGCGATTACCCAGTTGCCGAACTGGCCGGCAAAACGCCGCTTGAGGCCGCCAACATCCCGATGATCGACGAACTGTGCGCGAAAGGCGAGTTCTTCCTGACCCACACCGTTCCGGACGGCTTCCCGCCGGGCAGCGATGTTGCCAATATGTCGCTGATGGGCTATGACCCGGCCGCCTATTACACCGGCCGCGCCCCGCTTGAGGCAGCGGCCATGAACATTCGCCTGGCACCCGACGAGACCGCCTTCCGCTGCAACCTGGTGACCCTTGACGAGGGCGATGGCGAGAAGATGACCATGCGCGATTTCTGCGCCGGGCATATCAGCAACCAGGAGGCGCACGCCCTGATCGCCGATCTTGAGGCTACCTGTGCCACGGCGGCCTTTCACTTCAAACCGGGCGTCAGCTACCGCCACCTCGTGGTCTTCAAGGGGGAACACCCCGGCTTTATCACCGTACCGCCCCATGACCATATCGAAAAAGAGGTCACCGCCTTCTGGCAGGACTATCTCGCCCAGCCCGCCTGGCGGGAGCTTCTCGACAAAACCGGCAAGCTGCTCGCCGACCATCCGGTCAACCTGGCCCGGATTGCGGCCGGCAAGAATCCGGCGACGCAGATCTGGCTATGGGGTGAAGGCAAGATGCCCAGCGTGCCGACCCTGCCGGAGCGATTCGGCATCAGCGGCAGCATGATCAGTGCCGTTGATCTCCTGAAGGGATTGGGCGTGGTCGGTGGCCTTGAGGTCATCAACGTCCCCGGTGCCACCGGCTACATCGACACCAATTACGAAGGCAAGGCCCAGGCGGCAATCGATGCCCTGAAGACCGGCGACTTCGTCTTCGTCCACCTGGAGGCCCCGGACGAGTCCGGCCACCAGGGCTCGCTTACCAACAAGATGACCGCCATAGAAGACTTCGACCGGCGTATCGTCCGGCCGATAATTACCGACCTCAGGGCCCGCCACGAGGACTTCCGGGTGGTCGTCACCATGGACCACTTCACTCCGCTGGCCCTGCGCACCCATGTCTCCGATCCGGTACCCACCCTGCTCTACGACTCCCGTGAATTGCAGCCGGGCTCGGGACTGCCGTTCTCCGAGAAGTCCTGCATTGAGTACGATGCGACGGTCGGCAACAGATTGAACGCCGGCCACAAACTGATCGACAAGCTCCTGCGCCATGAGTAACGAAGCCGTCTTCACCACCACGGCACGGGTCCTCTACGGTGATACCGACGCCGGCGGAGTAGTATACAATGCCAACTATCTCCGCTACTTCGAGATCGGCAGAACGGAACTGATGCGGGCGTGGGTCTGTTCCTACCGCGATATCGAGAAACTCGGCTTTGTCCTGCCGGTCATCGAATGCTGGTCGCGCTTCAAGTCCCCGGCCTTCTACGACGACCTGCTGACCATCGAAACGACGGTCACCGAGGTATCCAGCCTAAAGTGCCGGTTCTCCTACAAAATCCTCCGCCGGGAGGAGGACCTGGCCCGGCCGCGGCTCCTGGTGAAGGGCTATACCGTGCACGCCGCCGTCACCCGGGACGGCCGGCTGACCCGCTTGCCGGAAGAAATACTTAGTAAAATCGCTTCGTTCGCCACTCATCTCGAGGCCACCAACAATAACCTGGAATAATCATTGACAGAAAAATTATTGGGTGTATATTAAGCCCTCCTGTCGCGGGGTGGAGCAGTCTGGTAGCTCGTCGGGCTCATAACCCGAAGGTCACAGGTTCAAATCCTGTCCCCGCTACCAAGAAAAATTCAAGGAGTTAAGCCAGTGTGGCTTAACTCCTTTTTTTTATGGCTGGGATTTTTCCATCCCCTTTCTTTGAGGAAGAGCCGAGGAAGAGCCCTCGGCGGCAAAAAAACTGGCCGATATACCCTGAAAAATCAATGCACGCAGCCGAAACCAAACCAGAATACATCCCTTAAAAACTTGCATCCTCGGTAAACGCAATGATACGATTAATTAAACCCCGCGTCTCCAGAGCACAGAGAGACAACCCGGGAAGGATCTTCGAAAACACCGTCTCACTTTCTTTTCATGAGGCATATGAATCGAACTATCTGCGCACTGCTTCTTCTCCTCACCGTCTCCGCCTGCGCCCCTGAACCGCCACCGGACACAAGCAAACCGGAGATCAGGGTCGGATGGTATCTCTGGCCGGGCTGGTACCCGATGGCCATTGCCCAGGACAGGGGCCTCTTCACCAAACATGGCCTGAAAATCAAACCGATTCTTTACACCAGCTATACCAACATCTTCAGCGATTTCGCCGCGGGCATCATTGACGGCGGGTTCGGTGGCCTGTACGAACTTCTCAAGATCAACACCCCGGGTTTGAAGGTGGTCCTGGTCACCGATACCTCCGATGGCGCCGAGGGTCTGGTAGCCTTGTCAACTATCGCAAACCCCCGTGATCTGGCTGGAAAACGGATAGGCATCCAGGGAGGACTGACCGGCAGTGAATTCGTCGTCACCACCATGCTCCGCCGTAACGGCTTGTCCAAGGCCGACGTGACCTTCATACACGTCGAACCGGAGACCATTCTCGAACAGATGCCGGACAAGATCCAGGCCGGTTATACCTGGGATCCCTACCTGGCAAGGGCGGTGGACAAGGGTCATCGGATCCTCTTCACTACCGCCGACACCCCGGGAATGGTGCCTGATGTGGTGGCCTTTCAGGGGCGGTTGGCCGAGCAGCGGCCAAATGATATCCGGGCTTTTTTACGTGCCTGGTTCGAGGCCGTCGAGTTCTGGAAAAGCAACCCGCAGGAAGCAGCGGCAAGCATTGCCCGGATCACCGGCCTGAAGACGGAGGACATCAGCCTGCAGGGCTGTCGACAGTTCTCACTGCGGGATAATCACACGGCATTCACCTTTGATGACAGTCCCACCTCCCTGCATCATATTGGAGACCTGCAAATCGACTTCATTATGGGCATGGGAGACGCCACCACCGCCCCCGATCTCCATCAGACCCTGGATGGTTCCTTTCTTCCCTCGGCACGCTGATCATTAATGACCTCTCCTCAAGTTCCAGGAAAGCCTGTTGATCGCAATTCCATTCAGGATTTTTTCTCCCGCCATGGCTGGAGGATGATCCCCGGACTGCTGATCCTGTTTTTTTCTCTGATCTTCACCCTGGTCATTTCGGGATTTTTAACCGCCAAGGATGTCCCCTTGAGCGTATTCGCGCCGATCATTCCTCTGGGTGCCGGGATCGCCCTGCTTGTCGCCGTGGTAGCCGCCTTCGTGCTGGGAAAAAACCGGCGAGGACTGCGGGTGATTCTGGTTCAGGGTTTTCTGCTCACCTCATTTTGTCCCATGGTCTTTCTGACCCTGCTGAACATGAACAGCGCCCTGGACTCGCTGACTGCCACTTCCAGACAGGCGCTGGATGAAACCGGCACCCACAATGCCATGCTTCTCGACAGTTTCATCCAGGACAATCTCGATAACATCCGGACCCAAGCCCTATTGCCGGAGTTTGCCAGCTATCTTAGCCTGCCGCCGGCCGAAAGGGCCGCAAGCACTTCCGGCAACCGCGTCCTGGACGTTCTCCACGCCTTGAAGCGCCGCGACACCTTGAATATCACCTCCTGTGGTCTGCTGGACGAAAAGGGTGTCGATGTTTTGGATACCTTCAGCCTGGACATGGGCCAGGACAAATCCGACCGGGAATATTTTCAGGAAGCGCTGCGCACCGGCAAGCCCTATGTGTCCTCCATCAAAATCACCGAAATCTCTTCAACTCCCTCGGTGTTTTTCAGCTGCCCGGTGCGCAATACCACCGGCAATATCATCGGGGTACTGCGCATCCGCTACAACGCCCTGGTTTTCCAGCAGATCCTCCTGAAACGAAGCGGCCAATGGCTTGATCCTGGCCGCCAGATTCGTCTCTATGACGAAAACCTTATCCTCCTGGCCGACTCCCGCTACCCCCAGCACCTTTTTTCCCGGGCCGGAAATCTGCCACCCCTCCCCCTTTCCCGTCTTTCCATCCAACCGCGAAGGAGTGAGCAGGAGCCGTTCTCCATCAAGTACCTGACCGGCCTTGACGCGGCAAGAGACACCGGCAAAGTACTGTTTCTGGCCAAGGGTCCAGGCATTCACTCGGAGGCGGAACTGCATGCCGCCATCAGGCTGCAGGCCCGCCCCTGGGTCATGGTGATCGCCCAGAGTCAGTATGACTATCATAACGCCGTCGCCGAACAGATCCGCAATGCCACCATCCTTATCGGGATATTGGGAATGGCCGTGGTTGTCGCCTCAGCCCTCATCGGCGGCCGAATCACCCGGCCCATCCAGCGCCTGACCGAGGCAGTCAGGGCCATGGAGGAGGGCGATCTCTCGGTCACCGTCCAAGGTGGTCCGGACAGAGAGACCACGCAACTGGCGGACCGTTTCAATGCCATGGCCCATAAGCTCCACGACGCCCTTAAGATCCTCCAGCGGAGTGAGGAAAACTACCGCCTGCTGGTGGAAAATCAGACGGATCTGGTAGTCAAGGTCGACCTGGAAGGCCGTTTTCTCTTTGTCAGCCCCTCCTACTGCCTGGTCTTCGGCAGGCGCCGGGAAGAACTCCTTGGCCGGCAGTTCATGCCAATGGTCCATGAAGAAGATCGGGAAACAACAGCCAAGGCAATGCAGGCCCTGTTTAAACCACCCTACACCGCCTACGTGGAACAACGGGCCATGACCAAGGATGGCTGGCGATGGCTGGCCTGGTCGGACAAGGCGATCCTTGACGACCATGGACAGATTACCGCCATCGTCGGCGCCGGCAGGGATATCACTGAACGAAAACGGGACGAAGAGGAACGAGAGAGGCTGCATGCCCAACTTTTACAGGCGCAGAAAATGGAGTCGGTTGGGCGGCTGGCCGGTGGCGTCGCCCATGATTTCAACAATATGCTCAATATCATCCTTGGCCATTGCGAGCTGGCCCTGCTGACCCTCAGACCGGAAGATCAGTTCCATGACCGCTTCACCGCCATCCAGGCCGCGGCCCGGCGTTCGGGAGATCTCACCCGCCGCCTTCTGGCCTTTGCCCGCAAGCAGACCATCGCCCCCAAGCCGCTGGATCTGAACGAGACTGTCGCTGGCATGCTGCTCATGCTGCGCCAGCTTATCGGTGAAAATATCGATCTCATCTGGGTGCCGGGTGAGCAGCTGTGGGCGGTTAAGGCCGACCCCTCGCAGATCGATCAGATTCTCGCCAATCTTTGTATCAACGCCAGGGATGCCATCGAAGGAGTAGGCAAGATAACCATCGAAACCCACAATATCACATTCGACCAGACCTACTGCGACCGCTATCCGCATTTCATTCCCGGTGAATATGTCATGCTGGCGGCAAGCGACAACGGCTGCGGCATGGACAAGGAAACCCTGAGCAAGGTCTTCGAACCCTTCTTCACCACCAAGGAGCAGGGCAAGGGCACCGGTCTCGGCCTGGCCACTATCTACGGCATTGTCAAGCAGAACAACGGATTCATCAACGTTTACAGTGAACCGGGCGAGGGTTCCACCTTCCGCATCTACCTGCCGAGGCACGCCGCCGAAAGTGAAAAAAGGCCGGAAGAAAGCCTGGTGGCAGCCCCACCCCATGGCCACGAAACCATCCTGCTTGTCGAAGACGAACAGTCGATCCTCGACTTGGCCGAAACCATGTTGCAAAGTTTCGGTTACAGGGTTTTACCGGCTGCCACCCCAGGTGAGGCCATCCGCTTGGCCGAGGAACATGCCGATGCGATTGACCTGCTCATAACCGATGTGGTAATGCCCGAGATGAACGGCGGGGACCTCGCCAGAAAATTGCAGGCCGGCCACCCCAAACTCGCATGTCTATTCATGTCGGGATACACGGCCAATGTCATCGCCCAGCACGGGGTTCTGAAAGAGGGTATTCACTTCATCCAAAAGCCCTTTTCCATGCATGACCTCGCCAGCAAGGTCCAAGAAGCACTCGCTGGCGGAAGAAGGTAAAGACCTGTTCGCTGCACCTCATTTTCCCGATCCGTTGCCAACCTCAACTGCCTGATTTGTTCTGCAAAATGCCGCAAGCGGACTTGAGGGGGAAACCAACTATAAGGACCTCACCATGAAAATTATCCTAAGAATCGCGGCTCCCATTATCAGTCTTCTTGCAGCCCTGATGGCCCTGTCCCCGCTTCCACCGGCAGTGGCGGAAACCTTGGCGGAGATAGATCAGGAGATTCAAGCCGACCCAAGCATCAAGACGGATCGTGGCGGCCTTGACGCCTACAATATTTACCAGGGGGTAACCACCAGCCGTCTCGACCGGAAGATCAATATCCTCGCCGGTTCCGGGATTAACCCGAGATTTTACCAATCGGCTGACGGCGTCAGAGACTACAGCAATTTCTATTCCTTTACCGGTCGCGCCGGGGCTACCGACACTAAATTGGATATCGTCACCACCGAATCCAGTCTCCGTCTATACCGGCGGGGCAGCAGCCGCTACAAAGAGGCCACCGGCTACCTGGGCAGCTGGTGGGGCGATCAGTATCGCGGGACCCTGGCAAGCCGGGACCAACAGGCAATTCTCGCCGCCTGGGGCAGTGATCTGCAGCGGATCTATGTCATTGATGTCCCGACCGGCCATAGCCTGGTCGGCGGGCTTGCCGCACCGATGGAACGCAACGGCGAGTACCGGGGCGGCGGCGCCTATCAATATTATTACCGGGGAGCGCCTGCCAATTGGCTGGTGTATGCCCTCTATGCCCCGGATTATTTGAAAAGCTATGCCGGCGCGGTGACCAGCGCCCAAAAAGCCGGCCGCGGCATCGCCACCGGCCTGGGCAGCCATTTGCATGGCACCCGCCTCGCCGCTGGCGACACGCATGGCGAGGCAGGCGACCAGACAGCAGGAGATCTGTGGCTGCGCGGCTACGGCGGCAGCCTGGACTCCGACGAGAGAGACGGCAGCTCCACCGAATCCACAACGATGGGCATGAGTGCCGGCTGGCAACGCCGGATCCCCGCCGACCGGTCAGCAGTCTATCTCGGCCTCATCTTTGGCCACGGGGCCAACCTCCAGCAGTACGACGGCAGCGGCGTCGAAAATGATACCAGGGCCACGGTCGGGGGCATATATGGCCTGTATATCGCAAACCCGGAGGGCCCGCAATCCTGGTACGGAAACGGCTCCGTGCTTTTGGGCGGGCTGAGCATGCATAATAGTGTTCCTGGTGAACTCGGCTACGGCCTTGATCAGGAGTACAACGGGCAGATAGCAGTGGTGACTGTTGAAAACGGCATATCGTTGCGGCAGGGAAACAGCTGGTTCTTTGAACCGCACCTGCAACTTTCCTATACCAGGATTCACCAAAGCGATTTCCATGACCAGCTCGGCGCCCGGATTTCTTTACAGCAGGGCGACTCCTTCTCGGGGCGTCTAGGCCTGGAAGTCAGGAAATCGATACTTGACTCCAAAGATCTGCGCTTGCATCTGTGGACGAGACTCAGTTACCTCCGAAATTTTTCCGGTGCCAACGAAGTTGATGTCGACGGTGACCTAGCAAGCAGCGCCCTGGAGAGGAACAGTCCTGCCCTGGCTGCCGGCACCGACCTGAAGCTCAGCGCCCAATGGAGCCTGCAAGCGCAGATCGAACAGATCTTTGCCGGCGAGGAAGGGCTGCAGGGAAATCTCGCCCTGCGCTATACCTGGTAATGCCCTGCGGCCTTGTGCGGCGCTGCACCGCAGTTTCGCCGCTAAGGGGCAATTGCAATGAACAATCATTTATGGGTATAGTGAGATAGATCGAAACTGCCCAGCATACTCCTCCCAAGGTGGATATTCGCCGGTCGCCAAAACGGCTCGCCGCAAAACACGAGGGTCTCCATGAGGAACATTATCCTGACAATCGCCTTGGCCGTTTTTACACTTATCGGCACCTGCAGTCCTACCCGGCAGGTACAAGCTGTGGAAACGAGCCCCGGAGGCGGGGAGAAAATGATCTTTGCCGGCTCGGGCGTCAATCTGTCGATAACCAAACTGCTCGCCGACGCCTTTATCAAGCAACACCCACGGACAGCAATTGAGATCCCCGGCAGCATCGGTACTCGGGGGGCGATCAAGGCAGTGGCCGACAAGGCAATACACCTGGGCCTTATTTCGCGGTCTTTAAAAGAGGAAGAGAAACGGCAGGACATTACCGAAGTACCCTATGCCCAGGTGGCGATTGTCATCGCCGCCAACTCTCGTGTGGCCGAGGACACCATCACCACCGGCGAACTGATCGCCATTATCGACGGCAAAAAGAACCGCTGGCAAAACGGCAGTGAAATCATCGTCCAGGTCAGGGAAAAGTCGGACAGCGGCTTTCAGGTTCTCGAAAACAGCATCCCCGGTTTTAAAGAGGCCTATGTGAAAAGCCAGGAGGCAAGACGCTGGACCATGCATTTTACCGACCAGGAGGCCAACAAGGCCCTCGCCTCAACACCCTTTGCCCTAGGTGTCACCGACCTCGGTATGATCTCGGCGGAGCAACTGCCGGTCAAGGTGTTGAAACTCAATGGGATCGCCCCCGATCCGGAAAATCTCCGTAATGGCTCCTATCCCCTCAGCAGGCAGCTGTCCTTTATTTATAACAGAGATAACCTGCCGGAAGAGGCGAAAAACTTTATGCGTTTTGTATTCTCCGATGCAGGCCGGACCATCTTGCAGGCGCATGGCTATCTGCCCATGCAGTAGGAATCCTATGACCGGTGACAGCCAACAGATCGAAATCAGCAGGGTACTCGCCAGGAAGCTGTTGCCCCTGGCCCTGATCATCTGTCTGCTCATCACCTTCTTTATACCAGGCCTATTCTTTTTCTTTGAATACAAGACATTACAGGAGAAGGCCGTCTCCCATGCCAACCAGCTCGCCGGCCCCATTGAGCACCTGGTTGTCACCGCCCCCAGTATCTGGAAATATCAATCGACCAAGTTTTCGGCGATCCTCGAAACCTATGCCGGCCATTCCGATGTAACGGCTATATTTATCCTCGACGAGGACATGGACCTGGTCAGCCAATACCGGGACATCAGCAGGCAGACCGGCATCTTCCCGCCTATCGACGTGTACGGCAAACCAGTGGAGATCCGTTTCAACAATCGCCGGATTGGCGAAATTATCGTCAGCGTACCGGCCGATTCATCAATCCCGACTATCCTTGTAGTGTTGGGTATCTGCGCGGTATTAGGCACTACCTTGGCAATCACTGTCTATAGCCTGCCATTACGTATTGTCAGAAGACTGGAACGGCAGCTCACCGAACACCGGCGAACCTTGGAAGAACAGGTACGGCTCCGCACCCTTGAACTCCAGCAGGCAATGGAGGAGGCCAGGGCCGCCAACCAGATCAAGTCGCAGTTCCTCGCCAATATGAGTCATGAAATCAGAACGCCGATGAACGCCATCATCGGCATGACCCATCTGGCCATGAATGTCCAGGACAACCTGAGGCGCGAACGTTTCCTGCAAACGGTAAAAAACTCAGCGGAGAATCTTCTCGGGCTGCTTAACGATATCCTCGACTTCTCAAAGATCGAGGCTGGCGAGCTGCAACTCTCCAATATTCCTTTTGATTTATTCCTGCTCATCGAATCAGTGATTGCCACCATGAATGTACCTGCCGGTGAAAAGGGTTTGCTGCTGAGGGTGAACAAGCCAGCCGATTGCCCGCAGGCCTTTATCGGTGATGACCTCCGGCTGCGGCAGATCCTCCTGAACCTCGTTGGCAACGCCATCAAATTTACTGATACCGGCACTGTCACCGTCGAGGTCAGACCGGGTGACGAGAGATCGGCGGACGGGAAAATCGACCTCCATTTTATTGTCAGCGATACCGGCATTGGCATCCCACCCGAGAAGATTCCAATAATTTTCAACAACTTTGAACAGGCCGAAGTGTCCCAGGTAAGGCGCTACGGCGGCACCGGCCTGGGCCTCGCCATATGTAAACAACTCACTGGATTGATGGGTGGAAATATCTGGGTTGAAAGTCAACCGCATGCTGGCAGTACCTTTCATTTTGCCGTCCGCCTGCAAGTTGCCGCCGATGGGCTGCCACGTCGCGAGTCCGCCCAATCAGCGGCCTTCCCCCCAGTGCTCCATGGCCTGCATATTCTCGTTGTCGACGATAACGAGGTGAATCGCGATGTCGCCAGCATAATCCTGGAAAAAGATCATGCAGTCACAACCGCCGTCAATGGTAGTGATGCCCTGGCAAAACTTGCACAGGCGAGGTTTGACGCCATTCTCATGGACGTACAGATGCCGGAGATGGACGGCTGGACGGCGACCGCCATTATCCGTTCGTTTGAGAAAGGCCTTGCCCGGCCGGTGGAACTGCCGGACGATATTTCGGAAAACCTTGCCAAAAGGCTCGCCGGCGGCCACGTGCCAATCTTCGCCCTGACGGCCTACGCTATGAGCGAAGACAAGGAACGCTGCCTTTCCGCCGGCATGGACGGCTACATCCCCAAACCATTCCAGCCGGATACCTTCGCCTCGGTCCTCGGCTCGTTGTTTTACTCGTTGCCTCCGCCGCCGGAAAACCTACCTGCCGCGCCCACCGAAGAGAGCGGCATCTCCCGGGAACAACATCCTCCACCGCCGGCAAACGTCGAACAGGTTGTCGATTATTTTAAAACCATGCCTATTTTTACCGAAGAATTGTCAGCCAGGCTCCTGCAACTCTCCCGGAAGAGTATTACCACCAACCTGCAGAAAGCTGAAACCGCCCTTGCCGAACTGCAGTTTGAGAAAATGGCCCAAGCGGCCCATGCCCTGAAAGGGGTTCTGTTGCAGTGCGGTCTTTTCGGCTGGGCTGAGGTCGCGCAAGAAATCGACAACGGCGTGAAAGACAACAAACAACTACCCTTTGCAGAGTTACTGAACTCCTTGAAAAGGGGGCTCCACAACCTGGAAGAGGATGCAGATTCCGGAAATTCCAAATAAACATAACAGTCTCGAACACTAACCTCTCTCCCCCTTGGAGAGACACGCTTTTCAGGTCCCCCATGATACGAACCGTCACCCTGCTATGCTCCCTGCTGCTCTTTGTTTCCTGTGAAGATACCAATGTCCTGCTGATGACCGGCGCGGCGGTGGATGCCGTCAACGCCGTCACCCTCTCCGATGCGGATGTGCGCAAACTCGCCCTGCGTGCGGCCTATGAAGCCGACAGCAAACATCAGGTGGCACCGGCCGGCAATCCCTATGACACCCGCCTGCAGAGACTGCTTGTCAAACACTCCGCAAGGGATAGCAAGACCTTCAATTTCAAGGTGTATCTCACCCGGGAGGTCAATGCCTTCGCCATGGCCGATGGCAGCATCCGGGTATTCAGTGGCCTGATGGACCGCATGAGCGACGAGGAACTGCTCTTTGTCATCGGCCATGAGATGGGCCATGTGGTGAAGGACCATTCCCGTAAGAAGGTGGTCCTTGCCTACACCACGAGTGCTGTGAAAAAGGGCCTGGCCGCCCAGAACAATGAGGTGGGACAGATTGCCGGTTCGATGATCGGCGCCTTTGCCGAACAGCTCACCCACGCCCAATTCTCGCAGCATGAAGAACGCCAGGCAGACAACTATGGCGCGGCATTTCTGCGGACCGAGGGTCATGATACCGCCGCGGCGGTCTCGGCACTGGAAAAGCTCGCCGAGCTGGCCAGACAGCACACCTTCCTGTCGAGCCATCCCGACCCCGAAACCAGGGCAAAAAGAATCGCCCAGGGAAAGTGGGAGGAGGACAGCGGCAAGGACTCTGCTCTCGACCGGGTGCTAGACTACGCCAAGAGAATTGCCATCATCCTTCTCCAGTTGGTCAGGTCCCTGGTGAACTGGCTGCTGGCAATGCTATAATCGAGGGGAGGCCCCGACACTCCATCCCTTCGATCCTCCTTTTGCCCCTGCCTTGACTTTGCCTTCAAATTTTTGATAGAAATTATGAAAACAAGTTCCACTCTTGGACCAAGGCCCGCATACAAATATTTTTTCCACATATTTTAAATAGTTGACCGATATTTATCCGGCCGCACCGGGGCAAGAGCAAGACCATGGCACCGAGCCACTGCCCTTGTGTAAAAAAAATTGCGGTCTTTAACCAGAAAGGATGTCCATGGCCAGCGACCTGCCCCGAGGCGCTTGTGAAAACGCCATTCTGAGAAAAAGGATTGCCGAGCTTGAGGCACGCGAGGTCAAACTGTTGGCCAGTCAGGCCACCTTGCAGGCCATTCTCGACGCTGCCCCGGAACCGGTCTTCCTGCTCAGCGCCGATGAGATTATCCTCGCCACCAACGCCACCCTCACCAAACGCGTCAATTTGCACCCCGCGGAAATTATCGGCAAAAATCCCTATTGGTTCCTGCCGCCCGATCTTGCTGAGTCACGGCGATATTATGTGCGGCAGGCGCTTGCCACTGGTAGGCCTGTCCACTTCCAGGACCAGCGCAACAATCGGATCTACGAACATTATCTATATCCGGGGCGGGGCGAAGACGGCCGGGTCAGCCACCTAGCCGTCTTCGCTCAGGACATCACCGAGCGGATACAGGCGGAAAAGGATCTGCAGCGCAGCCGGTCTCTGCTCAATGCCACCCAGGAACTCGCCCATGTCGGTGGCTGGGAATGGGATGCCGTCACCAAAACCGGGGCATGGACAAACGAAACCTACCGGATTCACGACCTCGGCGACCTGCTGGCAAGCGGTCCCCTGCCCGACGCCAAGGAACTTTTCGAAATGAGCCTGAGCTGTTATAACCCGGCTGATCGACCGGTCATCATGGAAGCCTTCCGCTCCTGTCTGCAATTCGGTACGTCCTATGATCTTGAGCTTCCCTTTACCACCGTCAAGGGCCGCCGCCTGTGGATCCGCACCATCGGCAAGGCCATCTGGCAGGACGGCCGGATCATTGGAGTACAGGGAAATCTAGCGGATATCACTGATAAAAAACGTGCTGAACTGGACTACCGGACACTCTTTAACGAAATGTTCGATGGCTTTGCCCTGCATGAAATCATCACCGACGATGCGGGAATTCCGGCAGACTACCGCTTCCTTGCCGTCAACCCGGCCTTCGAGAAGATGACCGGTCTTCACGCCGCCGACATCATCGGCCGCACTGTCCTGAATATCATGCCGAACACCGAGCGCCGCTGGATTGACACCTACGGCCAGGTCACCCTGACCGGCGAGCCGGCACACTTTGACGAATTTTCCGTCGCCCTCGGCAAGTACTTCGAGGTCACCGCCTTCCGTCCGGCCCCCGGCCAATTTGCCTGTATATTCAGAGACGTCACCGAAAAAAGACTGGCGGAAGAAGAAAAGAAAAAACTGCAGGAGCAATTGCAGCAGGCCCAGAAGATGGAGGCCATCGGCACTTTGGCAGGAGGAATCGCCCACGATTTCAACAACATCCTCGGTGCCGTCATCGGCTATGCGGAATTGGCCAGAGAAGATATCCCGGCCGGTTCGCCGGCGGCCATCGATATCGCCCAAATCATCAAGGCCGGATACCGGGCACGAGATCTGGTGGGGCAGATCCTCGCCTTCAGCCGCCGTGCGGAAACAGCCAGGATTCCCCTCCAACCGGCGATCATCATCAAGGAAACCCTGAAGATGCTGCGTTCCTCCCTGCCGTCGACCATTGCCATCCGGCAGAATCTGGCAGGCGACTGCGGCACCATCCTCGCCGATCCGACCCAGATCCATCAGATCCTTATGAACCTCTGCACCAACGCCTTCCATGCCATGGAAGAATGCGGCGGAACCCTTACCGTCACCCTGGAAAAACGCACCCTGGGCCGGCAAGACCTGGCAGGGTTCCCCGATATCCAGCCGGGAGAATTTATCCATCTGGCAATTGCCGACACCGGCATGGGAATCGCTCCGGAGATCCGCGATAAAATCTTCGACCCCTATTTCACTACCAAGGAAGTCGGCAAGGGCACCGGCATGGGCCTGTCGATCGTCCACGGCATCGCCAAAGCCTGCGGCGGTTTTGCCGCCTGCGACAGCGAACCCGGCAAGGGTAGCGTATTCTCCGTCAGCCTGCCGGTTTACAATGAGACCAGTCCCCCTGTGACGAACCATACGGACCAAGAGATGCCGCTGCCGGCCGGCGGAGAACACATCCTTCTGGTCGACGACGAGGACATCCTCGTCGACATGAGCCGTTCCATGCTGCAAAGACTCGGCTACCGGGTGACCGTCCGCAATAACAGTCTAGAGGCCTTGACGCTCTTTCAAAATCAACCCGGGATCTTCGATCTGGTCATCACCGACCAGACCATGCCAGCCATGACCGGTATGGATTTGGCCCGGCGAATGCTGCAGATCCGGCCGGACCTGCCCATTATCCTCTGCACCGGCTACAGCAGCATCCTCACTGAAGATACCGTCAAGGCCGCGGGAATCAAAGGTTTCACCATGAAACCGATAACCAAAAAAGAAATTGCCCTGTTGATCAGACAGGTCCTGAAAGCGCCCTACGCATCGAAATAACGGCCGGGAGGTAAATTCACCTCCCCGGCAAGGCGGTGGCGACACCTCCCACCGTCGTCATATAAACTGAATATTACAGAGTTTTTTAGAAAAACATCAGTCAGCACCGCAGCCTGCCAAAGAACCGGTCAGAAATGGACCGGCAAACCGGTGGCAAATTTACCTCCTTTTGCCAGGGGGCTAGGCAATGGTGGTAAACCGAGGAACCATCCTTCCCCTGGAAACGGCCTTAAGCTGGACAGGAAGCCTCAGGATATATTGCAGATTACAATTACCGGCAGATCCTGGCATGCTTTTCGCTAGCACCTTGCCAGGGAATTCCCGCAGGCCACCGGCGGTCTTCGCCGAACCTGTTCCAGGTTGTTTAATAATGAAAGAAAACAGCGGGGAGTCAAATGGTTACCAGCAAGATTGCGGTTACAGCAGCAGTTCCGGGCTTTTTCCTGCATGTCCACCTGGGGTTCAGCGCCCCAGGGAAGGGTGGTAAAATCATCGACACAAAACCAATGCGCCTGCGCTCCCAACTATTTTCACCCGGCCCCCCGGCATCGGCGAAGGCGTAACCCATGACTGCCACGACAAAACCTTCAGCTAACACCACGACCTCGACGGGAAACCTTCTGCAAGCATGGTATCCCGTTCTCAATTCTTCACTGGGAACACTGCGCCGGCTGGCCGGAACAACAGAAAACGAATTCCTCAAGATCGGCGCCCGCATGCAGGAGATCCATCAGCGGGCCTTTGATCTTTCAGCAACGACCAGGCAACTGGTGGAAGCGGCCTCCGGCGAGCATCTGCAGGCGCTCATTGACCGCCTGCGGGAAATCATCAGGGAAATGGATAACTATCTGGGCCGGGCCCAGAGCCAAAGCGACGCCAGTCAAACCACTCTCGATGAAGTAAGCGGCCTGTTGAAAGCAGCAGGCGCCCCCCTGGCCGGCGTAAAAAGGATGTGCAAACACCTGTATATCCTTGAGGTGTCGATCAAGATTGAAAGTGCCCACATCGGTGAGATGGGCAGTGAATTCATCAACCTCGCCGTCGATATCAAGAAACTCTCCCAGCAGATAAAGGACAAGGTCAACGCCATCCAGGACCTGCGCACCGTCCTTGACAAAAGTATCCGCAGCAACAGCAGTCATGTCGAGGCCGCCAGGATGGAGCAGGAAACAAAGGCCGAAGCAACCCGTAGCAACACCGCGACAAGCCTTACCAAACTGGAGACGGTCAACGACCGCTTCTCGCAGCTGGGGGGTATGCTTGCAACGGTAGCCGATGAAAACTCCAACAATATCAGCACAATTGTTCAATCAATGCAGTTTCATGATATCTACCGGCAGCAGGTTGAACATGTCGTCGAGGCCATTGAAGGCCTGTTCCCGGCCTTTGCCGCATTGAAGGCGGCGGACGGGGCCGATGCCGGCGAAGAACTCGAGCTCATCGGCAAGGTCGGCGATGTCTGTGAACTGCAACAGGCGCAGCTGCAATTCGCCTCCTCCGAGCTATACCAGGCAGTGGTAGCCATCGTCGACAATTTGAAATTGATAGGCAGTAAACAAAAACAGATGACCCGGGAGATCTTCGAACAAAAGGGTTCCACCAGTTCCTCCGGGGCCTCGTTCATCGACGAGGTCAGCAAGCAGATGACCTCCCTTACCTCCCTGCTCGGCTCCTGTGCCAAAAGCAACGCCGAGGTGGCCGGGATCATGCGCGACGTCAGCGGTACGGTCAGCAAGATCACCGGCTTTGTCACCGATATCGAGGGCATCGGCCGGGACATCATCCAGATCGCCCTCAATGCCAGAATCAAGGCCTCCTCCGCCGGCGAACTGGGCGCATCGCTGAGCGTTCTGGCAGAAGAAATCGGTCAACTGTCCAACGAGGCGGTGGACCATACCGACCTGATCAGCAAAACCCTGGCAGAGATTGATTCGACTACCGCCGGACTGTCTGCCGCGGCCGATAGCTCCGAGGACGATCTCACCGCCAAGCTGACCGGCATGACCGATGAATTGTCGAGTATTCTCGGTACTCTCAACACTATGGGAGACGAACTTACCGTCCTCCTCGGCCGGGTCAAAAACCAGATTTCCTTTCTGTCCGGAGATATCGATAAACTTACCGGCACCATTACCGTCCACGAAAAAACCAAGGCCCTGGCCGACAAAGTGCTGGAAGATCTGAAGGATATCTTCAGTGAGGCGCGGCGCCTCCATCCGGCCAGTGCGGCCTTCAAAGAGGACCTGCGGGCCATGGCCCAGCGCTACACCATGGAGAGCGAGCGGCGGATTCACGAAAGCATTGCCAGCCGCCATGGCGTGAACAGCGTGAAAAGTACGGCAAAGGCCGTCGCAAAACCAGCCAACGATTCAGAGTTCGGTGATAATGTTGATCTTTTTTAATTATTTCGATGTTGCAAATGACCCAGACAAGGAGACGCCATGACAACGCCCAAAGGTACCGGAAAACTCTTCGACAAGGTGCATGATGCCCTGAACGGTGACCGGCACGGAGACGAGCGGGTCATTAACAGCGGCGAACGTTTGACCATTGAAACCATTGCCGATTTTGCCCAGCAGCTACGAAGCGCCCTGGCCGAAACCAATACCGTGGTCATCGAATTCGACGAGCACCTGGAGCTGGACATTACCGCCCTGCAGGTCTTCTGCTCGGCCTGCCAGTCGGCCACAGCCGCTGGAAAGAAATTTATCTACCGGGGCCCCCTGCCGGCAAATCTGACGAGCCTCGCCGCTGCCGCCGGAACAGAGCGCCACGAACATTGTAAAAACAACAACCCCTCATGTTTTCGCCAGTTTGGAGGATCGTACTAATGGGCAAACTTATTATGACTGCCGATGATTCAGCGAGTGTCCGGCAAATGGTCACCTTTACCCTGAAACAAAACGGTTATGAAGTTATCGAGGCGGTGGACGGTCAGGATGCCCTTACCAAACTCAAAACCAAGAAGGTCGACATGCTGCTCACCGATCTCAATATGCCGAAGCTCGACGGCATCGGCCTGATAAAAGGGGTGCGGGCCACCCCCCTCAATAAATTTATCCCTATCGTCATGCTGACCACCGAGTCCCAGGACAGCAAGAAGGCGGAGGGGAAGGCGGCCGGGGCCACTGGCTGGATCGTCAAACCATTTAAGCCGGAGCAGTTGATAGCCGTCGTCAAGAAGTTGCTGGGATAGATCGTCCGCTCTTTTTTTGTAGGGTGCCTTTGCCGCACCCCCCGTTCTGCTGTTGGTGCGGAAGCACCGCCAAAACATACACAGGTACAAAAGGGATCGACACCATGATGGAACAACACGTTGCCGCTTATCGGGAAGAAGCTACCGAATTGCTCACCGAACTGGAGTCGTCGCTTCTTGAACTGGAAGAAACGCCCGACGACAAGGACCTGATCAGCAGGGTCTTCCGGGCAATGCACACCATCAAGGGCTCCGGCGCGATGTTCGGCTTTGACGCCATTGCCGCCTTCACCCACGAGGTAGAGACGGTCTTCGATCTGGTCCGCAACGGCAAGATGTCGGTGACCAAGGAACTCCTCAACCTGACCCTGCAATCCCGCGACTTTATATCCGCCCTCCTCGACGCCTCATCGGGACTCGGCGAGGCCGATCAAAGCCAGGGCGAGGCGATCATCGCCGGCCTCCGCACCCTGGCAAAACCCGCCAAGGAAGCGGCACAACAGCCGGCCCCGACCGAGACGGCGGCAGCGGAGCCCCCACCTGCCGCCCAACCAGAAGAAGCAGCGTTAACGACCTATCGCATCCGCTTTGAACCGAACCGGGAACTGCTGCTCTGCGGCAGCAATCCCTTATCGCTGATCAACGAACTGCGCAGTCTCGGCACCTGCGAGGTCATCGCCCATTTCAATGCCATCCCGCCGCTTGAAAACCTGGTTGCCGAACACTGTTATCTTTCCTGGGATATTATCCTTACCACCAGCCGCGGCGAGGCGGCGATCAAGGATGTCTTCATCTTTGTCGAGGACGACTGCAAGATCAACATCAAGCTGATCGACGACGCGACTAAAGGCGACGGCGACACCCGCAAACTGGGCGAGATCCTCATCGACCGCGGCGACCTCTCGCCCGATCAGCTGCAGAATGTTCTGGAACAGCAAAAGCCCCTCGGCGAGATGCTGGTGGCAAGCGGCGCGGTCACCAGGGAAAAGATCCAGTCGGCCCTGGCCGAACAGCAGCACGTTAAAAATATCCGGCAGGAACGGGCCTCCGCCCCCGAGGCCGCCGCCAGCATCCGGGTGCCGGCAGAACGGCTCGACCAGCTGGTCAATCTGGTGGGCGAGATGGTCACCGTTCAGGCCCGCCTTACCCAGGTTGCCAATAAGATGGGCGAGCCAGGCTTTGTCGCCATCGCCGAAGAGGTCGAGCGGCTGACCAACGAGCTGCGCGACACGGCGCTCAACATCCGCATGCTGCCGATCGGCAGCACCTTCAGCAAATTCAAACGACTGGTTCGCGACCTGTCCCAGGAACTCGGCAAGGAGATCGAACTGGAGACCTTCGGGGCGGAAACCGAGCTCGACAAGACGGTCATCGAAAAACTCAACGATCCCCTGGTGCATATCATCCGCAACAGTATCGATCACGGCATCGAGAAACCGGAAAAACGCCTGGCCGCCGGTAAACCGGCGGTCGGCACCATCCGCATGGGCGCCGAACACGCCGGCGACTCGGTGCTCATCACCATCTATGACGACGGCGGCGGCATCAACCGCGAGGCCATCCATAAGAAGGCCATCGAACTGGGCATGGTGTCACCCAATCAGGACCTCTCCGACCAGGAGGTGTTCAGCTATATCTTCGCCCCCGGCTTTTCCATGGCCGCCAAGGTCACCTCCGTTTCCGGGCGCGGCGTCGGTATGGACGTGGTGAAACGCGGTATTGAGGGCCTGCGCGGGACGATCGTAGTCGACAGCGAACTGGGCAAATGCACCACCATCACCCTGAAGATCCCCCTGACGTTGGCCATCATCGAGAGCCTCCTGGTGAAGATCGGCGACAGCCATTTCGTCCTGCCGCTGGCGGCCATCGAGGAATGCGTCGAGCTGTCACGGGAAGACATTCAGGCATCGCACGAACGAAACGTCGCCAATGTTCGCGGCCACCTGACACCCTATATCTGCCTCCGCGACCAATTCGATATCCCCGGCGACCGCCCGGACATCGAACAGATCGTTATCGTCGCGGTGCACGGCACGCGCATCGGGTTCGTCGTTGATTTCGTGGTCGGCGAGCACCAGACGGTCATCAAACCGCTGGGCGTACTGTACCAGGATATCCGTGGCATCTCCGGGGCGACCATCCTCGGCGATGGCTCGGTGGCGCTGATTCTCTCGCCAGCCGACCTGGCAAAAGCGGCCGAACTAAAAGAACTGGAAAAAGTTTGAATTAACAACAACGTACACAAATAACGAGATACTACCATGGCCTTCACCTTCTTCATGCGCGATCAACCGACCCTGGAACACGCCGCCGACCATATGATCCCCTATGCCAGCGGCCGCAGCCGCATAAAAATATGGGACGCCGGTTGCGCCCTCGGCCAGGAGACCTACACCCTTGCCATGATCTTTGCCGAAAAGATGAACCCCTTCGGCTTCAAAAACCTGCGCATCGAGGCCACCGATTATGACAGCGCCAACAACTTCGGCGATGTCGTCAATGCGGCGACCTATCCCAACGACGAATTACAGCGCACCCCCGCGACCCTTCTTGAGAAATATTTCGAACCGGCGGAAAAGCCGGGACACTCGCGGGTCAAGCCGATCCTCCGTGACCGGGTCAGTTTCCAGTACCACGACCTGCTGTCGCTTAAGCCCGCCGGTCAGGACTACTGCCTGATCGTCTGCAAAAACGTCCTCCTCCATTTTCAATACCCGGAGCGGGTCGAGGTCTTCAAGATGTTTCACCAGGCCCTGGCGCCGGGCGGCTACCTGGCCAACGAAAACACCCAGAAACTGCCGTCCGAGGTGGCCCACCTCTTTACTCAGGTGGTGCCGGACGCCCAGGTTTATAAAAAGGTCGGAGCATAAAGCGTGAGGATAATCCCCTTGCAAAAGAACCCGAAGGTGTACAGCTGCAAGGCCTATCTGATCCTTGGCGACTGGAACCGGGTTGAAGACGTCAACACCCTGATCGACCCGGGGATCGACGACTTTGTTGTCAAGGAGATTGAAGGGCTGTCCACCGGCTTTGGCAAGATGGCGATTGAGCAGATCATTCTCACCCACAACCATTTCGACCACGCTGCCGGAGTCCCCGCCATAAAAGAACATTTCAAGGCGAGGGTGCTGGCCTTCACCGACGGCCCCGGCGTCGATGAACTCCTGCCGGACGGCCGTTTCGTCAAGGCGGGTGATGATTTTCTTGAGGTCATCCATACCCCCGGCCATTCCTCGGATTCCATCTGCCTGTACGCACCGGCGATAGGGGCGCTGTTCTCCGGGGATACCCAACTCAGAATGCATGGAATGTGCGACAACTATGCCGGTGACTACGTTGAGGCGCTGAAGAAACTGGCCAACCGGACAGTCAAAAGCATCTACTCCGGCCACGACGCGCCGGTCACCACGGGCTGCGACACCATCATCCGCCAGACCCTCGCCAACCTTCGCAAAAGTGCCGACTTTGCCGAGAAGGAAGGCGGGCGAGAGCATAATTTGTGAACGTAACAAATAGGAATACCTACCGATTTTCCACAACGCCAATGCGCGGACAGCAAAGAGGAGGGGCGGCGATGCAGAGACAAGTACCACGTGCTTAACCATTGCAATACTAATCCGGCCATTGGGTGACAGGAGGGGGGGAACCTCAGGGCAGGCACATTCACCTAGATGTAAACCAACAACTTTTTCATGGAGGAAAAAACATGGGCTGGTTCTACAATATGACACTGAAAGGCAAGCTGCTGGCCGGATTTATTTCGGTTGCGATTATTGCCGGGGTTATCGGCGGCTTTGGTATCTACGAAATTCAAGAGATGGAGGCAGCCGACACCAAACTCTTTGCGCAGATTGCTGTGCCGCTTGGCGAGATTTCACAGATTTCGACTGATTTTCAGAGGTTACGTGTCAATTCCCGGGATATTATCACCGCCGACACCGCCGAGAAACGAGAAAACTTTGCCGGCCGGATAAAAGAACTCCAGGAATCGATCAGCAAACTTGCAGATAGCTATGAAAAGACCCTCTATTCCGAAGAAGGCAAAAAGCTCTTTGAAGACTTTAAGAAGACCCGCGCCGCATATGGGCCGCTGCTCGATAAGGTCATAAGCCTTGCTAAAGATATGAAACCCTCTGAGGCCACCGCCCTCCTCCAGGGAGAAGCCGGTAAGGCCTCGCGCGATGAGCAAAACGCCATCGCCAAGATGGTTGAGGCGAAAATCGCCGCCGGCAAGAAACTTGCCGATGAGAACATGGAGGTCGCCGACCGCTCGAGCAATATCATGACCATCCTTGCCATCCTTGGCGCGATCGTGGCCGTAGGTCTTGGCCTCTTTATAGCCCGCATCGTTATGAAGCAACTGGGCGCTGATCCAAAACAGGTGGGCGAAATCGCCAATCTGGTTGGTGCCGGTGACCTGTCGCGGGAAATCACCCTTGCCCAGGGCGATACCGCCAGCGTCATGGCGGCTATGAAGAAGATGGTTGACGCCATCCGCGCTCTGACCGCCGACGCCAATATGCTCTCCAAGGCCGCCGTTGAAGGAAAACTGGCCACCCGCGCCGACGCCTCCAAACATCAGGGCGATTTCCAGAAGATCGTCGCCGGCGTCAACGATTGTCTCGATGCTGTTATAGGGCCGCTGAACGTCGCCGCCGAGTACGTCGACCGCATCTCCAAAGGCGACATCCCACCGAAGATCACCGACAGCTATAACGGCGATTTCAATGAGATCAAGAACAACCTCAACGTCTGCATTACCGCCGTTGGCGCCCTGGTTGCCGATGCCGCTATGCTCTCCCAGGCGGCAATAGACGGTAAACTTGCTACCCGTGCCGATGCTTCCAAGCATCAGGGCGATTTCCAGAAGATCGTCGCCGGCGTCAATGAGACCCTCGACGCGGTCATCGGCCCGCTCAACGTCGCCGCCGAGTACGTCGACCGTATCTCCAAAGGCGATATCCCGCCGAAGATCACCGACAGCTATAACGGCGATTTCAATGAGATCAAGAACAATCTCAACGTCTGTATTGATACCCTCAGCAGTCTCATTGCCGATATGAAGACGATGAGCGCCCAACATGACCTGGGCGATATCGACGTCATCATGCCGATCGACAAGTTCCAGGGCGCGTATCACACCATGGCCAAGGGTGTCAATGATATGGTTAATGGCCATATCGCCGTCAAGAAAAAAGCCATGGCCTGCGTTGCAGAATTCGGCAAAGGTAATTTTGATGCCGAACTTGAGAAGTTCCCAGGCAAGAAGGTTTTCATCAACAACACCATTGAAGCCGTTCGTGAAGCGATCAAGCTGTTTGAAAAAGAGCTGCAAGTGTTGATCAAGGCTGCCGCTGACGGCGAATTGAATAAACGTGCCAATGCCGATCTCTTTGTCGGTGGCTGGAAACAATTGGCCTCAGGTGTTAACGACACCGTCACCAATATCGCCGAACCGCTGAGGGTCACCGCCGATTACGTCGACAAGGTCGCCAAGGGCGTCATTCCACCGGCCATCACCACCGAGTATAAGGGCGAGTACAACGTTATCAAGGGCAACCTCAATAACATGGTCAAGATGATGAATGACCTCTTGGCCCAGACTGACATCCTCATCCAGGGCGCAGCCAACGGCGAGCTCGATAAACGAGCCGACGCCTCCATCTTTGTCGGTGGCTGGAACAAACTGGTCTCAGGAGTCAACGATACCGTCGTCAATATCGTCAACCCCTTACGGGTAACCGCCGATTACGTCGACAAGGTCGCCAAAGGCGTCATCCCGCCGGCCATCACCACCGAGTATAAGGGCGAGTACAACGTCATCAAGGGCAACCTCAATAACATGGTCAAGATGATGAACGACCTGCTTGCCCAAACCGACATCCTTATCCAGGGCGCAGCCGACGGCCAGCTCGACAAGCGTGCCGACGCAGCCCTCTTCGTCGGCGGCTGGAACAAGCTGGTACAGGGCGTCAACGACACCGTCACCAATATCGTCGGCCCCTTGATGGTCACCGCCGATTATGTCGACCGCGTCTCCAAAGGCGACATGCCGCCGGCGATCACCGACGTCTATAAGGGCCAGTACAACCAGATCAAAAACAACATCAACGTCCTCATCGAAGCCACCAACTCGATCACCTACAACGCCAAACAGGTGGCCCAGGGCAACCTGATGGTCGAGCTGAAAAAACGCAGCGACAAAGACGAGCTGATGGAGTCCCTGGCCAACATGGTCGATAAGCTGAAGGAAGTGGTCATGGAGGTGCAGAGTGCCGCCGACAACGTTGCCACCGGCGGCCAGGAGATGAGTGCCACCGCCCAGCAGATGTCGCAGGGCGCCACCGAACAGGCGGCCAGCGCCGAGGAGATCAGTTCGAGTATGGAACAGATGGCCTCGAACATCCGCCAGAATACCGACAACGCCATGCAGACCGAAAAAATCGCCGTGAAGAGCGCCTCCGACGCAAGGGAAGGCGGCAAGGCGGTCACTGCGACGGTGTCGGCGATGAAGGAGATCGCCACCAAGATCTCCATCATCGAGGAGATCGCCCGCCAGACCAACCTCCTCGCCCTCAATGCCGCCATTGAGGCGGCGCGTGCCGGCGAGCACGGCAAGGGCTTTGCGGTGGTCGCCTCCGAGGTACGCAAACTGGCGGAACGCAGCCAGTCGGCGGCCGGCGAGATCAGCCAGCTGTCCACCTCAAGCGTTGCCATAGCTGAGCAGGCAGGCGAGATGC
Organism: Desulforhopalus sp.; assembly: GCA_030247675.1. Taxonomy (NCBI): domain Bacteria; kingdom Pseudomonadati; phylum Thermodesulfobacteriota; class Desulfobulbia; order Desulfobulbales; family Desulfocapsaceae; genus Desulforhopalus; species Desulforhopalus sp. The sequence goes on along the minus strand of JAOTRX010000003.1, from coordinate 491,367 downwards.
TCAACAAGATGCTGCCGGATATCCAGAAGACCGCCGAGCTGGTCCAGGAAATCAGCGCCTCCAGCAAGGAACAGGATACCGGAGCAGACCAGATCAACAAGGCCATCCAGCAGCTTGACCAGGTCATCCAGCAAAACGCCGGATCGGCAGAAGAAATGGCCTCGACCACCGAGGAGTTGTCCAGCCAGGCTGAGCAGCTGAAGGCCACCATCGCCTTCTTCAGCCTCGACACCAGCAGGCAAAGACAGATGGCAGCGGCGCCGAGACAACTGGCAATAGGTCATACTGCGCCTCCCAAACCAGCCCCTGCCGCCAAGGCCGGCGCCGTGAGAAAAGCCAAACCCGCCGCCAAGATCGAGGGGGCCATTCATCTCGACATGGGCAGTAAAGGTGGAGCCGATCATCTCGATGAGGAGTTTGAGAAATTCTGATGCCATGAGGTTTTCAAGTTGACGTGAGGATCGCAGGGTGCACCTCTTCGTGCACCCTGCGAAAAACAAGACTGCCACCTTGAAAGCAAGGAAGAATAACAGGAGGAGAACCCATGAGTGTCGCTGGAATTACTGAAACCGTGCAATATCTCACCTTTAAACTGGCCGAGGAGATCTTTGCCTTTGACGTGGCCAAGGTCCGCGAGATCCTCGAACTGACAACCATCACCAAGGTCCCGCAAACACCGGAATTCATGCGCGGGGTAATCAACCTGCGCGGCAGTGTCGTGCCGGTCATCGACCTGAAACTCAATTTCTCCATGCAGCGCACCGAACAGACCATCAACACCTGTATCATTGTCGTCGAGGTCAATCTGCGCGGCGAGGCCATTGTCCTCGGCGTCCTCGCCGACTCGGTGCAGGAGGTCGTGGAAATGGAACCGAGCTCCATTGAGCCGGCGCCAAAGCTCGGCACCAAGCTCAACACCGAGTTCATCAAGGGCATGGGCAAGGTGGGAGAAAACTTTGTGATGATTCTTGATATCGACAAGGTCTTCTCCGCCGAGGAACTGACGGAGCTGCAGGGCGCAACCGAAGAATAGGTCCCGTTTCGCAGGGTGTGCTCCGCACCCTGCGATCTCTTTCCCTGGAGGGCACAGCAGCCTCCTCTTAGAAACACCAGGCGAAAAATCATGGCAATCATCCAGCCGGCCAAGATGAAGGACAGAATTTTTCAGCAATTCAGCTCCTTTATCTATGACCACGTCGGCATTCAATTGCCGCCGACTAAAAAAACCATGCTTGAGGCACGGCTACAAAAGCGCCTCAAGACTCTTCATCTCGACAGCTTCGAGGACTACGGCCAGTTCGTCTTCAGCCAGCAGGGGCAGCAGTCGGAACTCATCCACCTGATTGATGTCGTTACCACCAATAAGACTGATTTCTTCCGTGAACCCGGTCATTTCACCTTTCTCACCCAAACGGCCCTGCCGGCACTTCTCCGCCACCGCGGCCAGTCGACCTCCCAGCCGGTGAGAATATGGAGCGCCGGATGCTCAAGCGGCGAAGAACCCTATACCCTGGCCATGGTCGCCTCGGAATTTGCCGCCGAACAGGGCAATTTTCACTTCTCCATACTCGCCTCGGACATCAGCACCAGAATCCTTGAAACCGCCCGCAAGGCCATTTACCCGGAGGAGCGCACCGACGACATCGCCATGCACCTGAAGAAGAAGTATCTGCTGCGCAGCCGCGACAGGCAGCGCGGCCTGATCCGTATCTGCCCGGAACTCCGTGCCAAGATCGCCTTTAAAAGGATCAATTTCATGGATGCCGATTTCGGCCTGGGGGAGAAAATGGATATTATCTTCTGCCGGAATGTAGTAATATACTTCGATAAATCGACCCAACAGACCTTGATGCAGAAGTTCCACAATCAACTGCGGCCGGGGGGCTACCTCTTTCTCGGCCATTCCGAGACGCTGAACGGCATCAATGTCGATTTTCAAGTAGTGGGATCTACGGTATATCAGAAGAAATGAGACGGATTGCCGCCAACCATTGCAATAGTGTCTACCTCAAGCCGGGGGAGGTTATCATCTCCCAAAATCCCATCCTGGTCAGTACCATCCTCGGATCATGCATCGCCGTCACCCTGTTTTCCCCCAGCAAGAAGATCGGGGCCATCTGCCACGCTATGTACCCGCGCAATCCAATAGCGGCAGACCATACCAACGTCCATTATGTCGACACGGCCATTGCCTTCATTTGCAAAAAAATGTTTGAATATACCGGGAAATCCGACCTCATCGTCAAGCTCTTCGGCGGGGCGAAGGTGCTCGCCGGCAGCGAATATGGCGATACTCGCAAGAGCATTGGCGACCAAAATATCCTCCAGGCAAAAATTGCCCTGGCACAGTTCGGCATGGCCATCGCCACCTCCGACATCGGCGGCAGCCGGGGACGCAAGCTGCTGTTTTCGATGATGACCGGCGACGTCTACCTGCGAAGGCTGAGACTGGCCAGCAACACCATGTGCATAGGAGAATAGATGCGAAAAATCAAGGTGATGATCGTTGACGACTCAGCGCTGGTGCGGCAAACCCTCTGCGAAATGCTCAATGCCGACCCGGAGATAGAGGTCGTCGCCACCGCCGCCGATCCGTATCTCGCGGCCGAGCGCTTGAAAACCGTGGTTCCCGATGTCATTACCCTGGATATCGAGATGCCGCGCATGGACGGCCTGACCTTCCTGCAAAAAATCATGAGCCAGCATCCGATGCCGGTGGTGATGTGCTCAAGTCTTGCCGAGAACGGCGGTGAATCGGCCCTCAAGGCCCTGGAGTACGGGGCAGTGGATATCATCACCAAACCGCGCATGGGCACCAAGCAGTTCCTCGAAGAATCGCGGGTAACGATCTGTGACACCATCAAGGCCGCCGCCGAATCGCGCTCGGGCCGGAAACGCCCACCGCCCGAGCCCTCCAGCCTGAAAGAAATCTCGCCCAAATACTCCGCCGATGTTATCATGGACAAGCCAAATTCGAAGGCAATGATCCAGACCACCGAGAAGGTGGTGGTCATCGGCGCCTCGACCGGCGGCACGGAGGCGCTCCGGGTCTTTTTGGAGATGCTCCCCGAGGATGCGCCGGGCATGGTCATCGTCCAGCATATGCCGGAGAATTTTACCGCCGCCTTTGCCAAACGGCTCGACTCCCTGTGCCGGGTAACCGTCAAGGAGGCCGCCGACAACGATACGGTGGTGCGGGGCCGGGTGCTGATCGCCCCCGGTAATCATCACACCCTGTTAAAACGCAGCGGGGCCCGCTACTACGTGGAGATTAAGGACGGCCCCCTGGTGTCGCGGCACCGGCCTTCGGTTGATGTGCTTTTTCGCTCGGCGGCACGCTATGCCGGTAAAAACCTTGTCGGGGTCATCATGACCGGCATGGGCGATGACGGGGCGCGGAGCATGAAAGAGATGGCCGATGGCGGGGCGATCAATATCGCCCAGGACGAGGCCTCCTGCGTGGTGTTCGGTATGCCGGCGGAGGCGATAAAACATGGGGGAGTTCACAAGATACTGCCGCTGAACCTTATTGCCCAAGAGGTGCTGCGCCTGTGTTTGTGAACGCCGACATGATAATCAGCGACCGGAACCTGAAGAGATGAATGTAAGCAACAGCCAAAGAGAACTTTTCCGGTCGTGCGAGATACTCTTTGGCGACGATCTGCGGATCTCAGGCGAGTTTCTTCACTATCTGCAGATCAGCGGGGTCAAAAGCGCCTTTCGCAAGCGGGCGATGGAAACCCATCCGGACACGCAGATGGGCAGGGACCTGCCGGAACGCCAGGGCAACACCGAGCCCTTTTCCACGGTGCGCAAGGCCTATGAGAATCTGCTGGTCTATTTGCGAGAGAAAGAATCCCTCCCACCTCCCCCGGCGTTTCGGGCAAGTGTAGCCCCCTCGGCAGACAAGACCACTTCTGGCCGGTATCCTTTCGACTACAGCCGGCAACGGTCCCGGCCGGTAGCGGGGCAAACAGTCAAACCGATCATCCTCACTGGCGACATCCAGCGAACCTCAGAATTTTCCAGTACCGAAAGATACTATCAGGGCGCCCTGCCCCGCCGCCAGCTGCTCTTCGGCCATTTCTTGTACTATTCAGGCCTTGCCAACTGGCGGACCATTGCCAGGGTCCTTGCCTGGCAGCGGATCGAACGGCCACGTATCGGCGAACTGGGACGGCGTTTCGGCATCTTTGACCAGGATGACATCGCCACCATCCTCCATAACCGGCAGCACCGCAGACCCTTTGGCGAGACCGCCCGGATGCTCGGAATGCTCAGCGAACAGCAGCTGCGCATGCTTATCTACCAGCAACAACGCCTGCAGAAGAAATTTGGCACCATTCTGCTTGAGAAAAATCTCATCAACGATTATGAATTACAGGAACTTCTCTTGCAGTTCGAAAATCATAACACCGCCATCCACGCCGAAAGGCGGGACTAACAAAGGGCCACGGCAATGAAGACGATCCTGGTCATTGAGGACAATGAGAACATGCTGCGCATGATGAGCGATCTCCTTTCACGCTCCGGCTACAAAGTACTCTCGGCCATTGATGGTGTTCAGGGGGTAAATTCTTATCGCGCCAGCAAACCCGACCTGGTTATCACCGACATCATCATGCCGGACAAGGAAGGGCTCGAAGTCATCATGGAACTGGTGCAGGAGACGCCCCGGCCGAAAATTATCGCCATGTCGGGCGGCGGCATGATGGAGCCGCGCACCTACCTGTCGCTTGCCGAGAAACTGGGTGCCGACGCAATTCTCGAAAAACCCTTTCGACCGGTGGAACTTCTCTCTCTGGTAGAAAAGCTCCTTTCCTAAGCCCCCCGCCGTTCTGCCGCCTCACCCCGGCCATCGATGTTTCGAGGCCCGGCCACAGGTATAATACCGGAGAAAGAAAATCTCCGGTCAGGTATTTGAATCGCCCCAAGGCCTGTGATACACTTCGTCTATTGAAGTGGACGAGAAGCGCAGGCAAGCTTCTTCTTTCCTAAATTACGATACTGTTTCAAGTACATAGAACTACTGATGGCGACAATCGGCTTAGATCTGTCCGAGACTAACCTCGAAAACCTGCTGCTGCAGCACAAGTACCTTACCGCGGTACGGCGGGTGGCGCGTGGGGTAGCTCACAGCTATAACAACATCTTTACCGGTCTCGGCGGGCAAACCGCCATGCTCCAGCAGGCGAACGCCCTCCTCGGCGATCTCGCAGGCAAGCGGGGTGAATTGATCGACGAATTGCTGCAACGCGGCATCAGCCAGACCGCAAATCTTTATGGATTCACCCGCGACGGGGAAACCGCCTGCGGCAGCCAATCGCCCCTCCTTCTCGCAAGCAAGGCCGTTGAACTGCTGAACTGCATCTCCCGCGTCCATCGCTTCGTCGTTGAGTCGGCCATCGACCAGGAAAAGATCATCGGCAATGGCCGGGACATCATCCTGCTGCTTTTTTATCTGGGAGAAAACTGCGTTGACGCCACCCCGGAGGGCGGCGAAATTTCATTGAGCATCGGATTGGCAAAGGACACCACTCCCGCGACCCTGGCCTTCACTTTCAGAGACCACGGGCCGGGCTGCCCGGATAACGTCGCCGCCTCTCCGGGAAGATCGATCCTGCCTGGTCCTGCCGGCAGCGCCCTGCCCGGCCTCGGCCTTTATGCGGCGCGCATCCTGGCCGAGCGACACCGGGGAAGGCTCCGCATAAGCCGCGACGCGGACCACACCACCCTGGCCAGTGCCAACTTTCCTGTGACGGGCGAGGGAAAAAAGGCGCAATACCCCGAAATCCTTTCCGATGCCGGGCACATGCCGGGGAACACCGGACTGGCCAAGCAATGCTTTTTAGTGGTGGAAGACGACGAGGCGATGCGCACCCTGCTCCTCAACCGCCTGCAGCGACGCGGGCATATGGTGTTTTGTGTCAATACCTGCGCCGAAGCGCAGGAAGAATACCAACACCTGCATGATATAATCACCACCGTGCTGATGGATGTCGGCCTTCGTGACGGCAACGGCTACGAATGCCAGCGGAAGCTGCTGGCTATCAAACCTGGGGCACGGATTATTTTTATGTCCGGACAAGAGCGCGAGACAAGCCCGGGGGGAACTACCGGGAACGCAGCTTTTCTCCAGAAACCATTCACCCTCGACCAACTGGAAAAAGCGGTACGCGATGTCCATCTATAAAGCTGAGTTGAGCAGCTTGCCTGCCCATACGAAACATATGCCCATGGGGTATAAGGCACGAGCGGTAAAAAACGCCCAGGTGCTGATCGTCGACGACGAACCGAGTATTGTTGATTTCATCGCCACCACCCTCACCGCCAGCGGCTACGTGGTGGAGGCCCATACCAATCCGCTGGAGGCCATTAAAAACATTAAGGGCAAGGCCTACGACCTGGCGATGGTCGACATCAATATGCCGGAGATGAACGGCATTGACTTCGCCAAAAAACTCCTTGAGGCCTCGATCAGCACCGAGGTGGTCATCATCACCGGCGTGCCGGATGAACAAAACCTTGATCCCTGCCTGAAGATGGGCCTGACCCACTTTCTTTTCAAGCCCTTCAATGAATCGCAGCTTGTGTACACCGTCTACGCCGCCCTGCATTTCAAGAGGCTGCGCAATGCCTTTGTCACCTCCAATTCCCCGGAGCGAAAGGGCAGCGGCTATATTGGCGTATCCATGTCGACGCGGGACATCCGGGATGAAATCGCCTCGCTGGCCAATCTCGACATCCCGGTGCTCATCCTCGGCAAATCGGGGACCGGCAAGGAGATCATCGCCCGAGACATCCACCGCAACAGCAGCCGCAGCGGCAATGTCTTCATGCCGGTCAACTGCGCCGTTCTCGGAACGCTGGCCGAGACCGAGCTGTTCGGCCATGTCAGCGGCGCCTTTACCGGGGCGGTAAAGAGCACCAAGGGCTACATCGGCACGGCCGATGGCGGCACCCTGTTTTTCGACGAGGTGGGCGAACTGCCTCTGGAGGTGCAGGCCAAACTGCTGCGTTTTCTCGACGACGGCGAATATTCGCGGGTCGGTGAGGCGAAGATCCACAAGGTCGATGTGCGGGTCGTCGCCGCCACCAACCGTGATCTCGAAGAGATGTGCCGGGCCGGGAAATTCCGCGAGGACCTGTACTTCCGGCTGTCGGCCTCAATTATCAAGACCACCCCGCTCGACGAGCGAAAAGGCGATATCCTGCCGCTCATCTGGCACTTTCTCGATCTCTTCGGCACGGCAAAAAACATCACCTACGAGATCTCCGCCGACGCCGCCTCGCAGCTCATCGACAAGGACTGGCCGGGCAACGTCCGCCAGTTGAAACAGACCCTCTATAAAATCTCCCAGATGGCCACCAGCCGGAAAATCTCCCTGGCCGATGTCCGCCGGGTGGTGGGCGACAGCGGTCAAGATTCGGTGATCAGCTACAAAGAGGCCAAGGAACAGGCCCTGGAAGAATTTGACCGGGATTACCTGTTAAAAACCCTCTGCCTGTCCCAGGGCAGCCTGCAGCAGGCCCTGAAACTCTCCGGCATGCATAAGAAGAATTTCTACGCCAAGATCAAGGAACTCGGTCTGGCCATGAAGGATTTCTCCAGTCAACCTTCGGACACAGCCCTGAGCGGAGAGCACCCTACGAAATACCAATGAGGAGGTAAACCTGCCTCCTCTCCCCTCCCTTCCCCCCCTGCCGGGGCACCTGCGCTCTCCTGCCACCGGCCGCGAACGCCTTGAAATATCACTAATATCGAATACATATCTACAAATTCGATATTCCTTGTATCTCTGGTACAGGAGTTGCTTCAGCATACTCGACCCATGTGGCGTATTATCCCAGCCACCCGTCTCCCGGTAAACGGGGGAAACAGTTCCGTCCAGGAAAAGTATGCCGAATGTCTTGCTCAGTTACGATGACAGCAGCGCCAAACTGACCGTCGAGCAGGTTCTGCACAGCCTGCGCATCAACCCGGTCCACCTTATTCTTGAGGAGTTCGATGCCGAATTCCTGCTGACGGAGATGTTCGATTTGATCATCTTCGAGCTGTTCGGTGAGAACCGCTCGTGCGTTGCCATCCTGGAACAACTGGAAAAATTTGCGGCAACCTCCGGCATTGATCATCCACCGGTCATTGTTGTAACAGAGCAGGGCCTTGGTGCTGTTGAACAGGCGCTGCGCACCGCCAAGGTTAATTTCTTTTTTGTCAAACCCGTCAGCGAGGCCGAACTGGCGGCGGCGATCAGTCAATCCCTCCACCTCTCAGAAGTTTTCTGAGCCACTCTTCGCCCATCGATTCGCGGCAAAGAAAATAGGGGTGAAAACCCTTGCCTTATGCCATCGCTCTTCCGGGTGGCAAATTCACCTCCCCGGCCCACCGGACCCCGCTTTACCACGCTATCGTATTGAAATGCAAATCTATCCTTACCCAAACACTTATCACCAAAAAGCTCCCGGCGACAAAATTGTCCATGGCCGGTGGTAAATTTACCTCCCTCTACCAATGACGCTCAAGGATAACCGCCAATTTTATTTTCTTCCTGCTTTGTTGCTTTCCTGGTTTTTGTGATATGCTTTGCAACAGCAGGTGTTTACCGAAGTTCCACCCTTCCTGGAATACTTATTGCAACTTCGAAAGGCAATACAGCTGGGTAATACACTATAGGGCCTTGCGGCCAAAAAAATATTCTCTGTAACCACTATCTTTCTAGGAGACGACCAATGCTGAAAAACATGAAAATAGGAACCCGGCTGACCCTAGCGTTTTCCTTAATCCTTCTCTTCCTGCTGGTCAATGGCGGGGTGTCGTTTACAGTTATCGAGCGGCTCAATGACGATCTATCCACCCTGGCCGATGACCGCATGCCAAAGGTTGAACTAGCCAACGAGATCAACGACAACATCAATGTTATTGCCCGTGCCCTGCGCAATATCATCATTGATACCAGCAAGGAAACCCAGCAGGCTGAACTGGCGCGGGTAGAAAAGTCCCGCGCCATCATCGGCAAGAACATCGAAACCCTGCAAAAAACCAGCAAAGACCCAGAGACGCTGGCCAAGGCCAAAAGCCTCTTCGACGCCCGAGCCGCCTATATTGAAGCCACTGATCAATATATTGGACATATCAAGGCCGGTGAGCTGGACAAGGCCAAGGGCATGTTGCTGACAAAGATACGGGAGGCCCAGTCAAAATACTTCGCAGCCAGCGACGATGTCATATCGCTGCAGAATAAATTGTCCGGAGATCTCGCCAAGAGTGCTGAAGCAAGCGCCACTCGGGCGGAGATGCTCATTGTCATTCTGGCAGCCATGGCCATAGCGATAGGTATCCTTGCCGCCTTCCTGATCATTCGCTCGATCACCGGACCGGTGGCCCAGACGGTGAAATTGGCCGAGACCATGGCAAAAGGCGATCTGACGGCAAAACTTGAGATCGATCAAAAGGACGAGATAGGCGTCATGGCCAACGCGATGAATGGCACCCTACGGCAATTGCGATCGATGATCGGCGAGATCGCCGCTGGCGTCAACACCCTTTCCTCCTCGTCAACCGACCTTGCCGCGGTATCCCGGCAGCTCTCCTCCTCTGCCCAGGGCACTGCCAGCAAATCCGGCACCGTCGCCACCGCCGCCGAAGAGATGAGCTCGAACTTCCATTCGGTCTCCGCCGCCATGGAGCAGTCATCCAGTAACGTCGGCCTGGTGGCCACCGCCACCGAAGAAATGACCGCCACCGTCAACGAGATCAGCCAAAGCGCTGAAAAGGCCCGCGAGGTATCGGAAAAAGCGGTGGCCCAGAGCCATGCCACCTCGGAAAAAATCACCGCCCTGGGTGAGTCGGCGCGCAAAGTCGGCAAGGTCACCGAAACCATCACCGAGATCTCCGAACAAACCAATCTCCTCGCCCTCAACGCCACCATCGAGGCTGCCAGGGCCGGCGAAGCGGGCAAGGGTTTTGCCGTAGTCGCCAACGAGATCAAGGAACTGGCACGGCAGACGGCGGCAGCGACGGTCGATATCAAGAGCCAGATCGACGAGATGCAGACCACCACCAGTTCGACGATCGGCGATATTGAAAATATTTCCGCGGTCATTGCCGAGATCAACAACGTCATCGGCGGCATCGCCACGGCGGTAGTGGAACAATCGGCCGCCACCAACGAGATCGCCGGCAACATCTCCCAGGCCGCCCAGGGCATTCTTGAGGTCAACGAGAATGTTGCCCAAAGCTCAATAGTCGTTGGCGAAATCACCAAGAATATTTCCGAGATCAACCAAGAGGCCACCCAGGTTGGCGCCGGCAGCGGTCAGGTCCAGGCCAGCGCCCAGGCCCTCTCCGATCTTGCCGGCAAGCTGCAGGAACTGATGAAACGGTTCAAGGTCTAATTGCAGTACCAACCGCCCCGCCGGAAGCCCTCTCCTTCCGGCGGGGGAATGGCAGTAACCAGACTATGTCAATTATTGTGCAACCGCAGATCAAAAAGACCTCTTCCACCAGCTTACTGATCCTTTTATTGGTGTTGTTGGCCCTCGACCTGGGAGTTGGGATTTGGCTGTTCAATGCCCAACAGCAGCAACAGCACATCCTCGTCGAAGACCAATTAAAGGCCATCTCCTCTCTCAAGGTCAAAGAAATTGCCAAGTGGCGGCACCGTATCGTTGATGAGACCAATCTCCTTGCCGAGGGTAAACCCTTCTCCAAGGCGGTTGAGCGGTATCTGGCCGATTCTCAGCCGGAACGCGCCCAGCTCCTGCTTGATACCATCAGTACCATTGCCCGCCATTATCATCTTTTAGGAGTACTGCTGGTTGATCCACAGGGCAATACCATGGTGAGCCATGGAACCGTCGCGGGATTCAAACAATACAACAGCGCAGAAAACCTCACCGCTCAGGCAATAGGCACCAAACAAACGGTTCTCAGCGACCTGTACCGCGACGATCAGGGAGTAGTGTCTATGGCGGCAGCCACGCCGCTGTATTATGATGGCCGACTCGGAGAAGCCCTGCTTGGGGTATTCATCCTGGTAAACGATACCAGCAAGTTTCTCTTCCCCTTGGTCGGCGGTTGGCCAATCCCCAGTAAGACCGCCGAATCACTCCTGGTGCGGGGTGATGGTGACGACGTCCTCTATCTCAACAAACTGCGGCACCGGCCGGACAGTGGCATGCAGCTGCGCATTCCGAAAACCAGGCTCCAGGTACCTGCCGCGGCTGCCGTAAACGGCAGACTGGGGATCATCAAAGGAGTGGATTATCGGGGGGAACAGGTCATCGCCTATGCCGAAGAGGTTCCCAACTCGCCATGGATCCTCATCTCCAAAATTGACGACAGAGAGGCCTTTGCCGCCTGGCGCAACCAATCACTCTTGCTGATCCTCGCCTTTTCAGGTATCGCCGCCCTGCTGATTGCCCTTGGCCTAGCCATACAACAGCGGACCAAACGTAATTATTTTCGGCAGCTCTTTGCCGCCGAGCAGCTGCTGCGCCGCAATGCCGAACGAAGCAGTGTCATCCTGCAGGGTATCGCCGATGGGATTATCGTATCCGATCATGAGGGCCGGATCGAATTGCTCAACCCGGCCGCGGAAAGGCTAACCGGTTTATTACATGTCGAGGCTGTCGGCAAACCCTTGGCGGAGGTCTTCTCCCTCATCGATGAGCGGACCGGGCTGAAGATCGACGATCCCGTCACGCAGGTGCTGCGCGACGGCAAGGACTGTTCGCAGGACCGACAAGCATTTTTACTCGGCAAGAGCGGCAAGAGAACAGCCATCGCCAGCACTGCTTCACCTCTCCACGATACCAGCGGCAATATTTCCGGGGCAGTTCTTGTCTTTCGCGACCAGAGCAAGACCCGCCATCTGCAGCGACTCACCGAGAAACGCTTGGAAATCACCCTCTTTGCCGGCAACCACTCCCTCGACGACCTCCTCACCAAGGTCCTGGATGAGGTCTGTGAGCTGGTCGACAGCCCCATCGGTTTTTTCCATTTTGTCGAAGACGACCAGAAGACCCTGTCCCTCCAGCAGTGGTCGTCGCGAACCCTGCGCGAGTTCTGCCGGATCGAAGGAAAAGGCCGGCATTACGACATTGCCCAGGCGGGGGTGTGGGTCGACTGCCTGCGGCAGCGCAAACCGGTGGTGCATAACGACTACGCCTCCATGCCCGGCAAAAAGGGCCTGCCGCCGGGTCATGCCGCAGTCATCCGTGAGCTAGTGGTGCCGGTCACATATAACGACAAGATTGTGGCCATCCTCGGGGTGGGCAACAAACCGGTTAATTACGATGAAGACGATGTGGAAACGGTTGCCTATCTGGCTGGGATGGTCTTTCATCTTGTCGAGGCGAAACGGATCGACCAGCAGCTCCGCGAGTCCCTACAGACCTCCGACGACCTGGTGCGGGCCATTCCCGCCGGACTTTTTATTTACCAGTACTACCGCCCGAACCGTCTGGTGCTGGTCGGCGGCAACCCGGAGGCGGCACGGCTCATCGGCCAGGAAATCGATCAACTTATCGGCCTGGACTTCGACACCCTCTGGCCAAAGGCCAAGGACCATGGCATTCATACCCGTCTCATCGAGGTGCTGCAAACCGGCGAGATGATGGAAACCGAAGACCAGTATTACACCGGCGACCGGCTGACCGAGGCCTTCCGCATCCGCGCCTTCCCCCTTCCCGGAACACGCCTGGGCGTCGCCTTTGAGAATATCACCGACCTCAAACAGTCGGAGAAGGAGAAGGAAAAGATTCAATCGCAGCTGCAGCAGGCCCAGAAAATGGAATCGGTCGGCCGGCTGGCGGGAGGTGTCGCCCATGATTTCAACAATATGCTCAGCGTCATCCTTGGCAATGCCGAGATGGCCCTAGAACAATCAAAAAGCGAACCGAAGATGCACCGTGAACTGGAAGAGATTAAAAAGGCCGCCCTGCGGTCGGCGGATCTCACCCGCCAACTTCTGGCCTTCGCCCGCAAACAGGCGGTCACTCCGAAGATTATAAACCTCAACCATACCATTGAGGGCGTCCTGAAGATGCTCCGCCGGCTGATCGGCGAGGACATTCAGCTGGCCTGGCTGCCACAGACCGGGCTGGCCCCGGTCTTCATTGATCCATCCCAGGTCGATCAGATCCTTGCCAACCTCTGTGTCAATGCGCGGGATGCCATTCACGGCCTTGGCAAGATCATCATCGAGACCGGCACAGTCACCCTCAACAGCGAATACTGTGCAGACAACCCTGGTTTTCTACCGGGTCAATACACCATGCTCTCGGTCAGCGACAGTGGCTCCGGCATCACCAAGGATACTTTGAAGCATATCTTTGAACCGTTCTTTACCACCAAAAAGCAAGGCGAGGGCACCGGCCTCGGCCTGGCGATGGTATACGGTATTGTTAAGCAAAACGGCGGATTTATAAAGGTATACAGTGAACCAGGACAAGGTTCAACCTTCCGCATCTACCTGCCGCAACACACAGGAGAAGTCGAGGGGATAGTACGCCAGGAAGAACCGGAACCGCCTCTTGGTCAAGGGCAGTTGATACTTCTTGTCGAGGATGAAACCGTCATCCTCGAGCTCAACGCGCGCATGCTGGAAAGCCTTGGTTATCGTGTAGTGGCCACCAGCTCCGCCAATATGGCAATTCAGCTCGCCGAGAAGCATAAAGATAAGTTGCGACTTCTCCTCTCTGACATTATCATGCCGGAGATGAATGGCAACGACCTGGCAAGAGTCATCCTGCAGGCCAACCCGACCCTGAAATGTCTGTTCATGTCCGGCTACACCGCAAATGTCATTGCCCGCCAGGGCTTTCTCCCGGAAGGCCTGCACTTTCTTCAGAAGCCGTTTATGAAAAGAGATCTGGCGATTAAACTGGGCCAGATCTTTTCAGCCTGACAAGAATTCTTAACAGGAACACAGATGCTTGCAATTGACTGGCCGCTATGGTTGATCCTCACCATGTTTCTTGTCGCCCTGCTGGCCGGCTGGGTGGACACCCTAGCCGGAGGCGGCGGGCTGCTGACCCTGCCGGCATTGATGCTGGCGGGACTGCCGCCGGTGTCGGCCCTGGCCACCAATAAGGCCCAGGGCTTTGTCGGAACACTGACTGCAACGCTGATGCTCCTCGCAAAAGGACAATTGAATATTGTCAACTGTCTGCCCCTGGTATTAGCGGCGGCTATTGGCTCTATGCTCGGCACTTTACTTATCCAGAGGGTTGACACCAGTTGGCTGCATTGGGGGATTCCTTTTCTTCTCATTGGAGTTGCCGGCTATTTTCTTGCCAGCCCGCAGGTAGGGAAGGTGACTACATCCGCCCGTCAATCGGAAAAAATCTACGGTATCACCGCAGTGCCGCTTATCGGTTTTTATGATGGGGCTATTGGACCCGGAGCCGGTTCTTTTTTTGCCGCCAGTGGGGTGATGTTACGTGGCCAGACGCTCCTGCAGGCCACTATCAGGGCAAAACTGCTGAACTTTACGACAAATGTCATATCAATGGCTGTGTTTGCCGCAGCCGGCCAAGTTGCCTGGCTGATTGCCCTGGCGATGATGCTCGGCCAGTTCTGTGGCGCCTCCCTGGCCAGCCATACCATGCTGAATGGCGGAGAGAAGCTTATCAGACCACTGGTGATCGCCATGTGTATTCTGATGTCCTGTAGTCAGGTTTACAAATTGCTTTTTTCGTGATGTGCCCCGTATCAAATTCTGGTCGCAGGATCGCCATGCAGTCCATGGCAAAGCAGGTAACAATCGAGGAAAACCGTATGCTTCATTGGTGTGTGTTTCTTTGCGGCGCCGCCGTGATGATTATAGAGCTTACCGGGTCGCGAATCCTTGCGCCGGTTCTCGGCACTTCACTTATTGTCTGGACCAGCCTTATCGGCATCGTTCTTGCCAGTCTCAGCCTGGGAGCCTGGTGGGGTGGAATTATCGCTGACCGGCATCCGCAGCCCAGGATTCTTGGACGCATCGTTTTATTGGCTGCCTGGTCAACAACTGCCATTGCCCTTTCAAAAACCTGGGTACTTGATTTGATGCAGGGTATTGGCGATCTTCAGGCAGTAGCCGTAATGGCGACGGTAGCGCTCTTCTCACCGGCATCGGTGCTGCTTGGCATGGTCGCGCCGTTTGCCGTGCGGCTGCACCTTGAGGATCGGGAGCATGGCGGACGGACCGCTGGAAACCTTTATGCGGTGTCCACCATTGGCTCCATCGTTGGCACCTTTCTTGCCGGTTTTGTCCTCATTGCCTGGGTCGGCAGCACGTCAATCCTTTATATTACCGCTGCCGGACTGGCTATTGCTTCTATCTTAGCCGAACCATCAGGGAAACCGCTCAAGGCATGCTCCGTCATTCTCTTTGTTTTAGCGGCATTCCTCAATTACCATTATGATGGTTTTCTTGCCAAACAGGGCTTTATCGACACCGATACACCCTACAACAGGGTTTTGGTCTATAACAGCCAAGAACTTGCAACAGGAAGACTTACCCGGGAAATGGTTACCGGACCGCATGGACGGCAATCGGCAATGTATTTGGACGATACCACCGAGCTTGCCGTGGCGTATACCCGCTTTTACCGCCTTGCCGAATATTTTAATCCAACAATGAAACGGATGCTGGTCCTTGGAGGCGGTGGTTTTTCGTTTCCCAAATATGCTCTTGCACATTATCCCGAACTGCAAATCGATGTTGTCGAGCTCGATCCGGGGATTATCAGCCTATCCCGGGCCCACTTCGGTCTCTCTGAACATCCCCGGCTGCGTATCATCGAAGAAGATGCCCGGATATTTCTGCAAAAGACTCCTGATCGATATGATGTTATCTTATGCGACGTTTTCACATCGCACTATTCCATTCCCTTTCATCTTGTAACAGTTGAGGCAATCCAGCACATGCGCAAGGCTTTGACCCCTGACGGCGTGGTCCTTGTAAATGTCCTTGCTTCGCAAAAGGGCCAATCAAGCGACTTTTACTCGGCTTTTTACCAGACCCTGAAAACGACTTTTCCAGATATTCGTGCCTACGCCGTCTTCAACCCAGCTGATATTCGCCTGTGGCAAAACCTCATTCTCGCCGCTTTTGCCAGTCCTTTTCACGAAAATGCACCAGCAGATGAAGATATCCAGGAAATGCTCGCCAACCAAATAGCCCCCCCAACAAAAAACATTGCCCCCTTCACTGATGAATTTGCGCCTGTAGACCGCTATACTGGGATTTTTGGTTTTCTTTGATTCTTGCGGCAAAAACCTCTGATCAAAGGAACAACCTGATACGCTCTGCCCCTCGTTGCACAATACAACAATTGCGCAGTAAATGCGCAATTGCGTATTCGTGACAGCTTCCTTCGCGATAATATTGAACAGTTATGAAATCACAAGGGATTGCGAAACAAGATAGCGAGAAGAGGGTCCTCGTCCAGTTTTAATAAGTAAGCCTTTAGCCATCAACTGGTGAAGGTCATATTGCGCGGTACGAACGGAAATTGCCTCGCCTGCGACAGCCTGATACTCGATCCGGGTAATGCCACCGTTTTTAACAATGGCCGGCCACGCTTTACGCTGACGGTCATTAAGTTCTCCAAGCCAATCTGCCCCTTGCTCCGTGGAGCTATCGATTATTGGGGCTACCACACTACTATCCACCTCTTTTTCCGTTTCAGATGGCACACCCATCGGGGCGGGGACATGTCTTGCAGGAATTTCAATAATTTCATCATTTTTTCCGACTCTCTTATCAAAAAGGATATGCGAAGCCGATAAGAGATCGCCATCAGCGAAGGTCAACGACCGGGTAATGCAGTTTTTTAATTCCCGAATATTGCCTGGCCAATCATAGTTCATCAGTTTTTCCATCGCGCCACGGCTGATACCGACGAAAGGCTGTCCTGAAAGAGAGACGTTTTCTTCAAGAAAGTGTTTTACCAGAACGATAATATCCTCTTTTCTATGGCGCAGTGGTGGCATGACAATGGTGATGACCGCCAATCGATAATAGAGATCTTCCCGAAACTTACCGGTGAGAGAAAGTTGGAGGAGATCAATATTGGTTGCCGCAATAATCCGCGCGTCAAAGGCAATATCCTTGTCGGAACCCAGGGGTCGTATGCGCCGCACCGAAAGGGCCCGAAGTAAGGCCTGTTGGACCTTCGGTGAGGCATTGGCAATTTCGTCAAGATGCAAAGTTCCGCCAGATGCAGCAATAAAGGCACCTTTTCTGTCAGTCTGGGCCTCAGAAAAAGCGCCTTTGACATGACCAAACAGCGCATCCATGAGTAAATTTTCATCAAGAGCACCGCAATTAATAGAAATAAAAGGCCCATTGGACCGATGACTGATGGCATGGACGGCTTCCGCGGCAAGTTCTTTTCCTGTGCCGGTTTCCCCTATAATTAACACATCGGCCAAGACCCTGGAGGCCTTTTGAATCTGCTGACGCAAATTGCTGACGGCCTGGCCACCTCCGACGATGCCATACAGTGGTACACTCAGCAATTGGGGATCGAGATCGTGGGAATTGGCAATCTCTTTCTCCAGGTTTATGTTTTGCCCCATCCAATCATTTTCATACAGGCCTTCTCTGAGAATTGTATCGTTTCTAGCTATTTGCACCTGAAGCAGAAGGACATTGAGTGATTGCTGAAATCGATTTATTTCGGAAAAAATCGGTGGAAAATCAAGTGGAGAGGGATCATCGCCGGAAACGCGGGCGTCGATGGCATCAGCGAGAAGATTGAGCGGTTTACAGACTCGCATGCTCAGATAAAACATTGAGATAAATATAAGCGGTAAACTCACCAGAAAAGCGATGGTCAGCGTCCAGGCAACCTGGTAAGTAGATGCCATATACATAAAGCTGGTGTCAAGGCATCCCACCCCACCGACAATACGCTCAGACTCTGAGGATTCTCGAAAAACAATCGGCACATAGCTAAGATACAGCTGCTTTTCAGTCTCCGTGCTTTGGGTGAAAGATCGATCGGAAAGCACCTGACCGCTTTTTCCTTTTTGCACCTCAGAAACAATATTCCAGTAAAGTTCATTCGCCAACTCAGGACGAAAAGCGGTACTGAATCCCGGCCGACCAACGTCACCTCGCAAGCCTACACGCAGTTCATCGACAGAGAGATCAGTCATCCTTTCGGGCTCAAGCTCTGACTGAAACAGAAGCCATCCATCCGAATCAAAAAAGAAACTTTTCTTCCTTTCGTTGTCCTGTGGAAACAAAAACAGCGGTGATTGCGAAGATGCATGGAGTGAGAGAATACTCCTGATGCGAGTCAGATCGATTGAGAGGGTCAATTTGCCCCTGTACACGTTCTCTGCTGAAAAGACCTGCATAGTCAACCTGATAACATGCATGGCGATGGAATTGACCCCATCCTGAGAAGGGACCGCAGGGTAGACAACCTCCACCGGGTCACTGATTTGGACATAGTCCTTTTCTTTGCCGCTGAATTGATCATTAACGGGAAAGACTCCCGACCTGCCGACCGGAGCCTGCTCAAGAGGAACCGCAAACACACTCGAGCCATTACTTACAAAAATAAACCGTTCTTCAACCGTATTGCCCTGAAAAGCAATTTCTCGATATAGGGGTTGACCCTCCGGAGTTTTCCTCCTCAGGTAATTGAATATTTCTTCTGGAGAAAGTGAGCCACTGCTGAGGAATTGCAATTCCTGCCGGGCAGACAGGAAAACCTGGTTAATGTCATGCGCCTGAGCCTTGGCCCTCAATTGGGCATTGCGTGAATAAGCTGAATCGAGGGAGGAAGACGCAATTTTATAGGCAATAAGCACGGAGGCCAAAAGAAGAAAAGCCAGAAGAGTGGTTCCGCTCAAAACAAGGAACTTGCTGATCCCCCAAGAGTAAAACGCATCATTCATGCGAATGACCGGGTTAAGCGAGGGGGGAAATGAATAGCGCATATCGATTCCTCCTTGAAATATCCCAAGTTTTAATCGTGCATATTGCGAAACATACTAGCTGATAATGCGCAATATATCAACAACAATTATTTTTATGAATTTGTAATTATGTGGTTTTTTATTTATTGCACAATTAATGGCATACATTTTGGAATATCAAGAAGCAAATCGGGTTAACTGCTCAGCTTTAATCTTTGCGTGCTACCCCGGTGGAAAACACTCCAGCAAGAGGTTTACCGGATTTTCCGGTGTTGAGCTGAGTAACAATGAATTCAAAACAAAAGGAGACAACGATGAAAAAACGATTACAGCGGATATGGTGGGGACTCATCACGTTGATGCTGCTCTCTCCGAGTTTTGCGTTGGCAGCCGGAGGAAAGTCTGCGCCTATTGTCCTGGTCGCCGACACCCGAAAACTTGATGGAGTGATGCTCTGGTGGGCTAATCTCTACAATGAAAGTCATTTGTATTTCATGCTTCTGACTGTCGTCCTCATTCCGGTTACCGGCGTGATTTTTGGTGTTATTGCCGACATCATTATGAGCTGGATAGGGATTGATCTGAAAAGCCGGGAATTGGCCGAACATTAAATTGAACTCAATTTCAATCTAAGGAGATACTCATGGAATACGATTGGCTCTATATGCTCATGCCCATTGCCGGCGTCAAAATATTTTGGCCCGGTCTGATTATTCTTGGCGTCGGAGTTGGCATTATTGGTGGCTTCTTTGGAATGGGCGGTGCCTGGATGGTCACCCCCGGCCTGAACATTCTCGGGTTCCCAATGGCCTTTGCCATCGGTACCGATATCGCCCACATGGCAGGCAAATCGCTCATCTCGACAATGCGCCACGGCAAATTCGGTAACGTTGACTACAAACTTGGTATCATCATGCTCGTCGGTACGGTCGTAGGTTTCGAGGCCGGTGCGCAGATGGTTATGTGGCTCGAACGTATTGGTTCCGTAGAAAAAGTTGTGCGCTGGGTGTATATCGCCCTGCTCGCCTTTATTGCCTGGATGGTTTTCCACGATGTTGCCAAGCGTGCCCAGAAAGAAAAAGCCGCTGCTGCGCGTGGTGAAAAACTTGACGTGACAGCTACCGGTGTTGAGTGGCATAAAACCCTGCATAAAATCAAGATCCCGCCAATGGTTCACCTGGAAGTTGCCGGTATCTACTGCAGCGCCTGGCTGCCTATTTTCGTCAGCTTCTTCACAGGCTGGCTCGCCGGTATTCTCGGTATCGGTGGTGGTCTCATTCGTATGCCGGCATTGATCTACATGATTGGTTGTCCTACCCATGTGGCAGTTGGAACGGATCTTTTTGAGGTTGCCATCTCCGGGTTGTATGGTGCAGGAACATACACCTTCAAGGGCCGCACGGAACTGGTCGCAGCCATGGTCATGCTGATCGGTGCTGCAATGGGCGCTCAGGTTGGTGCGGTTGCCACGAAGTATATTAAAGGCTACGGTATTCGAATTGCCTTCGGACTTGCGGTTATCGGCTGCGCCCTGTCTATTCTTATGAAACTGGTGCAACCCTGGGTACCACAATATAAAGCCGTCCTCGACACCGGCTCAACTATTCTGGTCCTCGGCCTGGTAAGTGCGATGTCTATCTACATTTTCGTCAGGATGATAGCCGGTGTAAAAAGAGAACTGGCCCAAAAGCAGCAGAAAATCTAAACCTCCACAGGGGAAGACACCTTCATGAAATGTATTCTCGCCCTTTTCAGCCCGTCTGAGGCAAGGGCGAAAACTAGAAAAAATTTCTAGGGTACTAACCAGGAGAACGCATAAGGAGAACATATGATGAATTTCAGACATATATTGATTTCTGCCGCTGCTGCCGCTATGCTCATGACCATAACCGGTGTCAGTCAAGCAGAATTTGGCCAAGTAGAACAGGGTAGAACCATCGCCTTTGACGCGGAGAAAAAGGAAGTAACTCTGATCCATGACAGCTCCGGAGATCAGACCAAACCCGTTTATGACAAACTGCCACCCGCAGTCTTTAAATTGCCGGCTGACCCGAAAGAAACCGGTCCGGAGCCTAAGGCCGGCCAGCGAATGAAGCTGGACACCGATAAAAAGGTAATCGTCATTTACGATACCAACACCAAAAAACTTGAGACCCTGCCGATCACCATCGTCGATCTGCAGCAGCCCATCGCCAAAGATCATCCTCTGGTTTTCGACAAAGCCGAAAATAAACCAAAGAAAATGCCGATGATCGATAAGGAAAAGAAAACCATTACCATTTACTCCGGACGGCAGAAAATGCTCTGCACCTTCTCAGTGCCGGACAACTACTTCGGCTATCCCGCCAGTACCTGGGATGCCGGTGATGAAGTCCGGATCTACTACAAAGTTGCCGGACAATCACTTCGCTTCATGAACATATCAAAAACGGATATTTTCAAGAAGTAGCAGAAAAAACCAGGCGGGTGGCGAAAACCCCACCCGCCTGTAATATCGTGAGGTCATCATGTCGGAATACAGATTCTTCTTGCTGCAAAAATTGCTGGTACTGGCCATCAATCTATTCATGGTGGTTGCCGTATTCATTGCCATGTATCGGGCTTCACTACACCCTGAAGATTTCAATGCGACCTTTTTCACAACCATCTTCTCACTGCTTATTCCTGGACTGGTGTGCGGGTTTTTGGGAAAGCGTTTTCTTCGCACACGGCAAAACACTGTCACATGATCTTTGAATCAGGAATAGCACGGTGGCAGAAGCTGAGCGGCATTGTCGCCATGATCTTGCTGACCGCGGCGTTGGCGGCCTTTGTCGATGCCATGGTTGGCGGGCTGAAAGGCAACAGCGGCACCATTGACCTGATACCTGGAAGCCGATTTCTCATCAGCGGTCCAATGCCCCCGAAGACTGAGGCCATCGCAGATTTCGTCATTGAAGGACAGTCATCTGACGATTCACTCAGATTAATCCCGGAGGCAATTTTCTCAGGCTACTGGTTCGGGGGATCGATGTGGCGGGGCGTTATAACGGTAGGTCCTGATGCGCTGGAAGGGGAACATACCATTATGGTCAAGGATCGCTACGGGGAAAAACAGAACCCGGCCCTTGTCTTCGCGGTCAGGATATGGCCGGACCTGGCCACCCAAAACGCCCATTCACCATCTTTTCTGACCCGCACTACCGGCATCAATCCTTACATCTTTGCCGGCGGCTTCTTGCTTGGCGGCCTTGTCACCGGGGTTCTGAACTTTTTTTTCGGCTGGCTCTGGGCGAGACACCTTTCCAGCCGTCGTTGTGGAGAAATCTACATACTTCGTCAGACAGACCAGGGAACCGAAGTGACCTGTGACCTCCAGGAAGGTATCTCCGCTGCCCCGGGAATGTCGTGTACCCTCTACCGGCGATTCGGTGCGGCTCTTGGCAGCGCCGTAATTACTGAATGCGATAACAACAAGGCGTGCCTGCTGGTAAAAGACCGCAATCTCGTGAAAATTGGTGATGTTGTTTGTTTTTAGCAGCCGTTGTAAAAGACCGGACTGGTTCGCTCCACTTTATCACGGCCCCGCAACCCGTGTTCCGAGCATTCCTTGGGGGGCCATAATTTTCTTTCATCGGCTCAGCCGGTGAAAGACAAGATGTGTTTCATTCATTTTTACAGTATAGTTACACATCGTTATTATCACGGCGGATGCAGACTTTGGCAGCGCGATACCATTGTTGACATGCGGGGCTTGTATGAATCAGAGAAACTACACTAAACTTTGGTGGCGAAATTGTCTGGCTATCATCGGTTTGTCCGTTTTTCCTCTGCTTTTCGTTACCATCGCCCTTTATACGCTGTTTGACGGCATCTACACGGATAAAGTCACCGAGTCTTTAAAGCGCACCGCTGAAAACCGCCGGGATGCCATTGACCTGTTCTTCAACGAACGCGTCGCCCAACTCTACACCATCGCCAACACCAATACCTTCGCCACCCTCACCGAAGAAACCTTTCTCAAAACTATTTTTGAGGTCATGCACACCAAGTCCAACTCTTTCATGGACATCGGGGTAATTGATGACGAAGGCAATCATCGCGCTTATGTCGGCCCCTATTACAGCATGCTCAAAGAGGTCAATTACAAAAACGAGGCATGGTTTAGTGCCACCAAGGCCAATGGCATTTACATAAGTGATATTTTTATGGGTTTCCGCAAGGTGCCGCACTTTATTATCGCTGTCATGGTCAGGGAAAAGAATACCTCGTGGATCCTCCGGGTTACTATCAACCTGAAAAATATCTACGACATCCTCCAGAATGACCTGGTGGGTGAAGGGAGCGATGCCTTTATTGTCAATCTTAATAACGCGTTAATGACCCAGCCCCGTATTGGGGGGAATTACCTGGAAAAGCCGAAATACCCGGACTTTTCTTCGACGAGTACCACAAATGCAACACGGCGTGTCTTTGAAGGACAAGACAGCTTTTATGCAAGCACCAAAATTTCCTCCACAAAATGGGTGGTGGTGATCAAGGAAGATCCCGATGAGATCCTGTTGCCTTTCCAAACAGGAAAGTACTGGATGATGTTTTTTACCATCTTCGGTTTAGCAATTATTGTTATTGGAGCGATTCTTTTTACCAACGGCCTCATCAACAGGATTCGGAAGACTGATCAGGAAGACGCGTCAAAGTCCGACATGCTGGTCCAGGCCAACAAAATGATTGCCTTGAGCAAAATGGCGGCCGGAATCGCCCATGAAGTCAATAACCCGCTGGCATCGATTGCTGAAGTAGCCGGGTGGATGAAAGACCTGCTGGCGGAAGAGGATATTGCCGCTAATAAAAATTTTGCCGAACTTGATGAGTCAGTTGACAAAATCGAGCAGCAGGTCGCCAGGGCCCGGAAAATCATTCATAATCTCCTTGGTTTTGCGCGCCGGATGGAACCGGCAAAAGAAAAAATCAATATCAACGCCCTCCTGGATGAAACCACCGGTTTCCTGGACAACGGGGCGAGGTATATGAATATCAATATAGAAAAACACTATGCGGAGGATGTCCCGATCATAACCAGCGACCTGTCGCAGATTCAACAGGTTGTTCTCAATCTCCTCAATAATGCCATTGATGCTATCGACCATGACGGAACAGTTACCGTCAGCACCCGTTATCATGAAAAAACCGGCGAGGTTGAAATTTCAGTAGCCGACACCGGTAAGGGGATACCCGAAAGTAATCTGAGCAAGATTTTTGATCCGTTTTTTACAACGAAGGAAGTCGGCAAGGGCACTGGCCTTGGGCTTTCGATCTCATATACTATTATTGAAAAACTTGGGGGCCGAATTTCGGTTGAGAGCAAGGAAGGCGAAGGTACGGTATTTACCATTCTTCTTCCGAAAAATTAAAGGGACATGATGGATACATTACGAGTGTTGATTGTTGATGACGAGGACGATTTCAGAGAAACCATAGTCAAACGTCTTAAGGTACGAAAAGTCCTCGCCGAAGGTGTGGCAAGCGGTATCGATGCGCTTAAGGTTCTTGAAACCCAGGATTTTGATGTCATCGTATTGGATGTCAAGATGCCGAAAATGGACGGCATCGAGACTCTGCGCCATATCAAAAAGCTGAAACCGGAAATTGAGGTCATTATGCTCACCGGCCACGCTTCGGTGGAATTCGGCATCAAGGGAATGCAGCTGGGGGCATTTGATTATGTTATGAAACCGGCCCCGTTGAATGAACTACTCGACACCATTAACCAGGCTTACAACAAAAAACGAGGTTTACCCCACTAGTTTCGATGTAATTTCAACATCAATCTCCTGATATCTTTGCCAACCGGACGTTTTCCCCTCTCACTTTCTTGCCGTATAAGTAAGTGGCACAGCGGAGAAGCCTCCACCTGAAACAAACGGCATGGGATCCTCAAGAAGAATCTTTTCAGGGACTAACGACCAAAACATTGGAAACATCCTATGAGAGTTTGGGAAACAAGTCATCTGCAGGACACTTTGCCGACTGGAAAGACTACCTCGGAACACGTTTACGATTTTGCCGACAGTCAGGCCAACCTGGAAAAGATTCAGCATCACTTTAAGCAGCTCAAAACCAGGCTGGTGCTTGGCCTTGTTCTGGGATTCCTCCTGCCCAACGCCCTTCTATCGATCTATTTTCATTATCAATTTGCCCATACCCTTAAAAACAATGCCAAGCTCAATCTCGAAGCTGTGGCCGAAAGCCAGAAAAACTCCATTGACATCTATCTGCAGGAACGAATTGTCAATCTCAACAATCTCTTCCACAGTAAAGACTTCACCTTACAGCCGACGTCCGAGATCATGAAGAGCTATCTCCAGAACCTGAAAAGGTTTGATGAGGCCTTTATCGATGTCGGTTTCCTCGACGCAAACGGTACTGAAATCGGCTATGCCGGACCATATTCGACTTCAGACATTAATTATAGCCAAGAAACTTGGTATACCAGCTTGATCTCTGAAAAAAAGAAATATGTAGTCAGTGATCTTTCGCTTGGCTCGGACAAATCTCCTCGTTTCACCATCGCCACACGTCAGGAATTTGATGGTCAAATTTTTATCATGAGGGCAAGCCTCAATCCGGATAAGCTCTATATGTTCCTTCGCTCCATAAGCCATGGAAAGAGTATTGATTCCATGATCGTCAACCGCCAGGGGCAGTATCAGGTCGTCGACCTGAGCAAAATCCCCTTCCAGGGAACAAGTACTTTTATTCCGCCTTACAGTTCGCGATCCGGGGTTGAAGAGATTACCAGTGACGACGAAACCGTACTGGTGGCCTACAGCTGGTTCGCGGAAACACCTTGGGCGCTCCTTACAAAACAGCCAGTTTCCGTGGTGCAAACCGGCATGTATTTGGCTCGTTCAATTCTTACCATCAGTCTTATCGTGGTCAGTCTGATTATTTCCATTGTCATCTACTATACCATCAATAAGCTTGTCGAAAACGCCCGGAAGATGGCAGAAAAAGGTCAGCAACTTCAAGAAATGCTGGCGCATGCCTCAAAGCTTGCCTCAATTGGGGAATTGGCCGCCGGTGTAGCCCATGAGATCAACAATCCCTTAGCGATTATTATGGCAACAAGCGGGGTCATCCGCGATATGCTGAACCCGGAATTCGAATTGGACCACAGCGACACGGCAATCAACAAGGAGCTTACAATCATCGACAATGCCGCCACCCGGGCAAAAGGAATAACTAAAAAACTCCAAGATATGGGCAAAACCAGCTCATCTTCCTCGCTGCCCTGCAACATCAACAGCCTGCTCGAAGAAGTCCTGAACCGCTTAAAAAAGACTGAGTTCAAATCAAAGAAGATCGAGGTAGTGAGCCAATTCGACCCCATGCTACCCAATATTATGGCTGAGGCCTATCCCCTCCGCCAGGTGTTCGGCAACATTTTAATCAACGCTTGCGATGCTATTACCGAAGAAGGAACCATTACTATTTCCACTCAAACAACTGAAGAAATGGTGTGCGTCACCATTAATGATACGGGCAAGGGAATTCCTCCCGAGGATTTGAAACGCATTTTCAATCCGTTTTTTACCACGAAAGCGGGTGGAAAAGGCACTGGACTCGGTCTCAGTATAGCCGCCAGCATTGTCAAGTATTGCGGTGGGACCATCAAGGTCAACAGCATTCTCGGTGTAGGCAGCTCCTTTACCGTCCAACTCCCCTTCAATAAACACCAATTAACAGGAAGCCATGGAAAAGAAGCAAAGAGGATTCAAAGTACTATTGGTCGATGATGAGGAATTTTTCCGGGAAGCAACCGCACGGCAACTGACCGTGCGAGGCTTCAAAGTAACAACGGCGGAATCAGGCGAAGCAGCGCTGGATGTAATGCACAACTCCCCGCCGGATGTTGTCGTGCTCGATCAACAGATGCCGGGATTGAGCGGTTCGGAAACCTTCATCGAGATAAAAAAGATCAACCCTCTGGTAGAGGTGATTATACTCACAGGCAACACCAGCGTCGACAATGCCTTGGAATTGTTAAAAATGGGCACCTTCGACTACCTGATGAAACCAATAAACATCGATGAGCTCCTGTATAAGATTGAAGATGCTTACACACGAAAAGCTCTGAATGAAAAACAACAGTAGGCCGTAGTCTATACGCAATATGGTCATTTCAAGGCTGAAAACCGCCAGGGAGCCATAAGGAAATTGTGAAAATGTTGAAATTATCTCCTGACGGCTGATAAATCTTGCGGTTCAGGCAATCCGGGGAATCCACCCCCCACTACATTCCCCGTCGATGAGGAGTGAGACGTATTCATGCTGAAAGAACTGGCCACCTTAACGAGAAAAATCTTTTTCAGAGATCAAGAGCCGGATGTTCCTGAGCTGGAAGCTGCCGAGGTGGAAAGACTTCGCCTCACATTCAAATCACGCTATCACAGCTTCAAGCTGCTGTTGACCGCCAACGGCAAGGTATTGGAGGCAATGGCGGACATGGAGCGTGCTCTTCAGGGCAATGAATCGTTCAGCATGTCCTTTGTCCATACCTGTTGTACCTCCACATCGGTCAATGTCTTCCGTATGATTAACGACATGGAAAACATTGCGCCGGGCAAGTACAGCGGGCTCAGGAACAGCTTTCTCGCTATCCAGCGCCGGATAGACGACCTATTGGGGCAAAAGAAAGACAAAACCGATAAACGTCTGGTCATTCCCCTTGAAAATATTTCCAGTGAAATGACCGAACTGGCCGGTGGGAAGATGGCTAATCTCGGTGATGTCAAAAACCGGCTGCATATGAATGTGCCGTCCGGCTTTGTCATTACCGCCGCCGCCCATGATCTGTTTATGGGTACCGATGGCCTACAGAAAGAGGTCGACAGGATATTTCAGGTAGCCGGCTCCGATGAGGACAGAAATCTTGACCTGGTGAGTTCGCAGATCAGGCAGAAAATTATGGTGGCGAATATCCCTGAGCCGATCCGTCTGGCGGTCGAAGAAGCCTACGCAAAAATGAAGGAGCAAAATGGCGGTCAGGATGTCAGGTTGGCGGTCCGCAGTAGCGCCCATGGAGAAGACGCCAAAAACAGTTCCTTTGCCGGCCAGTACCGCAGTGAACTGAATGTCACCTTTCCACAGTTCTTCTATTATTACAAGCAGGTAATGGCCAGCAAGTACAGCGCCCAGGCCATTGCCTACAAACTCAACCGCGGCTTCAGAGATGAAGATATTGCCATGTGCGTTGGTGTCCTGGCCATGGTAGATGCGGCCTCCGGTGGAGTGATTTATACCCGCAACCCTCTCGACAGCAAGGACGACTCCATTTACATCAATGCAACCTGGGGGCTCCCCAAAACCGTGGTCGATGGCAATGATCTCTGCGATCTCTTCGTTGTTCAGCGGGACAACGACCTGACCATTCTCCGCCGAGATGTAAAAGACAAGGGGTACCGCTTTGTCTGCGGTACTGAAGAGGGCTGCATGCGCACGGAGATTTCCGACGGCGCCAACATCCTGCCCTCCCTCACTGACAAACAGATTCAGGAACTAGCGGAATTTTCCATACAGATTGAACAGTATTATGAAGGTCCACAAGATATCGAATGGGCGATAGCGAACGACGGTAAAATATACTTTCTTCAGTCGCGCCCTCTCCAGCAAGTTGAATCGGTCATGCCATCGATCGATTTCGACTTACAGCAATACGATTCTCTTTTGGTGACTGAAGGCGGCACCAACGCAAGCCCCGGAGTAACCTCGGGAGTTGTCTTTAAGGTTTCAAAGAAAGCGGATATTCTGCAGTTTCCTGAGGGAGCCATTCTGGTTGTAGAGCAGGCACTTCCCACATGGGCGCCTCTGGTTGCCAGGGCCGCCGCCCTGATTACCGAACAGGGTGGCTTTGCCGGTCATCTTGCCAATGTAGCACGAGAATTTGGCATTCCAGCACTTTTCGGGGTCAAGCGCACAATGTCTCTGTTCAATAATGGGGATGTGGTGACGGTAGCCGCCGATCTCGGGCGGGTGTATCGGGGTTGTATTGAACCCCTCGCCAACTGGAAACGGCCGGATGCCAAACTGATGCTCGGCAGCCCTGTCTATGAGACGCTGCGTGCTGTCAGCAGAAATATTATACCTCTCCATCTCCTCGACCCCGAATCAAGGGAATTTACCCCTGAAAATTGTCTCACCTTTCATGATATCACCCGATTTGTCCATGAGAAATCGGTGTATGAAATGTTCCGTTTCGGGATTGACCACAGCTTTTCTGAACGTTCCAGCAAGCAGTTGCACTACAGAGTGCCGATGAACTGGTGGATACTCAACCTCGACGACGGCTTCAAGTATGAAATAAAAGGGAAATATGTCAAGCTTGAGGATATTTCCTCGGTACCCATGCTGGCCTTCTGGGAAGGTTTTGCGGCTATCCCTTGGGACGGACCACCGATGATGGATGGCAAGGGGATGACCTCGATAATGTTCCGGTCAACCATGAACACATCCCTCGTCCCCGGCATTAAAACCAAGTATGCGGATCGCAATTATTTCATGATTTCTAAAGACTTCTGTACCCTCAGTTCGCGCCTCGGATACCATTTTTCCACCATGGAGGCATTGGTGAGTGAGCGGTCGGGGGAGAATTATCTCGGCTTCAAATTCAAGGGCGGTGCAGCCGACTTTGAACGCTGCATGGGCCGCATCAATTTCATCAAAGAAATTTTAGAAAAATACGGTTTCAGGGCCTCGGTCAACGCCGACAACCTTGATGCCCGCCTGGAGGGCCGTGATATGGATTTCATGAAAAGTCGCCTGAGAATTCTCGGATACCTCACCCTCCATACCCGACAGCTCGACATGATTATGGGCAATCAGGCTATGATTAATTTTTATATGGCGAAATTGACCAAGGATATTGATTCGTTGCTCGATAAAGAGAATCCTGAGTGATAAAGGTCCAAATATATGCGTGAGTCGAATTGTCTGCCAGTAGAACCTCCATTATTACTATGAGGATGAAATACTATGACAACCATTCTCGATAACTTACGACAGCTTTATCAGGAGATAAAAAACCGGAAGGGCTCGGTTTCCACCGGCAATTCATCGGAGATGAATACCCTCTTCCGCTTCAGATACAGTCAATTCAAGGATCTGCTCGCCGCCAACTCCAAACTCTTGAACGTGCTGTCCGATATCGATGAGAAGCTCAAAGGCGATCAGTTCTTCGGTTTTTCCTATATTACCAGCCAGATAAACAGATCTCTCAAACATGCCTTCAGTATGTCGAAATGCCTCAATGTCATGGCAAATGGGCAATATAGTGAACTGTACTCGACGCTTGAGAGGATCAGGGGAGAAATCGCTGAAATCAACAATGAGCTGAAGCTGGAAACACCCCCATTTGATGTGCTCCCCTACTCGAAAATTACCATCAAAGATGCTGACTGGGTCGGCGGCAAAAGTGCCAATCTTGGAGAAATTAAAAATAAGCTCGGTATCCCTGTCCCCAAGGGATTCGCTATAACGACCAGGGCCTTTCATGCATTTATCGATTACAACAACCTGCAGGATGAGATCGATAAATTAAAAAATCTCACTGATGTTAATGAATACGACCGGCTGGAAGATATCAGTTCAACTCTTATCCATCTGGTGAAATCAAAACCTTTGCCACCCGCATTGCAAAAAGAAATCTTCGCCGCATGTTCTGAACTCTCGGGTGATACCGGTTCACAGTCCCTCTTTGCCATGCGCAGCAGTGCTATCGGAGAAGACGGCGACCTCTCCTTTGCCGGCCAGTACCTCACCCTCCTCGGTGTGAAACCCGACGAAATAAGCGAGGCCTATAAGGCAATCATTGCCAGTCTCTATTCAACCAGATCCATCTCTTACCGCTACTCAAAAGGTGTCTACGACGAGAATCTCATGATGGCCGTCGCCTGCCTGCAAATGGTCGACTCGGTCGCCAGCGGAGTCCTCTATACTCGCCATCCTTTTGATATCCTCGATGAAAATATCCTTATTAATGCCGTCTTCGGTCTTGGCCCCTATGCCGTTGACGGTATTGTCACCCCCGATACCTATGCAGTCTCCAAAACCGACAAACTCAGATTGCTTGAAAAAACTATTTCCACAAAAACAGTACAGTTGGTTCTCAACAAAAAAGGTGGCGTAGAAGAAATTCCCGTGTCAGAAAAACAACGGTGGTCCGCCTGCCTAACCGACGAACAAATTATCCGTCTCGCCGGTTACGGGGCCGCTCTTGAAAAACACTACAATTGCCCTCAAGATATTGAATGGGCGCTTGATCAAGACGGGACAATAACCATCCTCCAGTCCCGACCATTAAAAATCCAGCAGCCAACCAATAGCTGCCTGCTGAAATCAGCACCTCTCACCGGGCATACGCTGCTCATTGATAGTTGTGAGATAGCGTCGCAGGGTGTCGGCATAGGCCAAGCCTTTCATGTTGAGTCAATCGAGGATCTTGCCGGCTTTCCACCAGGCGGGGTGTTGATCGCCCAGCACTCTTCTCCTGAATACGTGGTTGTAATGCGGAATTGCCGAGCAATTATAGTCCAGGCAGGGAGCGTCAGCGGCCACATGGCAGCCCTAGCCCGGGAGTTCAGTGTTCCAACGCTTATCGCCTCACAACCGGTAACGCGGCTTATTCCGAAAGGATTGGTCGTTACAGTTGATGCCTATTCGGGGCGGGTCTACAAAGGAGAAGTCGAAGAACTCCTCAGCGCCACTCCCATGAATGTCACCCACATGAAAGATACCGCTGTCTACGAACATTTGAAGCGTATTGCCCAGCACATTATTCCCCTTAATCTAACCAATCCTGCCGCCGCCGACTTCTCACCCACGGGCTGCAAAACCCTGCATGATATCGCTCGCTTCTGTCATGAAAATTCCTACAAGGAAATGTTCCAAATAAGTGATTTAGCATCGATATCGCATGGCTGGTCAATGAAACTTGACGCCGCTCTGCCCATGGATATTCACCTCATCGATCTGGGGAACGGTCTCCGGGAAGATGCTGTTACCAAATGGAACTCTATCAAGACTGATCAGATTCAATCAGTACCATTTCTGGCACTTGTGCGAGGAATGCTCAACAAAGAAGTGCAATGCCTTGAACCTCGACCGATTAATTTTTCCGGCCTGCTGTCGGTTATGAAGGAACAGACTCTGGATCCTGGCCATGTCGGCCAGCGATTCGGAGACCGGAGCTATGCAATCATCGCCGACAAATATCTCAATTTCAGCTCAAGAGTTGGATATCATTACAGTGTTGTCGATGCATACTGTGGTGAAACTATCAACAAAAACTACGCTTCCTTCACATTTAAAGGGGGGGCCGCCGACTCAATACGGAAAAACAGAAGAGTGAGGGCCATTGCTCGCATCCTTGAACAAGAAGGCTTCAAGGTAACCGTCAAGGCTGACAAGGTGGATGCGCGTTTGCAGAAATATCCCAAATCCTATATTGAAAGCAGGATGGATATTCTCGGACGCCTGTTGATATTCACCAGGCAGTTGGATATGTTAATGACTACGGAAGACAGTGTGGAATGGGCCGCGAAAAATTTTGTAGCCGGCAACTACCAACTCGCCGCACCTGAAGAAGCTCCGAGCTGAGGCATGCATTCCTTAGATCATGCTATTAACATGGCGGCTTTTGATTATGCGACAGCTTGCCAGTCAAGATTAACCCCCGGCCATCTTTCCCTGAAGGAAGGATGCCTGCTTCCAAAAAGATGATAAATAACTATGGGAAACGTAATTCTTTTAATCATTATTATCGGCTCTCTCATTATTGGTTTAGCCATAGGTGTTAAACTGCGCAACAGACGGAAATAGCCACCCCCGCAATACCGTCCGAACACCCATTTCTTTTGCTCATACAAAAAAAATGGACTGCAGAGAGTCACCCTCCCTGCAGTCCATGACCATGCACGTTATTGATCGATTTCTATCAATGACCGATCTGCAGGCCACATCCTTCGAAGAGGTACATCAATCCAAAACCGTACCACAGAGTATAAAAGACATAGAAGACAAGGGCGAAAACAACCAGAGCGATGTTTTCTTTCCAATCTTCAGCCTTGACCCCATAGTAGTTATAAGCCGGTTCCAGAGCCTTTTTCTGAACCTCGGCAAAGGGTTTGGCATCCTCAAACTTCTCCTGCTTGGTCAAATCGCTGCTGATCTTCTTGAAAAGTACATGCCAATTGTACATGGCTTGCTTCTCGGAGAATCCGTACTTGTCGGCAATCGGTTTGCCCTCATTTTTAAACATAAGGTCGGCATCAGCTAAACTGGCCTTAAGGATGGCTGCCATTTCGCCTTTAACAGCCAGTTCCTTGCCAGCAGCAGTCACCGTCAAACCTCCGGCGGTAAGCTGCTTTGCCGTTTCCGTCGCTCTGACCTCATCATCCAGTTTCACCTTGACATCAATGGCCTTGCCGGCCAGTTTATCGGCCTTTTTGATCGAATCGGGAATAAAGTACGATGACCCTTTGGAGATCATGTTGAACAGATTGTCCATATAATCAAGGCCATTCACCTTCTTGCCACCCATCCCCGGGAAAACCGGCATAAAGATGACGGCCAGCAGGATAAAGAAGCTGATCAGCATAAGGATGCCGCGTGTTTTGAGATTTGCTTGCGAGCTCATATTAATGCCCCCCCTCCGTTTTCAATTTGGAAATATTGCTGAAAAATGCGTAGAACACCCAGATGGCAAAGGCCCCAATAACGATAAAGAACAGGGTGTTGCCGACCATGCCGAGAATCTCACCGAGTTCCTTGGTGATCTTGATATAACCGAGACTCTGCAGTTTCTCCGGCAGGGCGAAAAACCGGTTAATGAAACCAGCGGTAACCGCCAGGGCGAAAAAGCCGCGAATGACGATACCAGGAACAACCTTGGTAACAAGGGAACCGATTTGCACACCGATGAGGGAGCCAAGGAGCATGCCCATGGCCAGGGTGTAGAATACGAAACCATAGAGGGCGTACTGACTGAGGGCACTGTAACCGGCGGTGAAGACGATCTGGAAAATGTCGGTACCAACGGTGGTCATCGACGAAACGCCAAGGCCATATACAAAGATCGGGAAGGTCAGGAAGCCACCGCCAACACCCATGATCGAGGCGGCAAGACCTACAACAAGCCCACTCAAAACCAGAAACAGAGCAGAGATTTTACGGCCACCGGGGGTGACATTTTCATCGAAGGTCAACATTGGCGGAATATTCACCGACTGTATTCTTTTGCCCATCGGTGGAACTTCTTCGCCTTCCACTGCCTTTTTGCCAGCTGCCTCGCCTCGTTTTGCCTTAAAGTAGTCGGTCAGGGCATAAAAAGACAGGAAACCAAGGATAAATACATATACCGAGGTGATGAACAGATCGCTCAAGACCGGATTGAGGTCATAGAGGTAGCGGTTAAGCATACCGCCGACTGTCGCCCCGATCAACGAGCCGATCAAGAAGGTCACCGCCAGAGAAACAGAGATATTGCCAAGTTTCCGGTGCAGAACGCTGCCCATGATCGCTTTGGCGAAGATGTGGAAAAGGTCGGTACCTACTGCCAGGATACCTTTGACGCCTGCGCTCATCAGCGCCGGAGCAATAATGAAACCACCGCCGGCGCCGATGCAGCCGGTAATAAGACCCGCGCAGAGACCAACAAAGACCGATGCGAAAAAGATCAGGTTGGTGTAGTACGACGGCATATAAGCTGATTTACCGCCCAGAGCATTGGGCAAGCCTGGCCCATCGCCGGCAGCGATAGCAATACCGCCAATCAAAACCGGCAGGAGCATAAGGAGAAGAAGCCCTTTCCTCTTCCGGCTCTGCAGAATGTTGGTCGACATCTCCAGCTCCCAACGGGCATGGGCTTGCGACCCCTGCACCATCAGGTTGTAAAAGTCCTTGACACTACTCATAATGTACTCCCTTTCTTGGTAATTTTAGTTGTTTGCAGAATACGCCCAGGCCCTTTATGCCACGTAGAGGTGGATCAAGCATGCTTGGACATATTCCTCTTAATTTGCGCTTGTTCAATCTTGTCCTGTTGGATCCGTTTCTTTTCGTATGCATCGGTTAGTTTTTCGAGAAGCGACTCAAGTTCGATCGGTTTCATTAAATAATCGAAGGCCCCCAGCTTCATCCCTTCAATTCCTGAGTCGACCGAGGCATGACCGGTCAGCAGAACGACCTCGACCAAAGGTTTCATTTTGCGAATCCGCCGCAGAGTCTCGATGCCGTCCAGGCCTTGCATTTTCACATCAAGAACGACGACGTCAACTGCATTGTGTTCAAGGATTTCGAGAGCCTTTTCTCCGCTCTCCGCACCTCTCACCTCCAATCCCCGTCTTTCCAGTCTTTTTAAAGTTATGTCGCGAAATTCCTGCTCATCGTCGACTACCAGTACACTGAATTCCGTCATCAAGGTTTTCCTATTTAAGTACCAGAATCATTTCAAGGAAGAAGCATTGCCAAGCGAATTGAAAACCCGGTTGAAACAACCATGGAGATTTTCCCAGGCTGAATTTCGTTCAACCACCGCATGTGCACCTGCGCCTAAAATTCGCTCCCTTTTCTCTCGGGACAAATTGCGCCGTACCAGAGCCACGGCCCGCATCCCCCCGATACTTTTGACAAAACGAATTACGCTCAAGGCCTCTTCATCATTATTCACCGCATCGGCCAGAATGAGATCGGGCAGGAAGGTAAGGATTTTATACTCCGCACCTTTGCCAAACGCCACGCTGTCCATGAAGCAATTGGCCTTCCGGCCAAATTGTTCTGAAAACAGCTTAAAAAACTCATGCGCAGCCTTTCTCCCCCGCTTGGCCGAACAGACAAAAAGGACCTTGCGCGCATTGATCGGCAATATGCCTGCCGGGATCGGCATATTATAATGCATAAGAAATCCGACCAGAGCCTCCTGCCGCACCTTTCGTTCGCCCCGGGTAACAATGATTTCCAAACCGTTCTTCTCGATCCAGTTGTCGACGCGGGCTACCGAGACTCCACAAAGCAGCGCCACCTGTTCAATCTTCAAGACCGGTGCGCCTTCTTTCTCTGTATTTTCCGCCATTACCATTCGTTACGCCTGAATCTATTAATCGACTGCGTGTTCTTAGCAATTTCCTTTATCCTGCGGCCTTGATTTGCTGGCAAACAGCCTGCTGTAATTCCGTGCCCCCTTTTTAGCAACTTTAGGGCCACACTCAAAAAACTCTTGATAAATCCATATATTTTCTATAATTCCAAATATATACCAGACATATACTACACCCTCCCTCTTCGACAACCCAAAGCCTCCAGTATAGCCCGTATAGGTTTGGTGCCTGGATTGCCTTCATCTGAAAGTTATGTTCTTGTATTTACCATGAAAATAGGCTATGTGCAGAAAAGGTGACAGAGCACGGAACAATTCCAGATTATGGAGAGAAATGGTGACAAAAAGAAAGGAGTTCGGAGACCACCCAACTCAGAAACTGCACAATCCACTGGAAATCAACAGCAATGAAAACAGTCTGGTAAGGATTCTCGAGAAACAGAAATCCGACCTGGTGATCCGCGTTTTACAAAAACATGAGGAACTTCAGGCCGGCAAAGAATTCACCCAGAAGATTCTCACCAGCCTGACTGAACTGTTTTTCCTCCTCGACAAGGATCTGTGCGTCATCCAGTGCAACAATGAATTCACCTCTTGTCTCGGATATGCCCCCGGCAAAAACGAGCCACTCTACTTAGCCGATCTGGTAAATCAGGAAAATCTCACGATGATCCAAGATGCCCTTGCTGATGGAGAATTCGAGATCATCGAGACTAACCTCCGGGCAAAAGATGGCCGAGAAGTGCCGGTCACCCTCAAGGGTTCCACCTACGTCACTGAATCCGGGAGGGTGTTGCATATGTTTATCGCCTCCGACAAAAGTGATTTCTACAAGATGATGTCCCGGATGCGCGAGGTTCAAGACCAGCTGACCCACTCCGCCCGCCTTGCCAGCCTTGGGGAGATGGCTGCCGGCATCGGCCACGAGCTTACTCAGCCGTTGAACGTTATTTTGCTGCTGGCAAGAAATGGATTGAAAGCCTTGCAGGATCCCCTGGCAAACAGAAAAATGCTTGAAGATAACCTCAATATTATCATTGATCGTGTCAATAAGGCATCAAGCATCATTAACAGCCTGAAGAGTTTCGCCAGCAAAGCAAAAGACACCATGGTCCCGGTCAATATCAACGTCATTATCCTTGATATCCTTAATTTCTTTGAATCCCAGTTCACCCTCTCCGACATCGGCCTCTATCTGAACCTTGAAACCCAGCAAACGGTGGAAGTCATGGGTCAGGAGGTCAAGTTCGAGCAAGTCTTTTTTAATCTCATTCAAAATGCTATCCTGTCGATGGGTAAAACCACCGAACCGAAGCTGACGATCAGCACCGCGATCAAGCCCTCCATTAACCCGACAACCCTTCGCGAAGAGCCTTTTGTTCTCATCGCCGTCCGCGATAACGGCGAGGGTATCCCTCAAACCAATCAGGATAAGATCTTTGATCCTTTTTTCACCACCAGGGCAACCGGTTCCGGCATGGGCCTCGGATTGTCCATTGTCGACCGGATTGTCCGCAGTTTTGGCGGATATATCAAGGTTGACAGCACGCCGAGCGAGGGGACCTGTTTCACTGTCTATCTTCCGGCATATCTTGAGAAAATTTGACGGCCTTGCCGAGACCACTAAACGACCAATTACCGACGTTTGCCAAGGATATAGAAAATGAACACTACCAACAAAGCCGAATCCACAATAAAGAACATAATGGTCGTCGACGACGATAATTACCTGCTGATGGCCATCGGTCAGACCTTGACCCTGTCCGGTTATATCGTCCATACCCATACTTCGCCGATCGAGGCCCTCGAACACCTGAGGGACCTCGAATATGCAGCAGTAATCAGTGACATCAAGATGCCGGCCATGGACGGGTTACAATTTCTTGTCCATGTCAAGGCGATCGATCCGGAGCTGCCGGTCATCTTGATCACCGGTCACGGAGATATTGCCCTGGCCGTTACCGCCATCCAAAGTGGTGCCTATGATTTCCTGCAAAAACCGGTCGACGAAGACACCCTTTTGGCCTGTCTGGTGCGGGCTGTTGAGAAACGCCAGCTGGTTCTTGAAAATCGCCGGCTGAGCACGACTTTGGTCGAGCAACGTGAGGACCTGACCCGTTTCTACGGCCTCATCGGCAACCATCCTGCTATGCACCGTCTCTATGATATCATCAAAGCGGTGGCAGTTGAGACCGATCCGGTAATGATCCACGGCGAAACCGGTACTGGTAAGGAACTGGTTGCCAGAGCAATTCATGAAATCGGCTCCCGGGCTGATCAGCCCTTTGTCGCGGTGAATATGGGGGCAATGCCGTCGGAGATGATCGAGTC
This sequence comes from Desulforhopalus sp., assembly GCA_030247675.1. Classification (NCBI taxonomy): domain Bacteria; kingdom Pseudomonadati; phylum Thermodesulfobacteriota; class Desulfobulbia; order Desulfobulbales; family Desulfocapsaceae; genus Desulforhopalus; species Desulforhopalus sp. The sequence continues at coordinate 452,980 of JAOTRX010000003.1, read as the reverse complement.
GGAACTTTTCGGTTATGTCAAAGGGGCCTTTACCGGAGCGGCGCAGCGAAAAATCGGCAAATTTGAATTCGCCAGGAACGGCACCTTGTTTCTTGATGAAATCTGCAGCTTGCCCATCTCACTGCAGGCGAAGCTGCTGAGGGTCCTTGAAGAAAAGGCCATCACCCCGCTCGGCAGCAACACCGCGCTGCCTATCGGGGCACGCATCGTTGCCGCCACCAACAAGGATCTGGAAAAGGAAATCGCCAAAGAAACCTTTCGTCAAGATCTCTACTTCCGGTTGAATGTCCTGCCGGTACACATTCAACCCCTGCGGGAGAGAAAAGAAGACATCCCCCTCCTGGTCGAGTTCTTTCGGCAGGAGTACAGCTACGGCAAGATGCAGGCTCCGGCCCCGTTCAGTCCGGAAACCATCCGCGAAATCAACGAAAATCCCTGGCCCGGCAATGTCCGTGAACTGCGCAACCACGTGCGCAGGCTGTGCATCCTCGGCTCCCTTGACAGCGAAAAAAGCAGCGAAGACAGCATATGCCACCGCCCACCCGAGCTGGAAAAGAAACTACCGCTGAAAGAGTTCCTCGATCAGACCGAGAAGGCGTATATAATCGATATACTGAGTGAAACAAAGGGACAGGTTGCCCCAACCTATGGGAGGCTGGGGATTTCCCGGAAGAGCTTCTACGACAAGATCAATAAGTTCGGGATCGATCTCAACTCTTTCAGGAAAATGGCAAAAAGCGCCGATTGAAGAAAAGATTTTTTCTATCAGGCCGGTGTTTAGAGGAGCGAGCAAGGGTCGATCGACACAGTCTTGCCGGGAAACTCTTGCCCAAAAAATACAGCTGCGTTGAGCAGCGTATCTCCTCTAACAAAAAGTACACCCTTGGGCATAACCAACAGTTTTTCTGCCTGATCAAGGAAAGATTCTAATATTCGGATACATCCCCTCCATATGACCAAACTGGAAAGGCTGAATGGTGTTAAGGGACAACCTCTGGTTTTTCTGGGCGTGCCCTGCCTTTTCTCCATTTTCAAAAAAAGCGCCATTGACATCAAGTATGTGAAAAATACGGTCCTTAAAAGCCTTGAATAAGAGCATGCCATCTCCCTCGAAATGCATCCTCCCTTTAGAGAACGCTCCCCGCAAAGTACCCAATTCCTCCAGGGAAATACTGTTTTCAGCGAGCTCAGCAGCATTACGGATCAAACCCCAGACAAAATGTTCGGGGGGGACTGCCAACGGCTCTTCAATATCAATAATGGTATGGGGCATAATGATGCAGCCTTTGCCGACTTTCAGCCTCGCCTGTTTTTTACCAAACAGGAAGCTGTTGAAGCCAACAAAGCACCCTCTGCCCATATCCGCCTCAACAATCTTCGCTCCATGGGCGGTGACGTTATAGCCTTCAAGAGATGAATTGATAATGAAACAATTTTCCTGGGCGTTCGAGCCTTTACCGAGGCTCGAATTTTCAAGATATGCCCGCTGCGAAACAAGAACATTGTCGGCAATCCGCATATTCGGCAGAACTACGGCATAGCGATCCAGGGAGGACGATTTGGGAACCGACTCAATCGCCTCAATATTGGCATAATCGAAGACCCTTTGAAACTCGGCCTTGCGCTGTTCAATAAAGTCGACGAGAATCCCCCACGGCACTTTTTCGGGGGAAAGAGAGACGTATTCCGCCAAAGTATCCGTAGGATATTTATAATAAAAATTAAAATTTCCGGGACTGTTCACCCAAATTGTTCCAGGAGAAATATCCATGTGGGAAATCTCTCCGGCCTGGATATACGAATAGGTACCGATCACACAATCACGCATGGTGGTCAGATCCACGGTGGCAAAAGGGCCGAGGAATGAGCCATCGCATGGCGAACCATGGATATTCGAATAATCCATGGCCAAGGTATCTTTAATATAGAATTTCTCAGGAGTTTCGGGATCATGGGAATAGTTATGGACAAGGGTCTTGACTAACGCGCTATCTTCAATATCGATAAGTTCATCCTTGCTCATGGTCAGGGTAAACCGGTCGAAGCGGATGTTCTGATCCTTGCGCTTCAATTCATCGCCACGGATATCGCTTTTGTAGAGCAAAGAATTTCTGACTCGGCATTTGCCGAGGAAATAGCTGCCGGCCAAAGCTGAGTGCTCGAAGTGCAGATCGAGGGGATGGCCCGGAGTAATGCCGTAAAAGGCATAAAACTTACTCATCTGGTCCGACGGAAAAAGGGTGACCGCGAAGGGACTGACGTCAAAATGAAGTTCGCGAAGATTGATATTGATCCGTTGAACTATCCTGTTGAAGAGTATTTCCAGTTCTTTCATATCGCTCTCGATGTATTTTCAACATCTTATAGAAAAAATTTACACTTTTCTCCACCTTGTTTTTCTATGCTTCGGCCGCCATCATCCCATGAAAAAGCGCGGCAAAAACATCGGAGACTCGCAGAACGCCAATGATCCTCTTTTCCCGGATCACCAGCAATGACATGTGGCCACCGGCTATTAATCTATGAATAGCGATATCAAGAGTGCAGTCCTCAGAGACGAATTCGCCGGGCGTGGGGGCCTGCATAAATTCTTCAACTTTTTTTTCCGCCGCCTCTATCAGGGTTTCTTTCTTGATGATTTTTCCCTGCAAACGATATCTGTCCCTGAGGTCAGTCAGGTAGTTTTCACTGAAGCGAAAATGACGAATTTCATCGATTTCCCCGGTCACCTCGACTTCCGGCTGTATGGCTTTCAAAGCTCGAAGCTGGCTAATTTTCCCGACCACACTCCCTGTTGAATCGAGAACCAATATGGCCCGGTGCTGATACTTGCTGACAGTATAGGCTTCCTGAGCCTTTTCCAGCACCTGTAGAGCTTCAAGAAAAGTTGTACCCACCGTTACCGTGGCATACTCAGAAATGGGGACCATCAAATCCTTCACAAGATAGCGTTCCATGTTATGTCCCAAGCAGAAAAAAAAACTACCAAACAGGGTTCATCCTGCTACCCAACTCTACCAAAACCATAATAGTGCAAAATCGGACATGCAGCCCCCCTCTTCTTGTGCATGGCTGCATCGATCAAGACTACATGTCGATTCTCTTGCCTTACTGTGTTTTCAGCGTACCAACACCCAGCCGTGAAGAATTGCAAGGAGTCGAGAATATAACCGAACTCTCAACATCTCGCAGGAAATCAATCAGGCGGGCCTGGATAAGTTCCTTTTTATTTCCGCTTGTTCGATTTTATCCTGATGAAGCCGTTTCTTCTCGTATGCATCGGACAACTTCTCGACAAGCGGTTCAAGATCGATAGGTTTCATTAAATAATCAAAGGCCCCGAGTTTCATGCCCTCAATTCCCGAATCAACCGAGGCATGACCGGTCAGCAGGACCACCTCGACCAAAGGTTTCAGGGTACGAATCCGCCGCAAGGTCTCGATGCCATCCAAACCCGGCATTTTCACATCAAGGAGAACAACATCGGTATAGCTGTGTTCGAGGATCTCCAGGGCCTTTTCTCCACTTTCCGCGCCTTTCACCTTCAAGCCGCGTTTTTCTAGTCTTTTTATTGTAATATCGCGAAACTCCTGTTCATCATCGACTACCAGTACATTAAACTCTCTCATGGCATTTCTCCTTTTTGGATTTTAAAATTCCTTCTGCGAAGGCACCCATCGTCGCCAATCACTGCCCCGATCCGAGGTTAACAATCGGTAAAACAACGGTAAAGACCGCACCTCCGCTGGTCCTGTTGGCGGCACTTATGGTTCCGCCGAGCTTCTTGACAATGTCATAACTGATATAGAGTCCAAGTCCGGTTCCCTTGCCCGGATCTTTGGTGGTAAAAAAAGGATCGAAAATTCGTTTCAGATTTTCAGGCTTAATGCCGTGGCCGCTGTCGGCAAACTCGGCAACCAGATTATTACCATCTACCGAGGTGCTAATCTGCAGCACCCCGTCCTGATCCAATTCATCAATGGCATTATTGATGAGATTTAGAAACACCTGCTGCAGCTGAGGTCCGTCGGTTGTGGTGCCAGGCAGATCCTCGGCGAACTTTCTGACGATGACGATATTATTATATCCGGCATCTCTTTCGACAAAGGAAATAGCTTCTTCAATTAAATGATTGATTTGCACATTCTCTTTCTCCGCCGATATCTTTCGCGAAAATCCGAGAAGCCGATGGGTGATTGCCCCAGCCCGACGCACGTGTTGTTTGATCTGTTCTATGGATTTTTGATATTCGCCAAGATTCTTGATCTTGTCCGGGTCCTCTTCCGGCAGCAATTCGCCAATCCACCCGGCCTGACTGGTGATCATCTGCAGCGGATTGTTAATCTCATGGGCAATTCCGGCGGCGAGCCGGCCAACCGTAGCCATCTTCTCCATCTGCACCAACTGAAGACCAAGTTCAGAGCGCTTGCGATCCTCTTTCTCGATCCGCTGTAAAAAATAGCTGATCAGTATGCCGGCAATAAGAAGAAAGATTGCACTTGTTGAAATAATCCCGATAATAATACTTTTACTGAGACGGTAATACGGTCCGAGTGAATCATCGACCAAGGCCTTGACAATGAGGCACCATTGGCCGTCCTTCACCCATCTGGTGGCAATGATGGTCTCGCTTCTTTTAGTGATCGCCACTGCTTCCAAGTTGGTGGTCGAGGCTTTATCCGCAGTGTCGACGACCCCGCTTCCTTCTCGATTGATTGTTTTGGTCCCTTCATGGTGTTCCAGGAGAAGCCTGTCTTCACTGGTCAACTCAGTCTGTCCCGATCGGCTTGGTGTCTGGAGCACACCTTCTTTATTGACGATAAAAGACTCTCCATGCGGGCCCATCTGCGAGCTGAGGAGAAGTTTATTGAACTGATCGGAATTGATCGTCGCCCGCAGCACATACGTCTTCAAAGGATCAGACACCGCCACCACGAAGTGCGGTACATTGCGGAAACCCAGAAAGACATCACTGACATGGCTGCCGCCAATCAAAACATCCTGAAACCATTGGGTATCATAATAATTTTTCCCGACAAGGCTCTCAGCGTACGGGCCGACATAGGCCATTTGCTTGCCGGAAGAATTGATAACATGCAAATCGACAATGCCACCAGCCTTATTAATGGCGATGAACAGCTTATCAAGGTTTTCCTGCTGACCGAGAAAGGAAACTGGATACATGCCGACGATCATCGTCAGTAGGTCTTCTTTTTCCTTGAGAAAGAGGGCGACAACGTCCTTTTTATGCTCAATTAACCTGCCGATTGACACTTCGATTTTCTCGATCGCCGCATCACGAAGACTACTGGTGGTCACCAGAATCAAAATAGTCACCGGCACGATTGTCAGAAAACAAAAAACACTGATCAATCGCCACCATACCTTTTTGTAGTGGCTTATTTCCATATCGGTATCCATCCTCTTAGAACCTTAGAAATTTGCGGCTTGCCCTTAGAATGCATTTGGTGAAAAGGGCGAGGAGCAACCGGTCCGCCTTCATCTGTCATTCTCAATCACAAGCTCAAGTCCCCTCGTGCCAGCAATAACAGATCACCCGATTGAAGATCGCCGGCAATGGCTTTTTTCAGAACCGACTGATAATCGCCTATAACAGAATCTATCACCTCTATTTTCTTCCAGGTGAGAAACTGATAATGCCGGTCTTCAATGCCACCGCAGATCACCATGGCAATATCTTCCTCCATTATCATATTGCAGAGATCTTCCGGTGACGGTCGATCCATGATGATGGTTCGCGATTTACCGGCCGGTTCGCCGTTTTCGACCGTGGCGATTACCACCTCGGCGGCCAAATCAAAACGCTGGGCAACAAAATCTCCCTGAGCAGTGATAAGGATCTTTGTTTTCTCCTTCATCGATGTTTTCATTGTATCATGCCAGATCGTATTGACGAATTTTCCGCCAGAGGGTAGTCCGCCCCCAACCCAGCAGTTCCGCTGCTTTTTGCCGATTGCCCTTACCGGCGGTAAGGGCCTGAAGAATCATCTCCTTCTCAATCGCCGTCCAGTTATCGCCACCGACCCGTCGCCCTGTTGCTGGGGTAATTGGTATTTCTTTCTTTGCACCATCCCCAACCGCCCGCATTACCTCTCCTGTCGGCTCTGGTTTGACCGGCAAACCGTCAGCAGACCGGGACACAGGCAACCGGTCAAATAAGTAACGAGGAAGATCGTCCTTACCTATATCCTGTTTACGGCAAACATTTGCGCAGTATTCGACTATATTTCGCAGTTCTCGGATGTTGCCGGGATAAGGGTAAGCAAGAAGATGGACCAAGGCGGATTCTGAAAAGGTCTGGACCTCTTTGCCCAACCTGGTCGCGTAATCCTGAAGGAAATAATCAAGAAGGAAACGGATATCCCCTTCTCGCTCGCGCAGTGGTGGCAGATGAATATGCAGCACATTCAGGCGATAGAACAGGTCTTCGCGAAATACCCGGCGTTCGACCTGGTCGTGAAGGGAACGGTGGGTGGCGGCAATGACTCGGACATCAACCTTTTCCTTCCGTTCACCGCCAACCGGATAGAAGGCCCGGTCATCAAGGACCGACAGCAACTTGACTTGCAACGGCAGGGGCATATCGCCGATCTCAGTGAGAAAAATCGTTCCTTTGTCCGCCAGTTTAAACATCCCCTGTTTGTCTCGAACCGCTCCAGTAAAGGCCCCCTTGACATGGCCGAACAACTCGGACTCGAGAAGTTCAGGAGGCAGAGCACCACAATTGATCTTGACGAACTGGTATTTGCCCCGCGATGAATTACGATGAATGGTCTCGGCGATCTTGTCCTTGCCGGTACCAGTCTCACCGGTTATAAGGATCGACGCTTCGGTGTGGGCCATAAGCGGCATGATGTCGAAAATCGCCTGCATCTTCGGACTGTGACCGATGATATCTGAAGCCCGGCCTCCGCCTAAACGAACTCCTTGCGATGATGTCTGCTGGCCAGAGATATCTTCTAAGACCAACAATAATCCTTTTGACCGGCCACCACGCTTGGTCCGCAACCGGGAAACGGTAAAGCGCACTGCAACCTTTTTGCGGCTTCGGTTGATGATATCTCCCTCAATGGATGCCGCCTCACCACTTTCGGCGACCTTCTGAAAAACTTGCCCCCGGCTATTGCCCATGTTGCTGCGGACAATAAAGTCAGCATATACGCCAACCGCAACATCGCGGCCATAGCCAGTCATTGCCTCGAACCGATTATTGACGGCAACGATTTTGAAGCCCTCATCAAGACAGGCAGCAGCATGGGGAAATCCCGCCAAAAGGTCGTCAAGGGCGATTACGCCAGGCACGGCAAAGGTTTTTCTCATCATCGGCGTAAATATTTCATCAAGATGGCATAAACGGTAGAAATATCCTCGGTAACTCAGGCAATGAAACCTACCGTATCAAAGCAGAGAAATTACCGTGGTGCAAGTCCAAAGAAAAGGACAAGCAAGAAACGGCAAGCTATCGCGCCTAAACGCTTTTCTGCTTTTTGTAAGCCTCGGAGATTTTACCCATAAGCTGGTTAAGATCGACCGGTTTTGTGATATAATCAAAGGCACCGAGTTCCATGCCGGTAATCCCTGCCTCAAAGGAGCCGTGACCGGTGAGAAGGATCACCTCAATAGTTGGATCAACCACCTTGATCCGTGACAAAAGTTCAAAGCCGGTGATATCGGGCATATCGAGATCGAGGATAATAACGGCCGGCTGAAAACGAGAAACGGCCGGCAGAACATCTTCGCCGCAAAAGACACTTTCCGCCTTGATCTTTCTTAAGCACAGACGTTCGGTAAGAGTAGAGGCGAATTCCACCTCATCGTCTACAACCAGGACCCTCATCATTCTAGTTTTACCCAACATAAGCCTCTCGAGAACAGAGTGGACATTATTTATTCAGCATCAGGGGCAACAAAGCGTATTGCCCGGTTGCCCCTTGCACTGAGTCAGTAAGAATTACTTCGCTAATAATATCGGCATACCCATGACCGGCCAGATGATCTGGACGCAAATCCATACGGCGATCATCAGCACGACGCTGGCCATAATACCGTAGCGAAAGAACTCACCGGCACTGAACTGCTTGGAGCCGTAGGCAATGGCATTCGGAGCCGCACCGATGAGCAGGAAGAACGGCATACCGGCGGTAGCAAGCGAAGCGTAGAAGATTACCTCGCCGGCCACCCCAAGATAGGGAGCGATAACCAGGGCCACCGGCAGGGAGATGGCGATGGCAGCAACGTTCATGATGAAGTTGGTCATAACCATGACAAAGAAGGCGATGCCAAGGATGAATACGATTCCCGAGGCGTCTTTGAACAAAGCCAGCCAGTTGACGGCCAGCCATTCGGCGGCATGGGTCTGCCACAGACAGAAGCCGATGGACATGGCTCCACCGAAGAGGAGGATAATATTCCAAGGGATATCCTCAAGGTCCTCAACTTTTAGAATATTGAGAACAAAGAACAGCAGTGTGGAAGTAAGTAGAATGGCGGTTTTGTCGATTGTTTTCAGAGCAGGTACCCAGTTTTTGGCGGCAATGATGATAATAACCGAGAGAACAATCACCAGGGTCAGGATCTCATTTTTGCTCCATCCACCCAGTTCTGAATACATACGCTTTGCCTTTTCCTTCAAACCGGGGATAACTGCCTTCTCCGGCTTGCAAAGCACCATTATCATGCCCCAGATCAAGAAGGTCATCAGCCAACCTAGTGGCAAGAGATAGTAGGTTAACTCGAAGAAGCTTACCTCTTTACCGGTCATCTCCTTGAAGAAGGCGATGGCCACGGCGGCACGGGCGGATCCAAGCAGGGTGATAATACTCCCGGCACCAGCTACATAGGCCATACCGATAAAGAGGCCTTTGCCGAATTTGGTTGGCCGGTCGTCATCAGAATACAGGGCGTTAATGGCCATGAGCAAGGGGAACATGGTGGCGGCAACCGCGGTATGGGCCATCAAATGGGTCAAGGCCACGGTCATAACGAAGCAGCCGAGATAGATCATACTGGTCTTTTCGCCGACGATCGACAGCATCTTATAGGCCATTCTCTTGGTCAGGCCGCTCTTGGTAAAGACCAGGCCGATAACTATGGAACCAAAGATAAAGAGGACCGAGGGGTCCATGAAGTCCTTAAAGGCGACTTCCGGCTTTCTGATAAGAAACATCGCCTGAACGACACCGATGGCGATACCGGTGACACCGATCGGCAGCACCTCAAAGATCCACCAGGTGGCGGCCAGGGCAAAAACCGCCAGAGCGCCTTTCCCTTCAACGCTTAGGTTGAAATGCTTGCCCATCGGGTCGACGGCATCCGGCCAGGCCGGGGAATAATAAATAACACAAAACAGAACAACCCCCAGAACGAGGAAAAACACCCTCTTCCAGTCAAACGGAGCCTTGGCCTCCGCCGCCTCAACATATGTAGATGACATGTTCTCCATCCTCTCTTGGCTATTTGCCATTCATTGCTATAAGTTTATCGCCGAGGGCTCCGAAGACCTCGGCAAGCTTGATCACACCCACCAACTTGCCGTTTTCTTCAACCGGCAACACTGTTTCCTTGCAGATGACCATGACCGCCATAGCATGCAGGAGATCGGTTACCGCGGGCAGCACCCGAACGTTTTTCTCTATAACTGCCGACAAGGAAGCATTCAGATGGTGGACACCTTCTTTGATCAGCACGCCGTTGAGCAGGGTTGACAGGTCACTAAATTCCGCGGTCTTGCCTTCAAAGCTCTTAATATCGACCGGTTCCAGCAGGGTGGCAAAAAGCACCTTGAGGATGCCCTGTTGGGTAACCCGGCCAATCAAGCCGCCCTGGTCGTCGACAACCATCAGTTCACTAAAGCCACAGGGACCGGAGCTGCCGATCGGACAAAACGACCGAAGCTGTTGAATGGCCTCCTGCACCGTGCCGCTCTCCTTCATGCAGGGAAAGCCGGACAGGGGTATCATGATGTCTCGTACCGTCTGGTTTTCAGTACTCACAATTATTCTCCTTCAAAAAGTAGTATTAAAGCCGGCCAAACCAACAACTGGCGCTCGACCGCTTCTGCCACAGATACTATTTGCCCCTGCTTACCAGCCTTTCGATTTCAGAATTTTCTCAATCTCCTTGACGCTCTTCGACTCAAGAACCAGCAAGCGTTTGTCCTTGGCCTCGCTGATTTTATCGAGCAGCTCGGAGATTTTGACCGGTTTTTCCATAAAGTCGCCGGCCCCGAGCTTCATTGCCTCAATGCTCGTCTTGATTGAGCCCTGACCGCTGAGGATGATGATCTCCGCCTCCGGCTGTTTGGCCTTGATCCGCTTCAGGGTCTCAAGACCGTCCATGCCCGGCATGGCCAGGTCGAGGACGATGAGATCGAAGCCCTCTTTCTCCGCCTTCGCCACCGCCTGTTCACCGCTGGTTACGGCATTGACCTTCAGGCCCCTGGACTCAAGGCGTTCGGCCAGCGTTGCCAGGAAGTCCTCTTCATCATCGACCAACAGCACCTTGGCTTTCAGTTCATTTTCCATTGTGTTCCCCTCACACTGTTTAAGTTAGTCTCAGAGTTCGCTCCTCATTCTCCTGACGGGTCAAGAGGAGCCAACTCTGTAATAATTTGAATGGCTGTACGCCTTCTAAGGCTTTAAAATCGAACAGTTACCCTTATACCGAAGACATACGTTTCGTTTAAGCAGGCAAGCTGCTTCACTCAGCTTTAGCCATGGAGCATCTTGTATTGCATGATATAGACAAAAATCCCTGCAAAATAGCCAAGCGCGGCCAGGCCACCGATCTTTTTCGCGTACCAGAAGAAATGGATCTTCTCCAGACCCATGGCGGCAACACCGGCTGCCGATCCGATAATCAATATCGAACCACCTGTGCCTGCGCAGTAGGCCATGAACTCCCACAAGAAACTATCGGTAGGATAGGTGGCCATATCGTACATGCCCATAGAGGCAGCAACCAACGGCACGTTATCTACCACGGCGCTGGCCAGACCAATGAGGGTAACAATTATGTCTTGACGACCAACTGCTTGATCGAGCCATTTGGCAAGGGCGGTGAGAATATGAGTATGCTCCAGAGTGGCGACCGCCAGAAGAATGCCGATAAAGAATACAATGCAGCTCATGTCAATACGCTTGAGGGCCGCGACAAGGGTAAGATGTTCCTTGAATTCATCTTCTTTGTTGCGGTGGAGCATCTCTCCGACAAGCCAGAGAATACCGAGGCCAAAAAGAATCCCCATAAAAGGCGGCAGATGGGTGATCCCTTTAAAAATCGGTACAGCCACCAAGGTGCCGATTCCCATACAAAACATCAGATTTTGCTCGAAGGGGGTCGTTCTGATATCGCTGTCACTTTCCACCACTTTGGGACTAATTACTTCTTTGCCACGCAGGACGAAGGTCAGGAGAGTCAGAGGAACCACAAGGCATGCCAGTGAGGGTAAAAAGACACCCTTCATAATAGCCAGGGTAGTAATCTGGCCGCCAATCCAGAGCATCGTCGTGGTGACATCGCCGATTGGCGTCCAGGCACCGCCGGCGTTCGCCGCAATAACTATGATTCCAGCGAAAAACAGTCGATCTTCGTGACGATCGAGAAGTTTTTTCATCAGTGAAATCATAACAATGGTAGTCGTCAGATTGTCGAGAATCGAACTGAGAAAGAAGGCAACGAAACCAACCAACCACAGCAGAGAGGTAATTTTCGTGGTCTTAATGCGTGAGGTGATGACGAAAAAACCATTATGGGCATCAACCACTTCGACGATCGTCATGGCACCCATCAGGAAGAAAACGATCTGGGCGGTGGCCGCGACCGATTCCTTGAGGTTTTCCGTGACCAGATGATGATCTCCACCCAAAAGGGCATATATGGTCCATAGCAAACCTGCGCCGATGAGCGCCGATGCCGATTTATTAACCTTTAGCGGATGCTCCAGGGCAATGGATGCATAAGCCAGAACAAAAATCACAACCAGCGCGGTTAACATGTCAACTCCTTTTCTTTAAGATTAAATACATCAGCAAAATGACTCTGACAAAATGGGTAATCTAAATTTCCTCCTAAGGCACAAAGCAATCGGCATGCCAAATGAGACAACATTCATTTTTACAGGATATAAGATTGATATTACAATATATGTTATCAATTTACAGGAAATGAAAAGATCATTTGGAAACCTTCCACCACAGAGATGGTTTCAATATGTTTCTCATTGTATCACAACATAACTCCCCGCTCACACCATCGGCACATCCGTCTTTCCTCTCCAACAGAAATAGCGGAATATGCCCAACCCACCAGTACATATACCTATATTCAATAGATTTTTTAACATATCTTCAAAAGATACCAAAAACCCAAACTAACCAGCCAACCCTGACCACTTGTGCATTGCACAACCCCAACGCCCCAGCGGAAAGAAACATTTTAATACATTTTGACACACATCACCGCCGTTCTCCAAACTACCACAAGGGCTTAAGGTCCAATTCTACTCAATGGGCCTGAACATGCAGATACAAGAACAAACCCACCACAGTCATGGCAAGGCCGAGATAGCCGGAAACGGTTGGAAGAGCGGCGTGAAGAAAGAGGACTTCGCCGATCAGGGCAAAAACCGCCTCACTCCCCTGAGTAGCGTCAACCGCTGAAAGTTGATAGGGTGTTCGCGCCTTCTGCCGGGCGAAAAAAAAAAGACCGGTTGCGATAATACCGGAAAAGAGCGCCACCAAGGCAGTTTGCAATACCTGCCCGGCAGAAGGAGGTGGCGGTTGACAGATCACAACCAGCGCCAGCCAAAAGGGAATTGATCCGAGGGTGAGCAGCAAAACTCCGGCAAAAGGCCGGTCAAGAACCGGGCTGTCGATCCGTGGCAGGCGGGGATGCACGGCCCTCCGTACCTCCCAGACCAGCTGGTTGCCAATTGGGTAACAAAAGGCGGCGGCGATTACCGGCAGAGCGCCCTGCAAAAGTTCAGCGGAAAGATTGCTCTCCGCCTGGCTGACATTTACCAGGACTACCCCAGCGAAAATGACCAGAGAAAACAGCAGGGCCCGCCAGGGAACCCTTTTGCCGAATGCCAGCAAAACCAGAGGGGTTGCAAGGATTGTCGCCTGCCAGGTTGTTGCCACCACCCAGGCCGGGGCGAAAGAGGCGCTGTAACTGATGCACGCATAAAACAACCCAAAACCGATCGTCCCGGCGATGGTCCAGAAGAGCCAGTTCCGGCGATAAAGGCCCCACAATTCCCGCAACAAACGATCCTTGCCGAAAACCACCAAGCCAACTAGCATAAAGGCCAGCATAAAGGCATAGCGCAGGCTGGCTGTCCACACCCAATGCCCGCCCTGCAGACTCATCAAGCGATTAAGGACAAAAGTTGTGCTGAAAAACAGCCCCGACATCACACCGATGGCAACAAGTTGAAACATGGCGTCCCTGATTGTGTAACTGGAGGGGTTCTGGTCAGCCGCGCGGATATCGCCAAAAAAGACTTGCCATTATCCCCGGCAGCGGATAGTTTTCCGGCAAGAAACTTGCCTTTTGACAGTCACCCCGTGCACCGTGACCGTCAATCTTAAGAGCAGTGTCAACCATCGATTGGGGCTGTAGCTCAGCTGGGAGAGCGACGCGTTCGCAATGCGTAGGCCAGGGGTTCGATCCCCCTCAGCTCCACCATTTGCGGGTTTTTTCTTTGGTACATGTTCTTGGTCGACACGCTCCAGAGAGAAAACCGCAACAATGGCAAGGACTGCAAAGAACGACGCAGGTAACAGCGCATTAATCAGAAAGAATACACAATACCCAGGCGGAATGCGACATTGTCCATGGGGAAATGCCCTGGCAGGCCGGTGTTAAGAACGCCATCGTTATATCCATAAAAGGTGGCATCGGCATCAGCCTGGATGTATTGAACGGAAAGGTCTACCAGCCAGTTGGCAGTGAATGCCCATGTCAGGCCAGAAGTCATCACCACCGCGTTGGTATCTTCCACATCCATGACCCTCGTCCTTACTCCGCCATCATTGATGGTAGTAGCCCAAGCCGGATCCTCATCAAAACTGCCGCTGAAGAACCCTATGCCGAGGCCAAAATACGGAGTAAAGGCGGTGGAGTTGGGAATTCTGGCAAAGACCGACAACGTCGGCCCGGAAAGAATGGCATCCCCATCCGTTTTCTCGGCATGGGTATAACCGTCGATGGCAAGAGTCCGCACCTTTATGGAATCATAGTCGAGTCCAACACCAAAATATTTATTAAAATAGTAGTTTATAAATACCTTACTGGGAGCATACCGCTGTTCCTCGTCAAGGCCATATATCGTCCCCAGATAGGTGCCACTCCCGTAACCACCACCCTTATGCCCCGAATCATCGTCGGTAAGCACCCTATGGACACTCCTTGTGCCTAATTGCAGCTTTCCGTGTATGTAGTTGGCGATAAACTCTTCTTCCGCAGTGACTTTCGCAACCGAGACTTTTTCACCTTCGGTCACGGCAAGCGCACTCGCGCCAGGCTGAGCGCTCACTTCCACAGAAGCCTGCATCGGATTGGTATTTTTCTGGCAATACCCGGTATCTGGCGAGAAAGTGAGCACTAACAGGGCAGTGAGACCAAGTAAACGAGTAACTGAAGTTCTTAAAAACATACGCTATCCTCTAACCAAATGCCATTGAAGTGCCCGTGCTTCCAGTGCAAACTCTTTTAAAGCAAAGAGCCCTCTGACACGGTGGAGCAAACCTACATCGCCAAAAGAACTTTCGCAAGATTGATTCCACACTTGAATTCCAAACTGTTTCAGGATAAGCAGAATTACTACTCTCGGGACTTCCAATCAAGCCCGAGTTACATAGAAAATTCTCCTGCCTGCGGGCGCTCGCGGCCCCTTTTGGGAAGGAAGAGTTAAGGCTATCCTCCCCAAAAGGGGCCAGGATCCGTCAGGCAGTGAAAGGGGCTTTTATGATGAAACAATTCGAAAGAGCGGTTATAGATGCCTACAAGTATAGTCCGAATATCATCTGTATCCTCTTGACGATCTTCATCTTTTTGACTGATATCCTGACTGGAGAATACATCCACTTTCCGATTTTCTTTGTTATCCCGGCGGGACTCGCCGCATGGCAATTGAACAAAATCCTGGCGTATTCCATAACTGTGGCACTCCCTTTTCTAAGGGTCTTGTATTTCTATATCTACAACGACGGAAAGCTTGATATTTTTTCTGTTGTCAATGCCTTGATAATAATGGCCGCTTTGTCCGCCTATGTATATCTGATCACCAGAATCACCGAGGAAATGGGCAAGAGGGCTTGATTTCGTTCACCGGAGTGCGATCCTTCGGCACAGACCAGGATCAGATTTGACAAAGGCTTATGCTGATATTTCCCGCTCCCGCAACTCCCGGCAAGGTATCTCTATGGTAGCTGCTCCGTCCGCAAACAATGCTCCCCGCAAGCTGGCGATGATCGTTGATGACGAGCCCGACATGCTCTCCATGCTTCGCCTCATCCTCGAAAAAAAATGCGCCTGCGATGTCGTCGCCGCACCGTCCGGCTTAAGGGCCCTGGAAATGCTCGGCGACTGCAATCCCGACGTTATTATCAGCGATATCAAAATGCCCGATCTGGACGGCCTGCAGCTGCTCAACAAGATCCAGGCCTACGACCGGACAATCTCGGTCATCATCATGACCGGCTACGGGACAATCGATATGGCGGTCCAGGCACTGAAGGACGGTGCCTACGACTTCCTGCAAAAGCCCTTTGACAAGGATCACATCGTCCGGGTGGTGCGTAACTGCCTGGAGCGCACGGCACTGCTCCGCGCCAACCGCCAATTGACGGAAAGACTCAATGACCTGGCCCTGCCGGAGGGTTTTATCGGCCAGAGTGCGGCACAGAAGCGGGTCCTTGACCTGCTGGCGAGGATCGCCGACACCGATGCCACCGTCCTTATCCGCGGCGAAAGCGGTACCGGCAAGGAACTCGCCGCCCGGGCCCTGCACAAGCTGAGCAACCGCCGGGAACAGCGGATGATCACCGTCAATTGTCCGGCGCTTCCGGAAAATGTCCTGGAAAGCGAGCTGTTCGGCTACAGCAAGGGTGCCTTTACCGGGGCGGCGCAGGACAAGAAGGGCCTCTTTCTTGAGGCCCACGGGTCGACCATCTTCCTCGACGAGATAGCCGATATCCCGGTACAAATACAGACCAAGCTGCTGCGGGTGCTGCAGGAAAAGGAGATCCAGCCGCTCGGCCAGAACAAGACATTTAAGGTCGATGCGCGGGTAGTTGCCTCCACCAACCAGAACCTGGAAGAGAAGATCCGCACCGGCGAATTCCGCGCCGACCTCTTCTACCGCCTCAACGTGGTCAGCGTGGTCATGCCAAATCTCCAGGAAATGCGTGACGATGTGCCGCTTTTAGTCCATCATTTCCTCGCCCTCTTCAAGCGGCAGTACCACCGGGAAGACCTGACGGTTGCCCCTGAGGTCCTCCGCCATCTGTACAAGCGCGCTTGGCCGGGCAACGTCCGCGAACTGCAGAACACCGTTAAGAGCATGATTCTTTCGGCAGCCGGGGGCAGCGTGTCGCTTGCCGACCTCGGTATCACCAACTGTGAAGGCGCGGAACAACCATGTGCTGAGAGTTTCGAAGAATTGCACACCCTGCCCTACAACGATGCAAAAACGGAAATCGTTAGAAGGTTTTCCGAGGCCTATCTGCGCGACCTCCTTGCCCGCAACCATGGCAATGTCACCAACGCCGCCGCCGATTGCGGCCTTGAACGTCAGGCCCTGCAGCGCATCATGCGCCGCTACGGCATCATCTCCTACGATTTTAAGCAAAAATAGACTGGTCGGCAGGATACCAACCGGCTTTCTCACGCCTTGTCCAAGACTTTATTACACCGCTCGGTTGTAGTGACTAGAGCCCATGCGCCTTGAAAGCTTTTCTGCATAATTCCATTTCTAAATCAAAATGAGAACGAAGCTGCAAGCGAGCAACGACGAGACAGTACAGTGGAGTACGAAGAGGGGCTGCACAGCGCAGCAGCTGAAGTTAACGCTTGATTTAGAAATGGAATAACATATTTATTACCTTGACGCCCAACACATAAAACACCTCTTTACTGCCCGCCATATCACCGATACATCTCTTTATATACGATATTTTCCTGCCGCAACCTTAAGTTGCTACCGGCTTTTAGCATTAATCCATTTAGAGAAAATATTTTCGGCGGTTGCCATAAAACGGAGTACCGGCGCGAATTTTCTTCATCACCTTCAAAAATAAAGCGAGACTTTAATAATAAAAGACCCATTGTATGTATTGCACGTTAAACCCATTATCCTCGGAGAAAACTATGAAAGTGAATTTATATGAAGGTGAAAACGTACGACATAAGGCAAGAGCAGAATGGGGAATAGGCAAGATTATTGATGTAAATAGCTGTGGAACTATTAAAGTTGTTTTTGAAGGAACAAAAGAGGTGTCAATTGCCCATGGTTCCAAATACCTTATCAAGGTAGATACGAGTAAAAACTGAGCCGGCGCCAAAATGGTATCACAGCATATTCTTCTTTTATTTTCTGGTTGTTATGCTTGATCAGCAGGTATTACTATACGCGTAACCCCCTTGAAGCCTTGACGATTACGCACCGGCATCTCCTGTTATCTTCACTTGTTAGTAGGTATTTTCCTAACATTATATCATTTTCCAAAATATCAAATTCTAGGTGTATTTTTGCAAACTGCTGTTAAAAGATGGTTCCGCGACAAGGATTTTGGGTTTCTCGAAAATGGCAATGGCCCAGATATACTGGTACGCAAGGCCGATTTGGTTGGTTGTCAATTTTTGAAGGTTGGTGCAACCGTTGAGTTTGAATGCCACCCTGACAAGCAGGGATTGCTCGCTAAAAATGTTCGCCTGGTACATCCCAAAAAATCAAATGCTCAAAACGGTGGCAACCAAGGAACGAAGGTATTTCGTCCTGGGGTAATGACATAAGTCGTTGACATAAAACTGAATTGAGCAGCTCGTCTGCTCATACGAAACCAGCTCTTGCGGTATATAGCTGAGTCGAGCAGCTCGCCTGCTTATACGAAACTCATGCCCTTGCGGCATAACAACATCATCAATACGACAACCGGAACGCCGCAAAAGGGCCAAAGATACCACAAGTCACTGTTCTCAACGTTCTTGCAGATCTACTGCAGATTCAAATTCTCCTGGGAGGCTCTTCATGCAGATGTCCAAGGAAACACTTAAACTCGCCATTCTCGAAAAAGCGGAAAGCTCACCAAAACCGCAATTGTACATCAAGGATTTTTACGCCTGTGATCCGGAAACGAAACCACGCGACATGAAAAATGTTGCCAATGATCTCGTAAAAGAAGGGAAACTTATGTTCTGGTCTTCCGGCTCCACCACCATGTATGCGCTGAAACATCGCATTAAAAATGAAGAAGGTGCCAGTGGTATTTGACAATCAGGTAGGGCGCAAGATGAGCAGCCAGGACTTCCCTGCTGGCCGTGCTCAACCAGGCATCATACTGAGGTTTCGCAACATCCACAGGTATTCGTGAACATCAATGCCCAGCGATGTTCACGAACGATCCCGCCGTTTGGGTAACCACGGCTACGGCAAGAAACACTGCTGGTTACCTGAAACGATTATTTTCAACTAACGGCAGTGTATCTATTTTGGCCAAACAACCCTTCCCAGGCAACAGAGAATTCACTGAAATTTGCCATGTACACTTGCAGGAGAGTATCTGATATGATCAGAAGAACCATTCACCAATGGAGAGATTGGCTCCTGGAATACATCGGCGAAGACCAATATGAATTAATCCGACAGGACAACCGAACGGTTTTTCGCACAATTACCGCCAAAAACGCCATGGATGCCGAAAACGATTGCCAGCAGATCATCCAAACCACGAAAGAAGGAGGCATTTAACCACAAGGGCATAAGTTTCGTTTGAGCAGACAAGCTGCTCAACTCAGCTTTAGCACCCTCGGTTTTGATCCTGCTTTCTTTGGTGCGGCGCTGGGATCCACCTGCTTTATCCTTGCAACTACATAGACCCAAGCACTCTGGTGCGTTCACGGTAATACTCGTCTTCGGAAATCAATCCCCGATCAAAAAGGCCCCGTAATTTTTCGAGGCGGCTCTCAACATCGCCTGCCGCAGATTGTTGAGTATTCTGCATTTCGCGGTAGGCGGGGCCTCCACTCGGTGGTTGCGGGCTGTCGCTGGCTCCACTGCTGATGATCCGCTCCTCGGTTCGGATCATCGGCGGCTCGGCAGGACGGGTAGGCACCGTGCCGGCGGAACGGCCGGCCACCGCGCTGGCAGGACGGGCGGCAACTGGCGCGGCGGGACTGCCGGTGGTAAGGGCCATTTGAATTTCCGGACTGTTGATGATCTCTTCGAGCTTGGCCTGAAAGGCCTTGGGAACGGCAGTATGGGAATGTTTGTAGACATTGAAGGTGCTCCCGCCTAAGTCATCATTGCCGCCGATTTGTCTCTCAACGATGATATTTGCCGATCCGTCAAGCACCTGGAGGGAGAGATCAAAGAGAAGTGCCGTGTTTACAAGGGTGTCGCTTTTCCATTCCTTGACAACAAACAGCACCGCCTTGTCGCTCTTTGCGGCAAGAATCTTATCCTTAATCGCCTTGTCATTTTCCGAGTGACTTATCGCCACGGGGACAGTGGTGAATCCGCTTTTTTGAAATGATGCAGCCAGCGCCCCGGTTATCTCCTCGGAAAGCGACTTGCCGGATGCAGTGGTCACATCAAAGGGGTTGCCGTAGCCGCCCCGGACAAGCCCGATGAAATCTGGACTTTTCTTGCCACTTACGATATAGGGCCGCTGATCGTGGGTGGCGATGGCGAGCTTTCCTGAGCCGGTGGCAGCAAATGACACATTGGTATTAGAATAGGAAAACTGATTGGCACAACCCTGGATACAAAAAGTGAGTAAGGCAAGGGCGAGAACCGATCGCACAAGATTGCATTTCATAGATACCCCCCATAGTTACGTTTAGACCATTTCTCAATATCGCACAAATATTTTCCCAACACTGAAAAACACTACCATGCTTTTAAAAGATTGTTAAAAAGATATTCTGCATAATCCGGCAAATTTCGCGCCGTCGGAATTCGTTTCTTTTTTTCGCCCCTTGCGCAAGGGGCCAGCGAAGATACAGCTTCCGGAACAATGATGGGAAGAGGCCGACCGCAGCGGCTCACCCGCCGGCGTATTTTGCCGTCCGGACGATTTCGCCGGTGGCGGTGATTTCCAGATAGCCCAAGCGGAGGAGGAGCAGCGTGCCGGGAAAGATATCCTCGCCGAAGGGTTTACGGATCTCCCATTTAGCCCGGAACAATGGGTCGGGGAGCTCTTTTTTATCGGCATCGCATTCGAGGATCATCGGTAGAAAGGTCTGTTGTTCGAGCTTTTTGATGATTTTCAGCTCAAGCTCACTTCTCGCCATCGCTGTCCGCCGCAACCAGTCAGGCAATTGCCCCGGCAGATTGCGAAAGTGCAGATAGCTGCTGAGAAGGATATCATTTCTGCCGCCCCATTCGGCGGCATTGTGAAGATCTTCCACCGTCTCCGGCGAGTAAAAGAAACCCTGATCATTTTCGGTGAGATAGGGATGATGGGGGGCGAACAGGTAGTTGCGCAATCCCTGGTCAAGGGCGGGCAGCCCCAGGTGCTTGCCGGTTGCCGCTAAGGTCTGCTCCCAGGTCCGGCGAAGGGCCGAGGGATCGTTGGTGGAATTGAGGGCCAGCGTTAGAAGTGACATATCCTGCCGGGTGATTTTTCTCTCCCTTTCGACAATCCGCAGCTTGGATGGATCCTTGATGGCGGCAAGATCCTGGTTTCTCGTGAATTTTATACCGCCGCCATCGCCGCTTCCCTGGAAATAGGCCAGCAGGGCAAAAGATTCGCGCACCCGGTCATCAAGATAATAAGTTGCCACCGGTTCGCTCCAGGCGGCCGGATCCAGCCGCAGCTCCTGCGCCTTTCCGGCAAGGCCTGCCACTCCCGCCGCTCCGCTGACCATGGGGGCGATACGCCGGTGGAGCCTCTCCAGATACCAGGATGCCTTGCTTCCGTCATTGCCGGCAAACTGCTCGGCAGGAAACCCCGAGATCCGTGCCACCTGCGAGGCGGTAGCCGAAACCAGCATCCTGGCAACGACATTGGCATCGCCCAGCACCGTCTTTGCCACGCGTAAGGCCCCCGCGGCGTCACCACTCACGCGGCCGGCGGCAGACTGCTGTCCTGCCCCCGTCGCCAACTGGTTGAGCAGGGCCATCTGCTCGCTGATGATGCCGGCCATTGCCGAGACATGGCTTTCATCTCCGACGATCTTTGCAACCGGCGCCAGCATCAATTTGCCTATCGGCTGTTCCCCGGCAAAACGGACAAACTGTTTGATCCAGGAAAGCGGCATCCCCGTATCCCTGTACTCTTCTCCCCCAACTCGCTCGTGCAAAAAGGCCAAAACCGTCAGCTTGTTAAAGATCAGCCCGTAATCGGCCATTGCTTTCTTCCCATCCCTTGCCGCCGGAATCCCGGTAAAATCGGCAAGCAGGCTGTCACGCAGGCTGAGGTTCAGAGTCGCCCAGAGCTTTTGGTCGGGAAGCTGCCGGAGAATTTTTACCATTTCGACAAGCTCAACAAACACCTCTTCAGCCGCTGGCGCCCCTTGTACGGCGGCCGGCTTGGCGATCTGGGGAAGAAGCTGGGATAGCCGTCCATGCAGGAAGACCTTGGCCTCGTCACCGGCCAGGCCGTATTGCACTAAGGCGAGGAGGGTCTCCGCCCGGAGGGGCCCGCTGCCCTTTAGGTAATCAAGGGCGATCCGAGAGATTTCACTGGAAGGGCGGTTCTGCAGTTTGGCAAGATTGAGGTCTACTGCCAGACGCAGGGTACCATCGCCGACTCCGGCTTGCAGTTCAGCCAGGTACTCCATCGCCAAGCCTCCACCCAGGGTGGAGGCAAGTTGTGCGATGAGCTCATGGGCCCTGGCAACGCTGAGCCGCAGATCACCGCGTTTGCCATACAGAAGAATGAGGCCGCGCAGCTTCTCGGGGCCGAGAAAATCGGCTATATCCCAGACCAAGCCGCTGCTAAAACCGGTGCGGCCGAGCTCGGCGATGGTCTCCCGGACACTCGGTTCCGCCGTGGTGCTTGCTGGCGAATGCCTGCCGGCGAGGATCTCCGCCACGGCTTCATCGGCGGTACCGGCAACCATACCGGCCAGGACGGCGGCGGTTGCCGGAAGACGGTCTTCCCCTCCAGCCCCGGTCAAACCCCGGGACCGGGCCTGCCGGTACAATTCGCGGCGCAGCGAGCTGCCCTGCCGGCTTGCATCATCTTCGAGGATTCCCAGCAGGGTGCGCTCGGCACCGGCAACGGGCATGGCCAGGCAATCATTGAGGATATTCTCTTGAAAATCCGGCCAGGAAAAATCTTCCCCTGGGCCCGGCAAAAAATACAGCCCCGGCCCCTCAGGAGCCTTAAACAGGTAGCCGAGGAGCCGGTCGTCAAGGACTGCCCTGCCGCTGCACTCCTGCCGTCCCGCTCCCAGGTGACGATCTCTGTCCAGCTTCGCATCGGTCTGCAACCTTCGCAGCAGACGGGTGTGGCTTTGCAGACTGCTGAGGGGTAGACTGTTTTCGGCATCGACCTGAATAAAGCCGAATTGCGCATCTTGTCTGTTCAACCGAAACTCATGCCCTTGCGGTACCAAGCCCGCAGCCCCTCCTTTTTCATTGAGCAGGCTGCCCGCCAGATCCTCGTAGGTGGCGAGATAGTCCGGCATTCGCCACTCGGGCATAACCTGATTGTCCCAATATTGCAGGTCGGCGAGATAGTGGCCGATCAAGTTTTTCCGCAACTTACGGTCAATGGTGACGAAATTGCTGAAGAGGTTGGTGCGATCGATTCTTGCCGGGTCGATGCGGGGATTACAGCTCGGGATATCGCTTTTCAGAAACTCGTTGGCAATCCTCTGGGTACGAATGGCATCAAGGTCGTAGAGCTTGCCGGCAAGCAGGGTGGCCGTCGCCCCGTAGCCCATTTTCAGCGGGCTGTCGCTGGTCCCGACAATTCGTTTGCCACCCTCGCCACTCCCCCCATCCCGGGCCGCAAGCGCCGCCGCCAGGGGGCTGTCGGCGGCGATGTCCGGATAATACCGGACGACGAAATCCTCCAGAGGAAAGACGTCTCCCGCCTGGTAGGGCAACACCGAGTCAAAGCTCACCCTGGTCGTCTCAACGATCAGACCCCGGTCATTGGCGATGATTTTTCCGGTATCCGGCCCAGGTCCGATGAAGGCCTGCATATGGCCGATCAGTTCGCCGGTGGTCGTCTGCAGCATTCCCCGGTTCGAACCAAGCTGAAGGGCCGGATAGAGGGCCTGGAGATAGGCGATGATCTCCTTGGTTCCCCCTTCACAGTCGTTTTGAAAATGAAACAGCGAGTCAAGGAGCATGCCGCTGCCGTTGCCGGGATAAAATTTATTTTCGGCATAGCGCTGCAGGACCATGATAAGGGAGTAGCCGTCGATTTCCTTTGGCAGGCCCTCGCCGACCCGGCGCAGGCGGTCGGTATACCTGGCCATCGCCTCTTCAAGGCTGAAGGCAGGCTGCTGGCCAAGAGGCAGAAGAGCGCGGCTGAGGTGGAAGAATTCGGCGGCGATGATAAAGTCGGCAAAGGGCATATCAAGACGGCCATCGGCGATATCCCGGTGCAGATTCCGGCGAAACTGCGCCTCGGCCAGGAGGAAATCCTTGCTGGTGGCGGTGGCCGGAACGGCGTTGTCAAAAACATTGCCGAGGAGGACCGCCTCGGCATCCTCATCCACCGCCTGCTCCAGGCTCTTGTCCGGGCGGGGCGGGATGGTCGAAGAAGAAAAGCGCGGCGGGACGAGCCGCTTCACCGGTTCTTGCCGCGCCAGTGACCGGAAATCCCCGCCGCCGGAGAAAACCGGCCTGAGCACCTCAGGGATGGCTCGACCGGCGTCACTCAGGGCAAATGCCTGGGTTCGCTGCCGTACGGCATGCTGATAAGGGATGGCCACACCACCAGGATCTGGTGATTCCTTCTCATTGATGGCCATAGCTTGCCCTGTCGCCGCGCCGCGATCACCGGTGTTTTCCCCGGCCAGGGAACTTTCTTCCATCATTCCCCCGCCAGCGATCACTACCTCGGCAAGGGGGGAAAAATAATAGGAGGAGGGCAAGGCGGCAACGAGGATAATCAGCAGGTGCAGGCCTGCCGTGGAAATGAGTGCAGTCAACCAGTCAGAGGATTTCCGGGCGGGTTTCACCATTCGCAGACCTCGTTGGGGAAAATGGACGTGCCGCACCTGCGGGAAGTGCAACCGTTGCCTTGATGATAATCACTGTCACGAACATTGGGAGGGGCGTTTCCCTGCAAACGGATTCACTGCCCAGGGCAGGCCTTTACAGCCTTATTACCTATCCATGCATAGGTGTTTTTTCGCCTTTCCCGGATCCCATGGCTTTTTACCTGCGACCGAACCAGCCCCGACAAACAAACCTCCCCCCTGGAAAACAGCACGGCGACAGCCCTTCCCAGGGCCGCCGCCGATGATTGTATCACTGCCCTCTGTAGGTCCCCTTCGCCACCATAAAACAGCCAAAAACTGTGGGAATAATTACCATTTGACTCTACTTAGCCTGTGGCGCCCTTCCACCCCACAGCCGGTTTGTCAACATATCTTCTTGATTTATTTATATATATTATTTTTTCACCTTGCCACCCAGAAGCGCAAAAACTTATTGATAAACCATTCGAAAAGGTGTATTCATCGCGAAAATTTACATCATAAATTGATATGCTGTTTCCGGTTGTCCCAACACTGTATTTTCCGTAGTTCCTCCCCTTATTTCATTTGATAGGAATTGACATGTATCCACCTCACTATGGAACCAACCCGTTGTTTCCCAGCAAAAACGACTTTCGAGTTGTGTTGAAAAATCATGTCGCCGGTTCCGGCGTTATGACGTACAAATTCATTGCCAAGGGAAGTTTGGTATGTGCCATTGCGGGGGATATCATCACCGATATTCGCCAACACAGCCTGCAGATTGAGCCTAACCTCCATCTTCATGATCTGTATTTTTCCGGATATTTTCTCCATAGCTGCTCACCAAATATTGAACTGGATATGAAAAAACTGCTGGTACACGCAGTTAAAGACATCCAGCCCATGGACTATCTGACCATGGATTACGCCCAGACCGAGGATGTCCTCTTCCGCCAGTTCCCCTGCAGCTGCGGTGCCGAGAACTGCCGTGGCTGGATCACCGGCCGCAAGGAAGCCCCGATTGCCGAGGCGGTGCTGCCCAACGGCTTTCGTTTGCCCGAAAAACAGTTCGAAGAGTGTCAGAGCGCATGACGGAATGGTGGGAACGGGAAGATCTCAACTTCCGTGATGGTGTCCTGATATTTGCCGATCGGCGTGTCCAAGAGCTAGCAGAACAGTTCGGAACGCCGACCTTTTTTTATAGTGGTCAGAGAATCGTCGCCAATATCGAACGCCTCCGGTCGGCCCTGCACCAGGCCGGGCTGGGTGAGCGCTCCCGCATCAAGTATGCGATGAAGGCAAATCGCTTCGCCCCGCTCCTCACCCATCTGCGGGGAACGGGACTGGTGGGCATTGATGCCTGTTCACCGAACGAGGTGGAACACGCCATCAGTTGCGGCTTTTCAGCAGAAGACATCTCCTTTACCGCCACCAGTCTGTCCAACCGCGATCTGGAAAGGCTGTCGCGGATCAAAGGCCTGTCGATGAACTGCGACTCACTGAGTGCCATCCGCCGCTGGGGAGAACTCGGCCGGGGCCGGAGCATCGGTATCCGGGTCAATCCGGCGATGGGCATCAGCCGCGCCCATAACGACAAGCTCCAGTACAGCGGGATCAATACCACCAAGTTCGGTATCTACCGGGAACAATTCGCCGAGGCGATAGCGCTGGCCAAGGCCTACGACCTGCCCATCAGAAAGATCCATTTCCACACCGGCTGCGGCTATCTCACCGAGCAGCTGGCGGTATGGGATTCGATCATCGAAAGCTGTTTATGGTTTGTCGATCAGCTGGACAGTGTCGAGATCGTCAATGTCGGCGGCGGCCTGGGCGTCCCCCATGTCGCAGGCGACAAGCCCTTGGATCTTGGCCGCTGGGCCGGGATCCTGGCCAAGCATTTCCGCAACCGGCCCCAGTCCATTGAGATCGAACCGGGCGACTACCTGGCAAAGGATAGCGGCATCATGCTGCTGACCGTCAATACCGTCGAAAAGAAGATGGAGACGGTGTTTGTCGGCGTCGATGCAGGCTTCAACCTCGCCGTCGAACCTGCCGTGTACGGCCTGCCCTTTCATCCGGTGCCGGCCCTGCGCCAGCCGGGGGAATGCAAGGCAGTGACCATCGCCGGCAATATCAACGAGGCACTGGATGTCTGGTACAGCAATATCGCCATGCCGCCGCTTGCCGAAGGCCAGACCCTGGCCCTGATCAACGCCGGCGCTTACTCCTCGGCGATGGCCTCAAACCACTGCCTGCGCGGCGAGTTCAAGGAGTTTCTTCTGCCCTGAGAATAGCCCTTCCCGAGCTGGCCACAGCGATACACAACAACGGGGTGAAAAGTTCATTTTCACCCCGTTGCCGTTTTTACCAAAACCCATCAGCAACGCCGGTACCCGGCAAATACCCCTACAAGGAACCACGAAATGAGCGAATTTACCAACGTAACCGTTAGCAAAAAGGCCAACGTCTACTTCGACGGCAAGGTCACCAGCCGCACCATCACCTTTGCCGACGGCAGCAAGAAGACCCTGGGTATCATGCTCCCCGGCGAATACAGCTTCAATACCGATGCCGCGGAAGTGATGGAAGTCCTCGCCGGCAACCTGCTGGTGCAGCTGCCCGGCTCGACGGAATGGCAGAGCTTTGATGCGGGCACATCCTTCAACGTGCCAGCCAAGAGCTGCTTTTATCTGAAGGTGGCGGGAGTTACCGATTACTGCTGCTCCTTTCTCCAGTAGGCAAGGCACGCCGGCTAGATGCCCGGCAACTCCTCCTTGAAAGAAAGCCTTCCCTTACCCCCGACGAAGACGCTATAATTGACTTCTTGTCAAATACCGCAACAGGGGCGCAGCCGATACAGCCGAACTCAAGGAGGAAAGCTATGCGAACTATCACACCAAACCATCCCACAAAGGCGGGAGACATCAACCTTTCCCGGAGCACCCGCTGTATAGCCCTTACCGCCTGGCTGGTTCTCGTCGCAGC
Organism: Desulforhopalus sp.; assembly: GCA_030247675.1. Lineage (NCBI taxonomy): Bacteria > Pseudomonadati > Thermodesulfobacteriota > Desulfobulbia > Desulfobulbales > Desulfocapsaceae > Desulforhopalus > Desulforhopalus sp. The sequence continues at coordinate 425,605 of JAOTRX010000003.1, read as the reverse complement.
GGCCTTTTTCGCCGCCCGGGCGGAGGCGGACCTGCCGAAGGTGGTTGCCTCCAAGGACGGTACGCCGATTTCCTACGAGGTCTATGGTCAAGGTGAACCGGCCCTGGTCTTTGTCCATGGCTGGAGCTGCGACGCCCGCTACTGGCGGGAGCAGATACCGCATTTCGTGAAAAATCACCGGGTTGTTTTGCTTGATCTTGCCGGACATGGCCACTCAGGTACCTCTCGCGCCAAATATACCATGCAGGCCTTTGGTGAGGACGTCCGCGCGGTAACCGAGGCGGCGGCCGGCGGCAAGGCCATCCTCATTGGCCATTCCATGGGCGGGCTGGCGGTTGCCGAGGCCGCTCTCCTTATGCCGGACAAGGTCATCGGCATCATCGGCGTCGACACCCTTGAAGACCTCGAATACTCCACCACCGCCGAGGAAATTGCGCAGATGATCGCCCCCTTGAAAAGCGATTTCCAAACCGGCAGCCGACAGTTCATCGCCGAGATGATTGCAGCTGGCAGCAACCCCCTGATCCGTGACTGGATCATCGCCGACGTCGCGGCAGCGCCGCCAAACGTTGCCTTGAGCGCCATGAACGAGCTGCTGACCGAGTACAGCACCGGAGCCCTCCCCAAACTCTTCGACCGGCTGCACATCCCGGTTGTGACCGTAAACGCCGATCTCTGGCCGATAAACTATGAGGCCAACAGGCGGCACATCCCGGGCTTTGAGGCCATTGTCCTGCAGGGCACCGATCACTTTTTGATGCTCAATACACCGGCACGGTTCAACGATGCCTTGGCGAAGGCGATTTCTACGGTGTTAACACAAGCGGCGCAGAAATAAGGCGGGGCAAACGCAGTTTAATGTTGCACTGAGCAGCCTGTCTGCAGAAACCAAGGCCGTCCAGCCCCGGGATTCCTGTCACCCCAATGAACGAGGGCTCAAGGCCGTCGACATTGGTGATCAGGTAGATATTGCCGGGAAAATCTTTCGGAAATAGCATGGTATCAAGCCCCATGCCTGGGACTATTCCTCGGCCATGCCGGCAAGCCGCTGCATACCGGATGAATCCATGGAATTTCTCCGGCGGCAACGGCCTTAATCGTATTTTTACCAACCTAGCAGGTAGGCAAAAATGAGAGGTACTACGATAGTAGCATCTGATTCAATGAGATATTTTGGAGTATCGATACCTAGCTTGCCCCAAGTTATTTTCTCATTGGGAACGGCACCCGAATACGACCCGTAACTAGTTGTCGAGTCTGATATTTGACAAAAATATTCCCAGAAGGGCGTGTCGGTTCTCTCCAAATCCTGATATAGCATGGGAACCACACAAATCGGAAAATCGCCAGCAATCCCTCCACCTATTTGAAAAAAACCGATGCGCTTTTCTTTGGTCTCCTCGGTATACCAATCGGCCAACCACATCATGTATTCTATCCCCGATTTCATAATACTCGGAGCCAGCGTCCCCTTAATGCAGTACGAGGCAAAAATATTTCCCAACGTTGAATCCTCCCATCCGGGGACTATTATCGGAAGATTCTTTTCAGCTGCAGCCAGCATCCAGCTGTCTTTCGGATCGATATCGTAGTATTGCTTCAAGACTCCAGATGTAAGCAGCTTGTACAGATATTGATGGGGGAAAAATCGCTGGCTGGTTTCCTGGGCCTCATGCCAGATTTCAAAAATATGTTTTTGTAAACGGCGGAATGCTTCTTCCTCGGGAATGCACGTATCAGTTACCCTGTTCAATCCCTTTTCCAGCAGTTCCCATTCGTCCTGAGGCGAAAGATCCCGATAACCCGGGATGCGTCTATACTTGGTATGAGCAACCAGGTTCATCAAATCTTCTTCCAGGTTGGCTCCGGTGCAGGAAATTATGCTCACCTTGTCCCTTCGTATCATTTCAGCAAGTGATTTTCCAAGCTCGGCTGTGCTCATGGCACCGGCGAGCGTAATCATCATTTTATTTCCCTTGGCCAATTGTTGTTCATAACCAATAGCTGCATCAACCAGGGTAGCTGAATTGAAATGCTTGAAATGCTCAAGCATGAATGTTCCAATAGGTCCGTTATTTGATTTCATTATAATCTGTCCGTTTTATCAAATTTGTAAGAGAGTAATTTATAATACAATTTCGCCACCAGAAAATTTGGGTATGTCAATCCCATTATGGGTGCGAACTCGACAATATCAAAACCAACCACATTTTTACATGCAAATACCTTTTTCAGATACCTAATTGTGGTAAACCAATCTAGTCCACCCGGTTCTGGTGTCCCTGTGGCCGGCATAATGGATGGGTCAAGCACATCCAGATCAATGGTGAGATAGACATCGTTGGACATCAGTTCAATTGATTTATCGATCCAATCAGAAGTGGCATGAATGGATTCGGCAAGAAATACTTTATGTGGATTGACAAAAGGCTTCTCGCAACTATCCATGCTTCGTATGCCTACCTGGATAAGATTCGTTTCCAAACTGGCCTTATGCAGTGCGCAGGCATGGTTATACGCCGAGCCGAGATATGTGGGACGAAGATCGGCATGGGCATCGAGTTGTAATACTGTCAAGTCCTTGAAACGAAGCCGAAAGGCATCAATAATACCAATGCTGACGGAATGTTCCCCTCCCATGAAGGTCAAATATTTTCCGGTCTCCAGGAGGGTGTTAGTCTGCTCAAAAACAGTCTGATAAACCCGCTCAGGTGTGGCGTTTTCAGTTATCGCTGAAGGGATATGAATGCCTTTTCGATAAACCTCGGAATCGGTTTCAATGTCGTACAGCTCCATGTTTTCTGAAGCTTCGATAAATGCAGGAAACCCTTCATCTGCACCTTTCCCCCAGGTGCTGGTTCCATCGTAAGGTATTGATTGTAGGAGGATGGATGCCGACTGGTAAGCAGCATATTCATCCTGAATTCCACCGAACTTTATCATGGACAACCACCTCTCCTTATATCTTTTTGCAGGTTTGATCTCGACAAAGTCATTGTTAATTCTGTTACACCGTTACCGTAAAGAGATCCGGGGTATTAGCGCGTCATTTGTTTGGTCATGACGATAGAAGAAACGGTATAGCCATGCCGTTCAAAAAAGCTATGTGCACCTGTATTACCGTGGCCACTCTCAAGAAATATACGGTTAACATGGCCGATAGCGGCAAACTGGTTCTCCAGCCAGCCAAGGAATTGATCGCCCAATCTCTTACCTCGATGCGCTTTGCCTATCACGATATCTTGTAAAATGACAGTACGTGCACTCCGTCGACTGAGATATTCGAAAAGAGCCAGACCAACCAAGGTTTCGTCTATAAAGAGGGCTGCCAGGTGTAATCCTTCTGCCCCCGGTGTGTGTGCATTACCGATGGCTTCTTTGGCATCTGCAGCGAAGATCGATTCAAGTTGAGGACTCCATGAAAGAAAGCTTTCAGCTCGGCCGTCAATGATCTCGCCATGCGAAATATAGGTGAGATCAACATTAGCTGAGAAAAATTTCCCGGCCTCGACTGCAAAAGCTGAGTCGGTAATAAGTTGGATTCTAGTCAAAGCCATTCCTACCTTTGCTCAATAAAGATGTTTTGCATGAATTTATGAAATTCGGCTAAACCCTTTTCATACCCAGGATCTTTGACCTTTTTCTTTATCTCATCAACTTTCTCTTTGGTATGTGCTTTCTCAAGTCCCAGATCGATGCTTTCCTGGAACAGGACGATATAGTTATCCCTGATTCCTTCCAGATACCAGTAATGAAGGAAGATCTCCGAGGAACACAAGTCGTAGATCCATGCTACCCAGCTGTTAAAAACATCATCGTGGATTATCCCATCGGCTTTAAAACGGAAAGCCATTTCAAACAAATTGAGCACCTGACAGATAAGTTGAAGGACCTGGTAACTTCGGTCATCATCCTTTTTTAATTCAGCGTAGCTTTCGCTGTCTTCCCAAATTATGCGGGCAAGATCAACGTGATCAATCTCAAAACGGAACTGTTGGATCGATTGGAATTCCAGTTGTTGATAGATCTGGTTACGAGAAGATTCAAGCTCGTTTTCCGATGCCAGACGGTTGGAAATAACTAATGCAAGAGCTGCCGAAGCAATACCGACGACGTTGGCAATTGACTGGAGGTCAAGTTGGACTTGATCATTCAACCCCATTATAGAAGCCAATCCGCTGTGGTATGCTCCCACCAACAGAAAGGCAGCGACAATGAAACAGATATAGACAACATAGACCAGCAACCTAAAAATTCCTTTTTTATTCCGTTTAATTAAAGCACGAAATCTTTGCACGACAGTCTTATTCCTATCCACGAATATACTCCTTGAGAGTATTTACCTCAGAATTCCTTCTTCCACATCAACCACAATCAGCTGCACCTTCAGTAATGACAGAATATTGAGTGACTGCAAGTTGCTTGACACCCAACAGCAGTGCCCTTCTCGTCCCAATCTTTCCATGGAGAAACTCCTTTACTTTTCAAAGTAGGTGTACCCACGCATCCCTTCCTCATAGATCTTCATCACGGTTTTGCGCTCAAGGGGTGAAATTAACCCCTCCTTCACTGCCATCTCGGCGGTTTTCCGAAACTTCATCAGCAGTCGTTTTGGGTCGTACTCGACATAGGAAAGGATATCGGCCACCGTGTCGCCCTCCAGCTCGCCGGAAAAATCAAATTTGCCGTCCTCGTGGATGCTCACCGTCACCACGTTGGTGTCACCGAGCAGGTTGTGCAGGTCGCCAAGGGTCTCCTGGTAGGCGCCTACGAGAAAGACCCCGAGGTAGTATTCCTCCGACTCCTTCAGCTCGTGCAGTGGCAGAAAGCGTTTAGCACCGAAGCGGTCGACGAAACGGTCGATCTTGCCGTCGCAGTCGCAGGTGATGTCGGCAAGGATGGCGTTACGGGTCGGCTTCTCGCCCAAGCGGTGGATGGGCATGACCGGAAACAGCTGATCGATCGCCCAGCTGTCCGGTAGCGACTGAAACAGGCTGAAATTACAGTAATAGATATCAGAAAGCAGGCGCTCGATTTCGGAGATCTCCGCCGGGGCGTTCTTCAGCTCCCGGGCGGTCTGGCGGATGCGATTGAGCGTCGTCCAAAAGATGTTTTCAGCGAGTGCACGCTCACGAAGGGTTATCTTGCCGTGATTGAACAGCTGGCGAACCTCGTCGCGATAGAAGATGGTATCGTTGAGGGTTTCCTGGATATTGCGGATCGACAGACCGCTTAGCGATTCGAGCATATTAGCAAGCTGGGGGTGGCAGTCCTTGGGTAACTCACTTGGGAGAGGATCCGGCTCAAAAAGAGTGCGGTCAAGGACATTAAAGAGCAACACCGAGTAATAGGCGACCAGGGCTCGACCGGTTTCGGTGATGATTATCGGATGGTCAATACCCTGCTCGTCGAGGGTGGTCATGACCGCATCGATGATATCGGTGCAATATTCATCCAGGGAGTAGTTTCGACTACTGAGAAAATTCGACTGGGAGCCGTCGTAGTCCACCGCCAGACCGCCGCCGAGATCGAGATATTTCATTGCCGCCCCTTCCCGGACCAGGCCTGCATACACCCGGCAGGCCTCATTGACGGCGGTGCGGATCTCGCGGATATTGGAGATCTGCGAGCCAAGATGATAATGGACCATCTGCAGGCAATGCAGCATGTCTTCCGCCACCAGAAGGTCGACGGCATCCATGAGCTGGGTGGTATTCAGGCCGAAGATGGAGCGTTCGCCGCCCGATTCCGCCCAGTGGCCACCGGCCTGGGTGGACAGCTTGATGCGCACACCGAGCACCGGCTTGGCCCCGAGGATTCGTGACCGTTCGATAATCAGCGGCAGCTCACTGGGCATCTCGACGACGAGAATGCAGCGAAAGCCAAGTTTCACGGCGGTGAGAGCCAGGTCGACAAATTCCTCATCCTTGTAACCGTTGCAGATCAGCGGTGCCTCCTTATCGGCCATCATCCCCATGGCGGCGATCAGTTCGGCCTTGCTGCCGGCCTCAAGGCCATGATGGTAGGGGCCGCCGTAATGGACCATGGCGTCGATGACCTGTTTCTGCTGGTTGACCTTGATCGGATAGGCGCCAAGAAAGCTGCCCCGGTAACCGAGGTTTTTCATGGCGGCGATAAAGGTCTCATTGAGCTGGGAGATCTGCGAGTCGAGGATGTTCTCGATGCGCAGCAATACCGGCATATCCAGGCCGCGTTCCTTTAGACCCTCAACAATCGCCGGAATCGATACCGCCCGATCACTGGCGTTCGGCGAAGGCTGCACCAGCATATCGCCCTTGTCCGACACCCGGAAATAGCCGCCGCTCCACTCCGCCACCCGGTACAGCTCGGACGACTTCTCAACACCCCAACGTTCTAATAAATCTGACAATTCACTCACCACCTTGATAATGGGGCCGGACATCCATGTCCGGCCCGGTTAGATTGAGATTTTACGGCTGCAGCAGCTTCAAGCCGAGGGGCTCCTCGACCAGGCGCCTGGCCTGGGTGTCGAGCAACTCTAAGATGATCACCTCCATGACCCGCCACACCTTGACGCCGCTGCGGATGCAGCCGGTGATGGTTTCGCCCTGACGGCCGCAGGCCATATGCATATGGAGAAGGGGCCGTCCGTCGGCATCGGGAAAAAGTGTGCCGGTTCCGGAGACCTCATGGGCGTACTCCAGTACCCGCTCCATGGGATGCAACGGCAAACCCCGGTCATCCAGGGGGCCGACCACCAGCTTGCTGCCGTCATCGGCCCCACCGAGGATGGTCAGGGCGGCGGCGGTAATATTCTGGTCAACGGCAAACTGTTCGATGACCTCATGGACGATCTCGCCGTCTTCGAGGCGGAGAATAAAGACCCGGCCCTGACGGGCTTGCGAAAATTTCATTGGCTGTTTTGCTCCTTGTTCTCAACTACTCTATGACACCGACGGTTGCACGGCCAGGGGCAAAGATAGCCATTTTTCCCTGAAAGTCAAAGATTCCGGGCCATATTGCCTGGAGAGCCTGCCTGGTTGCTGGAAAACCCTGCCAGGAGTGCTGTTCCCCGCAGATCGATTCCCCTTCCCGCCCTCTTTACTTCGCCGCGCCGATTGTTTATGTTCTCCCCGCATGCTGTCTCAGGACAAAACCATAACCAACAAACCTCTTCGACATTCCATACCTCAGGTGATTACCATGACCAAGAAAAAGACCTTTGCCGGCTCCGGCAAAACCGCCGCCAAGATACAGAAAAAACAGCAAACCAGCAAGGACCAACAACCGGCCCATGAGCCGATGCTCCAGGCCATGGTCTGGTATAAAGAGGAGCATTACCCGCAACTGCTTGCCCTCTTTGACGACGCCGAACTGCTGCCGCGCACCTACAGCGACTGGCTGGCCAGGGCCGAAGAGAAGAAGGCCGAAGTCGAGGCGGCCGGCGACCAGGTCATGAAGGTGTTTATAGACCCAGAGACCTTTCCGGAATGGTGCGCCAAGAAAAACATGCCCAAAGACGCCAACTCCCGTGCCGAACTGGCCCTGGAGGTCGCCCAGGCACGATCATTCAGTCTGTAGTGCACTTTCATTTCCCGCCATCATTCACCGCTTCCCTTCATCAAGAACCTTTCTGATCAGTCTGGCGATATCGCGCTTAGCCAGGGGCTTCATGGCAAAGCCCTTGATTCCGGCGGCCTTGGCCTTTTCTTCCGTTACCAGGGTGCTGTAGCCGGTGCACAGAATAACCGGCAGATCGGGGCGGATCGTGAGAATGTGCATGGCCAGGTCAAGACCGGTCATACCGGGCATGGTCTGATCGGTAAGGATCAGGTCGAACTGGTCCGGATCCTTAAAGAACGTGGCAATGGCTTCAAGGCTGTTGGTCTCCACCGTCACCTCATAACCAAGCCGCTCAAGCATGTTTTTGCCCATCTCGGCGAGAATCTTCTCGTCATCGACGATGAGGATCCGCTCCCGGCCGGCAAGGACCAATTCCTCTCCTTCCTCGGCGGCCATTGCCCCGGGAGCGATGACCGGCAGGTACACGTGAACGGTGGTCCCCTTGCCGACAAGGCTGGAACAGGAAACAAAGCCTTCATAACTCCGAACAATGCCATGGACGATGGCCAGCCCCATCCCGGTTCCTTTGCCGACCTCCTTGGTGGTGAAGTAGGGTTCAAATATCCTCGCGACCAGTTCCGGAGCAATCCCCGTGCCGGTATCACTGACCGACAGATGGGCGAACACCCCGGGCCGGACATGGGGTTCCCGCCCCAAATCCTCCCGCCGCAATTCGGAATTCTTTAAGGAAATATGGAGGATGCCGCCGGTTTCCTCCATGGCGTGGAAGGCGTTGGTGCAGAGATTGACGAGAATTTGATGCAGCTGTGTCGGATCGGCGAGAACCGGCCCGGCAGCTTCGTCGATCTCCTGCTTAATCTCGATCGTCGAAGGCAGGGACGGCCGCAACAGCCTGACCGCCTCATGGACAATGACCGCTGGCCGCACCGACCGCCGTTCGGTATTGACTTGGCGGCTGAAGGCGAGAATCTGTTTGATGAGGTCCTTGGCCCTGGCCCCGGCACTGAGGATCTCCGAGAGGTCCCTGGCAACCGATGAGTCAGGCGGGCTGTCATCTCTGGCCATCTCCGCATAACCGAGAATCGCCCCAAGGATATTATTGAAGTCATGGGCAATGCCGCCGGCCAGGGTGCCTATGGCCTCCAGGCGCTGGGCCTGCTGCAGTTGTGCCTCAAGCTTCAGGCGCTGGTCCTCATCCTCTTTGCGGCGGGTAATGTCAACGTTTATACCGATGTAGCGGACGATCCTGCCCTGTTCGTCGCGCTGCGGTGCCGCCAGGCCCTGCACCCAGACAACCTTGCCGTCACCGTTGCGCAGACGGTACTCAGTGTCCCAAGTGGTACGGCCGGCAACCATCTCCCGCCAGGACGACAAAACCCGCCCAACATCGTCGGGGTGCAGGCCCTGCAGCCAGCCCTCGCCCTTCGCCTCATCGGCAGTAAGACCGGTCATCTCGCACCAGCGCGGGTTGACGTATTGACAATAGCCCTCTGAGCTGGCCAGATAGACTCCAACCGGCGCCAGGTCGGTGAGGGTGCGAAACTGCTCTTCGCTTTGCCGCAGGGCTCGCTCCATGGCCTTGCGCAGGGTGATGTCATGCAGGGTGACAAAGACCTGAAACGGTTTGTCTTCACCGGGTTTGAACTGGGGAATGGCGTTGATATTCAACCAGACCCAGCTATCCTTGACCTGATTGAAAACCCCGGCAACAAAATTTATCACCGGTTTTCCCGTTTGTAATGCCACCACGGAGGGATACTCTTCCACCGCGAGAAGAGATCCATCCTCGCGGACCACCTTCCATGACGGATTGTCAAAACGCGTCCCTAAAAACTCCTCCCGCGACCTCCCGAGCATATTCAGGGCGGACTGATTGACATCCACCAAGGCCCCGCCGGAAAGCTGACAAAACACCCCATGAACCATATTCTCAAACAGGGTTCGATACTTTTCCTCACTCTTCACCAGTTCCTCAGTGGCCTGGCGCTGCCCTTCCAGCATCATGTTGGTTGACCGAGCGATGTCAATAAACTCCTGAAACTTCAGCATTCCGGGATCGATGAGGATGTTCTCGGTGGCCGCCTTGATACAGAAACGGCTGAAGGCATCTATGCCATTCTGGATGGTCCCGGTAAGTCTTCTGACCCAAAAATAAACAAGCAGAATGAGGACAAACAACAGGGAAAAGCTGATCAGGGTCTTCTTCAGGAAACGATCAAAAAGGAGATCTTTCTTTTTGGCGATCTCCTCTTCGACGGTGTCGAGATAGACACCGGCACCGATAATCCATTGCCAACCGGGAATACTGGTGACAAAGGAAATTTTTGGTGATGGCGTGGGGCTATCAAGCTTCTGCCATGAATATCTGATGAAATCTCCACCGGGATTGGCGGTTGCTTTTTTATATTCCGCAAATATCTTGACGCCTTGTGAATCAGTAAGATCGGCTATGCTGCGTTCACCGACGGTAATCTTGCCGTTGGTAAACAGGGGCAGGCCATTGCCGGTGCTGCCGAAAAAGTACCCCTCCCGGCCGAACTTCAGGGTGATCAAGCGTTCCAGCACCTGTTTTTGAATATCGTCCCGAACATCTTCGACATATTCACCGGTGCCGATGACCCAATCATAGGCGGGAAAGGATTTGACGTACGCCGTCTTTTGATAGGTATTTCCCGCCTCGCCGGGTTTGGTCCAGGTATAGCTGTAGAAGCCCTCGCCGCTTTCCCGGACCAGGTTGATCATGTCCCGGACGACGAACTCACCCTTAGCCCCCTGGAGGGTCAACATATTCTGCCCTTCCAGCTCGGGGCGATCGGCAAAAAGCTCCTCGATACCGTTCAGATTGAAGATGAAGTAATAGCCTCGGCCGTCGTTGAAGCGTAGTTGTCTGAGGGCGTCTTTGATCAGCAGTTGCACCTCTGCCGGTGACTTCGAGTTGCCGTATACCTCAAGGAGATGGGAGGCGACACTGCTCGCCTCGACGACCCGGTCCCTGACCGTCTTCCGCAACACGCTTTCTGTCAGGTTTTTGGTATAATTTATATAATCGGCAACCGTCGTCACCTCTTCCTTCAACATCTCCTTCTGGGATTCTTCAAAGGCCTTCCGGGCATGGTTCGCGTCCTCAACAAAGGCGGTATATTCGCTGTGCATCCACAGCACAAACAACAATCCCACTGATGCTAAGGTTATCAGCATCATATTACGGAAAAATGTGGTCTTGATGCTCCGCATCCCTGTACTCCTCCAAGGGCTGATATCCGTGAGTCGACGACATCGGGCCGCCATCCCTGTTGCAGGGATCACCTAGGCGCCCTTCCGCTAGTGTATATCAAATTGCCGCGGTAAGACAAGGATGAGGAGTGTTTTCGCAATTGCACCGACCATCTCCCTCGCCGGTGTTCTTCTCGGGCCGGCTGGGTCGGCACCCTCCGCCGGACAAGGCAAGTACCGCGGGAAAAGAACCTTGCAAAAGGAAATATTTGCGGTAAAGATTTCATCAAAATTACCCTGAGGTTTCCCATTGGCATCTATAACTGGAAAAGACAAATCGTGGTTTCTCGCCCTCCTCCTCTGGCTGTTCTTCAGTGCAGTCCAGGCGGCACCCGCCTGGTGTGCCGAGGCGGAGGGCCAACCGCTCAACTTCGATAAGACCCAGGCCAAGATCAAGGAACTCTCCCGGCAGATAAAGGGCGGCCGGCTGTCGCCGCAACAGCTGGAAAGTGCTCAACAGCTGACCAGCCAATTCACCAAGGCAGCCACCGTCTGTATTGACACGGCCACCGAACAGATCAGCCGCCTGGAACAGGAAACCGCGTCGCTCGGCCCCTCCGCCGCGCACGAAGCCGCAGAAATCGTCAAGGAACGCAAGAGCCTCGCCAAACAAAAACAGGCCCTGCAGATCACCCTGTCGGAATGCCGACTGCTGACCACCCTGACAACCCGCCTCGACAACGAACTGGCCGATCAGAACAAGCAACTGCAGACCGCCAACTTTTTTTCAAGAACGGAGAATTTTCTCGGCAGGTTCGCCACGACCCTGCCGACATCGGATACATTTGCCGACCAGGTCAAGACCTACACCCTTGAACGCTCCGGATTCCAGGATCTGACCCCGCCGATGCTGCTCATCCTCACCCTTCTTGTCATTGGTGGGACAATTGCCGGTCTGAAGATTTTCCGGCTGCTGCAACACTTGACCGGTATCTATTGTGGCCGCCAAGACCTGCCGCCGACTCTTCCCCTGCGGGGCAGTTTCAGTTTGCCGATGGCCACGGCCACGCTCATGGCCGGCGGCTATCTCCTCTATCTTACCTGGGACTCCCAACCGCCGGTCTATGGCCCGTGGCTGTTTGTCTCCGTCGGCCTCTACTTTCTGGCGCGGTTCCTGTTTCATCTGCGCTGCCTGCTGGTGGCGGCAAAATCCACCGACCAGCCGGTCAGCCTGCCGGTTCGCCGTTTTGCCGCCCTGGCTGGTCTTGCAAGCCTGCTGTTTTTCACGACCCGCATCGATCTCGGTGATTTTGGCGCCCTGGTGACGCTTCGTGGCCTTGGCCAATCGCTGATCATTTGCGCCATCTGCTGCCTTGGCTGGTGGTTTCTGTGGCCGATCAAGCTGCCCGCACACCTGAACCACTTCGACAAATCGCGACTGGCAGCAATCACCCTCACCTCCCTCCTGGTGATCGGCGTCGAACTCTCAGGCTACCGAAATCTCTCCTTTTTCATCCTTAACGGTCTCCTCGGAACAGTGGTTCTGGCTACACTGTTGCGCCTTTTGCTCTTTGCCATCGACGAGATCATCGGCGGCTGTTTTTCCGGCAAATATCGCTGGCAGCAAGGTCTGCGGCAGAAGCTCGGCCTGCACCGGGGGGACAGGTTTGCCGGCACAACCTGGATACGCCTTATTTTCAAGCTGCTCGCCTGGGCGGTCGGCCTCCTGCTCTTTCTCAAGCTCTGGGGGCTGCCGGAAGCCCAGGAGAAGGTGCTGCACGGCTATCTGGTGGACGGCTTTACCATCGGCGGATTGCTCATCGCCCCGGCCCGCATTGTCTTTGGGGTCTTCATCTTCGCCTGCGGCTGGACGGCAGTTTCCTGGTTGAAGATGCAGATGGAGAAACGGTGGCTGCGGCACGCCGGTTTTTCGCAGAGTGCCCAGGAAACGCTGGTGACCATGACCGGCTATTGCGGTTTTGCCCTGGCCCTGATCATCGGACTTTCCAGCGCCGGTTTCAGCTTTTCCAGCCTTGCCTTCATCGCCGGGGCACTGTCGGTCGGCATCGGTTTCGGTATGCAGAATATCGTCAACAACTTCGTATCCGGCCTCATTATCCTCTTTGAGCGCCCGGTGAAACGGGGCGACTGGATCAGCATCGGCAAGACCGAGGGCTACGTCCAGAAGATCAGTGTCCGGTCGACCTTGATCCAGACCTTCGACCGTTCCGACGTCATTGTCCCCAACTCGGAACTGATCTCCAACCAGGTCACCAATATGATGCTCAACGACAACTTCGGCCGGCTTATTGTGCCGGTCGGCGTTGCCTACGGCAGCGATACCGAACTGGTTCGCACCCTGCTTCTGGAGATTGCCGCCAACAATGAACAGGTAGTCAATGACGGCTCGGCCCCGAAACCGGTGGTGCTGTTTCTGGCCTTTGGCGACAATGCCTTGAGCTTTGAACTGCGCTGCCATCTGGTCAATATCGACAAACGGCTGGCCGTGAAAAGCGCCATTAATTACGAGATCGATCGCGCCTTCCGCAAGCACAATATCTCCATGCCCTTCCCACAGCGTGATCTGTATATTAAGGAATTTCCGTTCCCGGACAAAAAAATTTGAGGACGATATGAGCGAAAAGATTGTATTCACCAGAAACTATTCAGATTTATGCACAAACCAGGGTTTCCAGTTCGAATTCTACTGCGATAAATGCGGTTCCGGTCACAGGACCCGATTCAAACCATCGAAACTCGGTATGGTCACCGGGGCCCTTGAGGCCATCGGCGGTTTATTCGGCGGGGTCTTTGGCCAGGCTGCCAATCTCGGCGAAAAGGCCCGTTCAGCGACCTGGGAAACCGCCCACGACGACGCCTTTGCCGAGGCCATGGAGGAATTGAAGCCGGACTTCACCCAATGCCCACGCTGCAGCTCCTGGGTCTGCAAGAAAAGCTGCTGGAATACCGCCAAGGGCCTCTGTAAAAACTGCGCACCCGACCTCGGGGTGGAGATGAGCGCCGCCCAGGCGAGCCGAACGGTGCAGGAGATCTGGGCGCACTCGCAGATGGCCGAAGAAGACCGGGCAATGCTGAAGGAGGAATCCTGGCGCGAGGGCGTTCGGGCAAGCTGCCCGTCCTGCAAGGCGCCGTTGCCGAAAAAGGTGCGCTTCTGCCCAGAATGCGGGGCAAACATCAATGTAGAAACCGCGTGCAAAAAATGCGGCGGCAAACTGGCGGCAGATGCTAAATTCTGCGGTGAGTGCGGCGAGAAGGTCGGCTGATCGACGAGCCGACAGACCTCAGGGCCTGCTGGAAACGCGCTGCGTCCAGGTGGCGAGGATGCGCTGCCGGTCCGTGCCGGTTTTGATGATATCCGTCTGGATAAGATCCTCCAGGACAAAGCCGTCCATTTCCGTGGGAACAGCGACCTCCGGACGAACCATGACCCGCGGATCCTTACTCTGGATTATACGCTGCCCTTCAACACTCAATGCCCAATCGACAAAAGCCTTGGCAGCTTCAGGATTTCTGGCGTTTTTAAAGATTGCCAGGCCGGCCGGCGTCCAGGGCACCCCGTCTTTGGGAAAGACCGCCTGAACCTGCGGTTTGGTCTTCATGGTGAGCAGGTCCTTCGACAGGGGCACGATCGACACCGCCATCTGCCCGGCAATGACCTGCTTTTGCGGATCGCTGCTGCTTTTCGTGAAAAACTGGACATTGCCGCCCAGGGCCTCAAGGTATTTCCACCCCTCCTCTTCCCCGAGTTTCTGAAGCAGGCTGGCGGCAACGGTATAGGTGGTCCCGGAAATAGCCGGATCGGCAGCCAGTACGGCATCCCGGTATTCCGGTTTGACGATATCGGCCCACAGCCGTGGTACCGGCAATTTCTTTTCGGTCAGTACCTCGGTGTTGATCAACAGCCCGGCCATGATCAGAGACACTCCGGTCCAATTGCCCTGCGGGTCCTTATATTGGGCGGGAATGGCCTCCGCCTCAGGTGAACGGTATTCCTCAAGCAGGCCCTTTTCACCAGCCTTGACGAAACTGTCCGCCCCACCGCCAAACCACAGATCAGCAAGGGGACTTCCGCCACTCGCCTCGGCCCTGGCAAGCACCTCGCCGGGCGACATATCGAGGAACTCGATAAGAATCCCGGTCTTTTTATGAAATTCGGTAAAGATTGCCTCTTTGCCGCTATAGGTTGCTACCATGGTGAGGGTTGGCTGGACGGCGGAAGACACCGGCCTGAAAAGCAGGAGAACAACAAAAACGACTACCGGCAAAGTCACCAGGGACTTGCCGGACCGGAAAAAATGCGCCATGACCTGTTCTCCTTCAATTCACGAAAATAGACGAGCACAACCGCCGGGCTGCCGGTGGCGGTGATTGTTGCGGAACCGTGTGATACGCCCGCCGGGCGAAATATCCTGTCGATACGCTGTGATTTTTTATAGCAAGCGACAGAAAGGGTGTCAACACTGATTAGGCATAACGCCCTCAGCAGGATTTCCCTTGAGGGCGGGCAGCCGGCGGCAACCACCGGTCTAAAGCGCTTGCACCCTTGCCTCATGCTTAAGTGTAAGCTATTATTCATAGGTACTGGTAGAGTACCGCCGCAAAGAAGGATGGCAAACCACAGCGGGCCACGATCGGCCCCCCAAATAACAACATTCCACTGCAAGGAGCAAGAATACCATGGCAAAAGAACAAAAAATCAAAAAAGAAGAAAAGAAGAAACCGGCAATGACCCAGAAGGAAAAAAAGGCCGCAAAGAGGAGTAAAAACGAAAACAGCGATTTCTCGATCAACGACAAGAAGCGCTAATTCCGCTTTTTCCCGGGTGCGTATACGGTATACAGCTGAGTGGAGCAGCTTATCTGCTTAAACGAAACGTAATGCCCTTGTGGTATGAGGGGTGATCCTTGGGCATGGCAATAGGGGCATCAATCGTCTATCTGCCGGATACGGGCGCTCCCTATCCGACACTGCTTGATTTTTTGGCCGAACGTTTTCCAAAGATTGCCAGAGAAACCTGGCTTGCCCGTATCAGCAGCGGCAAGGTATTAACTGAAGACGGGCAGCCGATCACCCTGGAGACCGCCTATCTTCCTGACAGACGGCTCTTCTACTACCGCGAGGTGGAAGAAGAGCCGATCATTCCCTTCACTGAACGGATCCTCCTGCACAACGACCATCTGCTGGTGGTCTGCAAGCCCCCTTTCCTGCCGGTCACCCCGACCGGGCCCTATGTCCTGGAAACCCTGATCAACAGACTGATCCAGCAAACTGGCAATCCCGACCTGTCACCGATCAACCGCATAGACCGGGAAACCTCCGGGCTGGTACTGGTCTCGACCAACAAGAAAAGCCGAGGTGCCTACCAGCACCTGTTCATGGAGGGGGCGGTACGCAAGACCTACGCGGCGGTAAGCCATTTCCCCGGGGACACCGGCCAAGGCGAATGGCTGGTGGAAAACCGCATCGAAACCGGCGAGCCGTGGTTTCGCATGCGCTGCTGCGCCGGAAAGGTCAATGCCCGCAGCCATATCCGTCTCGTGCAGGTCGAGGGACGGCGGGCCCTTATGCAACTCCGGCCACTGACCGGTAAAAAGCACCAGCTACGCCTACACCTGAGCGGCCTGGGTTTTCCCATCGTCAACGACCGCTGCTACCCGCAGCTGCTGGAAAAAACGCCCGACGACTTCGATCGGCCACTGCAGCTGCTTTCGCATAAGATCGAATTCCGCGACCCTATGACCGGTAAAGAGATGCTCTTCGAATCAACCCGGAAACTGACACTTACCGGAACCACAGAGGACTGACGAAGGCTGGGGGAATGAAAGCGGCGATGCCGCTCTTTGCGGGTCAGGAGCAGAATCTCTTTCTTAATTCGGCAATATGCGCCGGGCCGATGCCGCAGCAGCCACCGATAATCCCTGCCCCCATGTTCATCCAGATTTCTGCCTCCCGGGCGTAATCGGTGGGAGAAATGACATCGTTGAACAGCCAGTTCGGCATGACAAAGACCCCGGAATGGGCATAGATCCCTAAGGTTCCGGTCCAGGACCTCTTCAGTTCGGCAAAGGCCTGGACGGCGTCGGCAACGTCGGTGTGCATGATCAAGGCCGCCGAGCCGCCGATGGGCGAGATGGCGGCCACGCCCTCGCTGAGAGTATGGCCGCGGTCCCAGAGCATGAGCTCACCAACAGCAGTTTTCCGGCAGCTGAAGCCGAGCCATACCGGCAGACCGGTGGCACAGGCTGCCTGCACCGCCAGGCTGCCCTGTTCGATGTCGCTGATCATCTCAACGATGAGTAGATCAACTCCGGCCTGACAGAGAATGTCCGCCTGCTCGGCATAACCGGCAAGGGCCTCTTCCCGCCGCAGGTAGCCTTTTGCCGGTTCCGAGCAAAAGGTGGTTGGGGCAATCGAACCGGCAATCGCTACCGGTGCCGTGGCCACCTGGTCCCGGGCCATGATTGCCAGCCGCACCGCAGTCCGGTTCAAATCGCCAAACTGGCCGGCAAGCCCGGCGGGGATGAGCATATGTTTGGCGAGGGAAAAGGAATTGACGGTGATAACCTCGGCCCCGGCGAGAATATAATCGCAATGAACCGCCGTGACGATCTCCGGGCAGGTACGGACCGCCTCCGCCGTCCAGGCCGTGCCGTGCATCGGTACACCCCGTTTTTCCAGCTCGGTACCGGTTGCCCCGTCGAGGAGGACCGTCCGTCCGGCCTGGAGTTTTTCTTCGAGCCGGGTCATCATTCCCTTTCTTCGCCGTCCGTGATAGCGTCTTTCCCGGGCAAAGGTCCGGCACCCCTGGCCTTCCAGGCAACAAGCAGTTTCCCGCCAATAAGCACGAAAAATGCGCCGATTATGGCAGCCGTGTAGGTTACCATCTTGGCACTGGTTATTATACCGAAACGGTCAGCGACAAAGGTGGCGAGAAAAGGATCGGTCACAAACATTCCCCCGGCGATCCAGCCAAGGAGCATGCCGCCCAGGGTTATGACGATCGGGAAACGGTCCATGAGCCTGACCACCATCTGGCTGCCCCAGACAATTATCGGGATGCTGACCAGAAGACCGAAAATGACCAGGACCATCTGGTGTTCCTCCCCGGCACCTTGCGCCGCCCCGGCTATAGCAATAACATTATCAAGACTCATGACGAAATCAGCGATGATAACGGTTTTCACCGCCCCCCACAGCTTCTCACTGGATTCGAGGGTGGTGTGCGAATCGCTTTCCTCAGGCAGCAAGAGCTTGATACCAATCCACAGCAGGAGGATGGCCCCCAACAGTTTCAGAAAGGGAATACTGAGGAGAGTCAGGGCGAAAAAAATCAAAATAACCCGCAGGACAATAGCACCGGCGGTGCCCCAGAGGATCCCTTTGGTCCGCTGTTTGGCAGGGAGCTTACGGCACGCCAGGGCAATAACCACGGCATTGTCGCCACCAAGGAGGATATCGATGGTGATGATCTGCAAAACGGCTAACCAAAAGGGAAGGTGAAAGAGGAATTCCATAGTATCCTTGCCGAAACACACCGGCATTATTGATATTTTCTCAATTTTTTAAAGAAACGACAGCCCGCGCTGAACCCGGACGGTCGGAGTGTAATGCATGGGTTGGATTTCGGCAATCCCCACCGCACCCTGCTGCATTTTTTTCGTCACCACTTAAAGCGGTCCGATATTCGAAGAGTCGTGGTTTATCCTTGCTTTCTTCCCGGGAAGGCAATATCGTTGCCCAGAAAAATACTTACCATCCGCCGCCCGCCAAGGTAGAAATCATGCGATCCGACCAGCCCATCTTGCTGTCCAGCAATGTCCCTGTCCGGCTATCCTATACCATCATCTTTATGTCCCTGGCCTTTGTCGGCTGGCTGGATCTGACCACGCTGCTTCTCACCGGCCTGTTCACCATCTTCGCCCTGCGGCAATTCTGCTACGGTGGACGGAAATGGCTGGCCTTATTGCTCGGGGCCATTCTCCTTGGCGCCTTTGGCACCGGCTTCTATCTTTTTCTGCGCACGGCGGTGACCGAGGTGCCGGAAATCGCCCGCCACTCCATCCCGGTGGTTATTGAGTACGCCGAGAAGCTCGGTATCGACCCTACCTTTGCCACTTTTGCCGAATTGAAGAACAAGGCCTTGGAATTCGCCATGGATAAGCTACACAACATCGGCAAATACACCCAGTTCATCCTGGTGCATCTGGTCACCTTTATCATCGGTCTGGTCATTGCCGTCGGGGCTTTTATCAACAGCCGCCCCCCCGGTGAAGATCATGAGCCGGTCCTTGTCCGCAACAATCTCTACGATCAGACCTTTGCCGAACTCATGGCCAGGGCCAATACCTTCTACGAAAGTTTCGCCACGGTACTCGGGGCGCAGATCATCATCTCGTCGATCAACACGGCCCTGACCTGCGTTTTCCTGTTCTGGAACCATTACCCCTTTGCCATGGTCATCGCCGGACTGACCTTCGTCTTTGGTCTCATGCCGATCATCGGCAACCTGATCAGCAACACCATCATCGTCAGCGTCGGCCTGACCATCTCGCCGCACATGGCCGTATGGGCACTGGTCTTTCTTGTGTCCATTCACAAGCTGGAGTTCTTCCTCAACAGCAAGATTATCGGCAGCCGGATAAAAAACCCGATGTGGCTGACCCTCTTAGGCCTGCTTCTCGGCGAAAAACTCATGGGCATCCCGGGGATGATCCTGGCTCCGGTACTCCTTCATTATATCAAGGTCGAGGCATCAAACAGCACCCTGCAGGACGATCAGACCCCAATCATCAATCATCCCTGAACCATCGGCGGCAGGCTGCTGGCCGTTGCATGCAGAGGCAACGGCCCCGTACAACTCCGCGCCAATCAACAAACCCCTCACGGAAAGGTTATGCTGATCCGGTCATCGCCGCCCTCATGGCGTGACTTAATCTTCAGATCCATACTGTTGTTACGGATACCCAGGGCAAGGGTCATTTTGTCCTTGTCTTTTTCAATATGGGTCATTGCCCGGATCGCCTCGATAATCTTCTTGCCGACGGCGGGTCCGGGGGCCGGCAGATCACTTTCCCGGTATTCGGCGGTTACCCTGACCTTGCCGTCCTTGGTGGTAGTCAGGGAGATCTTTTCGGCATTGCTGTTGATGCCGTGCAGTACGGCCAGGGCGATCCACTTTAAAGCCGCCTCATCGTCCTCGGTGCCATGGCCAATATCGGACATCCCTTTGAGGGGGTCGGTGGCGGCAAAACAATCGCAGAGTTCTTGCACTTTCAAATGTACATTGGCTGGATCTTTCATAGCGTTACTCCTTGGTGTCTTGCGGATTTTTTCAGTACCTACAAGAACCCGTTCAAGGCACCTATACCCCTTTTGGGGTGTTGGTTGTATTTTTCTATGGCCCATTCGGCCCGGATGAGGGTGCAAAAACCGCTCCGGCACCCCATCTCTTAGGATAAACACCTTTTTCCCTAACGCAATATCCCCCCAGCAAAGCTGGGTTGCCATTTTTACAGAAACCCGGCACGACACTTTGCGTTACGCCTACCATCAAACTGGTCGCCATAAACAGCGCCTTCGGCTATTGTTGTATCAATAATTAACCAACCACCGCTCGGACTGTACGAACGCCGAGGCGTCCTGAAGGGCTACAGGCACCTTTGATAAATCATCACCGGGAGGCAACCATGAAGTTCCTATCAGCTGTTGTGCTGTATATGCTGATCGTTACGGCGGTCGAATTCGCCGGCGAGGGGAGGGGCTGCTCTGCCGCCGCGGAGGACGGCCAGGTCCTCAATATTGCCCATCCGGCATTAAGCCAAAGTTGGTCACCCCTGCATGGTGGTGGCCACGCCGTGCGTTGGCAGTCTCTAACCTGGGCGGCTCCGCTGTATTTCGACAAGGCCGGCATTTTACAGCCATATGTCCTTGACAAGGCCGAATCTGATCCGTCGTTCTCGCACTGGACCCTCACCATCAGCCCGAAGGCAGTGTTTTCCGACGGTTCACCGATATCCGCCGGTGACCTGAAAGGCACCTGGGAACTCTGCGCCATGCCGAGCACCGGACACGCCCGCGCCGATCTCTTTCTCGGCGGCATCAAAGGCTTCAAGGACGTAACTTCCGGTAAAAGCACCGCCTTATCGGGCATTGCCGTTAAAGACGCGCGGACGGTTGTCGTCACCCTTGGCGCCCCCGACCCAATCTTTGACCAGAAGATTGCCACTGCCCTTATCGCCCCGGTAAAGATATCCCAGGCCCGCGACGCAAACGGCAGTGAAAAGCCCGACTGGTGGCAGCCGAATAATGGTGTCGTGGTGAGCGGCCCCTTCATGCCGCAATCAATGGATCTCGACAGGGGCATCGTGGTCCTTATACCTAACCCACATTTCTTCGGCCCGGCGCCAAAACTTAAGAAGATCATCATCACCACGGTGACCGACCCCGGCACTGCTACCCTCATGCTGAAAACCGGCAAGATGGATGCCCATACCGAATTGATCACTCCAACCTTGCTTGATGATCTCGGCAGTGATTTCATCAGCGGTCCCGCCCTCGCCAAGGGTCAGCATTTCTGGTTCGATGCGCAAAAACCGCCGATGAATGATATCAATGTCCGCAAGGCCTTGATCATGTCTGTCAATCGAGAGGAACTGGCAAAAGCCGCCTTCCCCGATGGGCCCTATGCGGCCGCCACGCAGCTCCTCAACAAGGTGGCTGGAGTTGATCCGTCCTATCCGCGATACCCCTATGATCCGGCTGCCGCGAGACGGGCCCTGGCTGCCTCCACCTATAAAGAAGGCCGGCTGTTGCCGAAAATCACCCTCAGCGGCATCAGCACCCCAACCCATGAAGCGGCTGCCCGGTATATGGCAAAACAGTGGCGGGAAGTCCTCAATATCGAGGATGTGGAGATGCAAGCCGACATTGAGGACAGCACCGGCCCGGCGAAGAGGAGTGCTCAGATCTTTCGTGATGACGTCGGCACCCGCGTCCCCGATGCCGTTGCCTACCTGATGGGTGCCATCCATTCCACCTCGGGCAACGCCCGCGGGAAAATGGGCGGGTACAAGAACGCCAGGGTTGACGAACTTCTCGATAAGGCCAAAACCAAGGCCGTTACCGATTCGGCACGGCAAAAAGGAGCGCAGGATGCCCAGAAGGCCTTCCGCGAGGACTATATGTACATCCCGTATTACTACGACGTCATGTCCAAGTGGGCGATGCCATGGGTTACCGGCTTCGACAAGAACGATGACTGGCAGCTTATCGAACCCTGGAATGTAACCATCGATGAGACAAAGAGATAAAGCTGAGTTGAGCAACTTGTTTGCTCAAACGAAATGTATGCCCTTGTGGTATAAGCGTCAATAACCGGTACCTCTTCCGACCAGGCAGTCATTCTGACACCTACACCGGCGAAAGGCAATCCCTCAAAAGACACCGCGGTCACGCTCATCCACAATGCCCCTTTAAATTTTCCTTCGCCTCCTGGCCATCGCAGCCGCCAAACCAACAAGACCGGTGCCAAAGAGCAACATGGTTGCTGGCTCCGGGACAGGACCAGGCGCTTCGGGAGCGCGAACGGCCCATTCCTCAAAGCCTCCATTGGATTCAAACACCCCACCTTGAGCGCCAAATTTTGAATAGAGGTATACATAAGGATTGCTCACACCATTCAAAGTAAAGAGTTCATTGGGGATATAGGCGAACATGTTGGGCTGGCCGCTTCCAGATGCGAGACTATCATCAAGCTGGATAGAGTTACTTGCCCCCATATCATAAACAGCAGACAGGGTACCGAGCGTCTTCGTGGCCTGGTCATACAAGTTGCTTGCGAGACTACTCCCCGCCAAATAGATCCTCAGTTCGTCAAGAGAGAGTAGATTGTCTCCTGTCTTATTGCCTTCATTGGTGTCAAGGAGAAATTCCCGATAGTCTGTCCCGCCAATGTTGACTATTGGAATGGCGCTTAATTGGATGGAATGGGTAAACACCCCAGCTTTCTCATCAAGGACATACTGAGTGCCGTCGCTATTATACCCCTCCTCTATCCCGGCATCCTGCATCCGCAGGAATGAGGAGATAACACCCGATCCCGCAACTTGGCTGCCACCTTCAACGAAATATCCTCCACTGAAATATCCGCTACTCCCAAGCGCTGTCAGATCAAGCGGCGATGCGTGGGTGGTTGTATCAACCAGACTCATTAAAACCACGATGGTGATTGCAAGTTTTTTTCTCATAGTAGAGCCTCGCTAACATGATCACTCATAAAGAGCTTATTGTCGTATCCCACCCCTGCCCCTGCCTCTTACCCCTCCTTTCTAGCAATACTCGTACCATTTCAAAATTGACCACAATATCACCCTCATTTTTGAATTGTGTTGTGATTTAGCGGCCTCCAGTGAAATTTCGATCCGTTTATCCGGAAGTCTCTCCGTGTCCCCGGAGCCATACCATGAAGTTATGCATGCAGTATGGGGACATCTCGTTTATCAACGCCTTTGAGATACGCAAGCCTAAAATGGCCTGCGCTGGCCGTTTCCGATTGCAATGATGGCCGATCGAAGGGAACCATGCCAGAGCAAGCCGTTCCCTCCTTTTTGGGAGATGAGGGCTTGCTTCAAGTCATGAAAAATGTGGAAGAGAGGGAGGAGGCTGCAGGTATACCGCTGCGGGCGAGTCAGTCTCAGCTACTTGTTCACTTGTTGACACTACCTTTTGTGCAATTGCCGGACGATTACGCCTTCCCATCTTGAGCGGCGCCTTCCCCCTTGCCGCAAATGGAGCGCCAGGCGCCGTGTCCGGTATTTTCAACCGGCAGCACTGCCCCGCCCGCCCAGAGGCGCGGACGCAGCCAACCGCGGGTATCGACCAGGTCGTCCGGTCCAGCCACCAAGGCGTTCCGGTCAACCGACAGGACCCGGATGCCCCGCGCTTCAAGATCGCTAACCCGAACCATCAAGGGGACCTCGCGTAGACCTTTCAGTTCGATAAAGCGTCCGCTCCAGCCGGAAATGGTCAGGCCAACCCCGGCACAGGCGCCGATAATCCCGTCATTGGTGCCGCCATGTCCGGAAAGATGAAAGCCGTTCACCGCCTTAATCGCCTCTTTTTGCGTGACAACCCTGGTTGAGGCCAGTCGGCCAAAGGCAACCAGGGTATCGGTCGAAGATCCGCTCCCGGCAACGACGCACAGGCCAGGATCGCTCCCGTCCATAAAGTGCTCACGGATATGATCGGCGCCGAGATCAACCAATTGCTGAACCTGCGAGGGATCGACCGCATCAAGGATCACACAGGCTGAGCTGTTGTGGGAGGTGTAGGGAATCCCCTCAAGTACAGGCAACTGCTGACGCACCACGCCGTACATCTGTACACCCTGCGGCAGTTTCTTCTCAAACCAGCGGGCAAACTTGCCGGTGCCGCGATCGGCACCGAGCACATCGGTATCATCAAAACCAACATAGACACGCATTACTTTATTCCTCATTCTGAGCAGGCTGCAGACTGCTGACCCTTGCGTCCTGTTATTTTTGGTAAGCCATAATCCCTTTGCATGCCACCCAACCAAGAATCTGATTATCTTTTTGTAATAATAAGATAAATTCAAGAGAACACCGGCAACGACAAAGAGGATCCCACGTGCAAACCATACCCATGAGCTATAAACATCGCTACCAAATCAAGGTTTTAGCAAGATTATAACTACAAACGACCAATACAAACACCTATCAACAACAGAGCAAGTCACTGGGAGAGGACCAGAAAACCCGCAACAATTGAACAGTGACGACACCACATAATGACAAGAAGGAGAATCCGGCCCCAGCTGCTAAGAATGAACCGGCAGGAACAAAATTCTTTTCATGGTTTTTCGGCTCCGGCGCTGCAAAATCTCTACAAATTTGACTCAGCGGAGAGCATACTCCAGGGGATGACCTTGTTACGGCCGGTTTGTTTGGCGTGATACAGGGCCTTGTCGGCCCGGTCGGTGAGTTCTTCGAGGGTATCGTTATTCTGATATTGGGCAACGCCGATGGAGATGGTCATGGTAAATGGCAGATTGCTATGCAATTCCGCCTCGATACCCTGCCTGATCCGTTCGGAAAAGTTGAGAGCGGTCAATTCATCGGTTGCTCTGAGAAGAATAATGAATTCCTCCCCGCCCCAGCGGACGACCGTATCGTAGGGCCGGCACTGCTTCTTCAGAAACCTGCTGGTTTCCTGCAGGGCCAGATCACCGAAATGATGGCCATGGTTGTCGTTGACCCTTTTGAAGTGGTCGAGATCGAGGAACAGCAGGGTCAGCGCCTCACCCCGCCGCAGGCTGCGGGCACATTCATCGTAAAAGACCTCGACGAAATACCGGCGGTTTTTCAGTCCGGTCAGTGGATCATGGACCGACAACTCCTGCAGTTGACCAACCATCTCACTGATTTTCTTCTCTTTTTCGTTTCGAATCGTACCAAGGATACCGAAAACCACCCCAAAAACGGGGGGATGAGCAAGAAAAAACCAATGCAGCGGACTGCCGACAATTTCTCCCAGCAGTTCCCCACCAGCAACCTGCATCCCAAGAAAATGACTGTGCATCCAGATACTTACCAGAGGAATAGGCAAGCCCCACAGCACCCCGAACCAAATATAGTGATTTTTCAGGATGTTATAGCTAAAGGGCTGTCGCGCCGCCGCGACAAACTCATTAACCTGTTTGGGGAGAGATTCTGGCATGCCCGGTTACCGGTAGATATTGCAAGTGCGCTGGATGGTGGGTTTGCCAACACCCGATCTCGTTACCTAAACGAAATGATACGTCTTTGATTGCCCCTTCACAAGGAGAGTCTTTTTCAGTCCAGACTAAGCAGGACAAGAAATAGCAAGTGGGTAGCAAGCCTCCCGGCTACCGACAATCAACCACCAGCCACAGTCCCCAAGTGTCTGGACTTTGGCATTTTTGTATCCCACGGCGAACAAGAGCCGAGCCGCTACAGGGGATATATTCCAGCGACCTAAAAAAAACAATGGATTTTCGATGACAAATCATGCCATAACGCTATGATGCAAACAGTTACTTGTTTTCCTGGCACTGAGATATCGATTCTTTTTCATCGCTCCCCATGAAGGCTGAAAAAGGACAAAGACATTTCTAATTTAAAAGGTGCAGGCATGATTATCGGGATAGATGTTGGCGGAACCCATGCCGATGCGGTGCTCCTTGATGGCGACATGGTGGTGGCCAAGGACAAGGTCTGTGTCCAAGGCAGGCATCTCAGCGAAGTCATCATCAGCCTTCTGGAAGGCCTGGTATCGCCGGAAAGCCGCGGCAGCCTTAAGCGGATTCACCTGAGCAGCACCCTCTGCACCAATGCCATCGTCACCGGCTCCCTCGATCCGGTCGGCATGCTGGTCCAGGCCGGACCGGGGATGAATCCCGATTTTTTCTCGAAAAGCTGCCCGACCTGGTTCCTTGATGGCGTCATTGATCACCGCGGTCATATCCTCCGCGACCCGGACCCGGCAAAGATCGCCGACGCAGCAAACACCCTGCACCGCGAGGGCATTTCCTCCATCGGTATCGCCTGTAAGTTTTCCCATCGCAACAATCTCCACGAAAAACAAATCGCCGGGCAACTAGCCGGACGCTTTCGCCACATCACCATGGGCCACCGCATCTCCGGTCTTCCCAATTTCCCCCGCCGGGTGTACTCGACCTGGCTGAACGCCGCCCTGGCCTCCCGGTTCAACGCCTTCAAGGCCGCCCTGGAACAGGGCATCAAGCACCTGGGTATCACCTGTCCCTGCCATGTCCTGAAGGCCGACGGCGGCACTATGCCCTTCTCCCGGGCAAGCGAGTTTCCCTGCGAAAGCATTCACTCTGGTCCATCGGCAAGCGTTATGGGCTGTCTGGCCCTCTCCGCCCAAGCGGACGATGCGATCCTCCTTGATATCGGCGGAACAACCACGGACATCGCCCTGCTCGTCGACGGTGCCCCCCTGCTCGAGCCCTACGGCACCCTGATCGCCGGGCGGCCCACCCTGATCCGGGCACTGAAAACCGTCAGCATCGGCCTCGGCGGCGACAGCAGGGTCACCTGGCAGGACGGCGCCTTTCATATCGGGCCGGAGCATCAGGGTATCTCAATGGCCGCCGGCGGCACGGCGCCGACGCCGACCGACGCCATGGTCGTCCTCGGCAAGCTGGCCATCGGTTCACGGCAAAAGGCGGCGATGGCGATGCTTGCCCTTTGTCCGCAGGAGCCGCCCGATTACACGGCAAGCCTGCTCCTTGAGGCCTTTGTCGAACGCATCCGCCAGGCGGTCGAAGAGCTCATCGAAGAGGTGTTCAGCCGGCCGGTGTATACGGTCGCCGCCCTCCTCCATCGCCGACGCATCCAGCCCAAGCAGATCGTCGCCATCGGCGGCCCGGCCGAGGCCCTCCAGTCCTTCATTCAGGAGGCGCTGTTTCTGCCCTGTATAGTCCCCGCCAATTACGAGGTCGCCAACGCCCTCGGCGCCGCCCGGGCTCGCTTGACCTTCCAGGCAACCCTGTATGCCGATACCGGCGACAAGCGTCTGAGTATTCCAGAAATCTCCTGTCTGGAGACCATAACTCCACATTTCACCATGACCGATGCCGAGACTCGTCTGCAAACCGCTATTGCCGGCATGGTGAGTGAAATGGGCATGCCGTCCTGTCCGGAGATTGATTTTCTCGAAAGACTGGAGATGAACTGCGTGCGCGGTTTCAAGACAGCGGGAAAGATCCTGACCCTTAAGGCCCAGATCAGGCCGGGCCTTACCTCCATCTAAGGAGATACAACGTATGTCGTCCTTCATGCCCCGTGCCCCGCATAAAACCGGATTAATCCTGTTTCCGGCCTTCGACTGGTGCATCAGCCCAAGCCATCCGGAGCGCGAGGAACGCCTTCTTTACACCAGGGACCAAATCATCGAAGAGGGCCTTGAGGATGTCGAAAACATCGTATTTTTCAATCCCGAGCTGGCCACCTTTCACGATATCAACCGCGTCCATCACTGCGTGCCGTCGGCGGAGAAACTGCTCACCGAATCCCACCTCATCTCGGCCGGAGGCACCCTGCGCGCCGCCCGGGCGGTCATGAGCAAGGAGGTGGAGAAGGCCTTTGCCATCGTCCGCCCGCCCGGCCATCATGCCATGCAGACGGTCTTTGGCGACCGCGGCTTCTGTGTCATCAACATTGAAGCAATCATGGTGGAATATATCCGCCGCCACTACGGAATTCGCAAAATCGCCATCATCGATACCGACTGCCACCACGGCGACGGCACCCAGGATATCTTCTACAACGACCCCGACACCCTGTTCATCTCGATGCATCAAGACGGCCGGACCCTCTACCCCGGCAGCGGTTTTCTCCATGAAACCGGCGGCCCGGCAGCGGAAGGCTACACCATCAATATCCCCTTGCCGCCGAACACCTGCGACGAAGGCTTTGACATGGTCATGGAACGGGTGGTCATGCCGGTACTCCATGAATTCCAACCGGAGTTGATCATCAATTCCGCCGGCCAGGACAACCACTATACCGACCCGATCACCAACATGAACTTCACCGCCCAGGGCTATGCCCGGCTCAACCGGCTGCTCAACCCGGATATCTGCGTCCTGGAAGGCGGCTACTCCATTGAGGGCGCCCTGCCCTACACCAATCTCGGCATCATCCTGGCGATGGCCGGCATGGATTTTTCCCAGGTCCGGGAGCCGGACTACGACCCGAGCCAATTCATTCAAGCCCCTGATATGACCCGCTATATCGAGGCCATCTGTGACAAGGCCCTGGCGGTATGGGCCAAACGGGGCCCGAGAAGACGTGAGGCCGAACAGCGGCGAGTCGTCACCAAACAGAAAGAAATCTTTTACGACACCACCGGTTTTCATGTCCGGGAAAATACTGCCCACCACCTTTGTCCCCACTGTCCCGGCTTTTCGGAGATCACAGCCACCGGCCGGAATACCCACCTGCACGCCTTCACCGTGCCCTTCAACGCCTGCAGACACTGTCAGGACACAGCCAAAGACACTTTCGCCGCCACCATGCCGGTGCCCGGCACCCTTATTGCCCTCCAGGACCGGATAGCCGATATCTACGAAACCAAATAATCCCTTCGCCACTTTTTTTAGACAGCATCTCCTTGAGCCCATTTAAAAATCAGTTGGAATTTTTTCTTGACTGATTTTTTCGCATATTGTACTTACTGACTGATCAGTCAGTTTTAAGCATGTCATACCACCAAGGAGATGTGGATGCCAAAGAAGTCAAAAAAAGCCGAGATCATCGATACCGCCACCATCCTCTTTGCCACCAAGGGCTTTACCAACACCTCGATGACCGAGGTGGCCAGCCTCACCGGCATTGTCGGGGCAACGATCTTCTACCATTTCAAAACCAAAGAGGACCTTTTCGTCTCGGTGCTGGAAAACGTCAAAACCGGGCTCATCGAGGCATTCTCCCTCTATTTCCAGGAAGAGCTCTTTCCTTCCGGCCTGGAAAGGCTGCTCGGTGCAATAGCCTATCATCTCCATCTTTCAGAAACCAAAAAAGAATGGTTCCTCCTTTTGCGCCGGCATTATACCCACGAACTGGCGGCGGTAAATCCCACCTGCCGCAAACATCTGGAGGCTGTTTATACCTGTCTGATCGAGATCTTTGAAAAGGCTTTGACCATCGGCCAAGAGGATGGCTCGATCGGGCCCCTGGCAGCGAAGAAGACCGCCCTGATCATCCTCGCCATGGTTGATGGGATTATTCAATTGGAAAACAACAATTTATACAATGCAGGCACGCTATACAGCGAACTCTTGGCGTCCTGCCGGAGAATGGTGGAAAACAAACAATAAAGGTGGAGTGCATGCTGATCAAAATTTTTCCGTTCCTCAGTTGGTTGAAGGGCTACAACACCAACACTTTCCGGCAGGATTTCATCGCCGGACTGACCGTCGCCCTGGTTCTTATCCCGCAGTCAATGGCCTATGCCCAGCTGGCCGGGATGCCCTCGTATTACGGCTTGTATGCGGCCTTTCTGCCGCCGATGATCGCCGCCCTGTTCGGCTCCAGCCGACAGCTGGCAACCGGACCGGTGGCGGTGGTTTCCCTTATGACCGCCGCTTCCCTTGCGCCTCTCGCCACCGCCGGCAGTGAAGGCTATATCGCCTATGCCCTGCTGCTGTCGCTGATCGTCGGGACCTTTCAATTCCTCCTCGGCGTTTTCCGTCTCGGCCTGGTCGTCAACTTTCTTTCCCATCCGGTGGTCAACGGCTTCACCAATGCCGGGGCAATCATCATCGCCACCTCGCAATTGGAGAAGATGTTCGGGGTATACGTTGACGGCAAGGCACACCACTATGAAACGATCATTGAGGTCTGCAAAAGCGCGGTCCACTACACCCACTGGCCAACCCTCATCATCGGTGTCAGCGCCTTCATCCTGATGTTCGTCTTGAAAAAAATCGCCCCGAAGGTGCCAAACGTCCTGGTGGCGGTAGCCCTGACCACGGTCGTTTCCTGGGCAATCGGCTTCCAGCACGATACCAAAGCGAATATTGCCGACATCCACTCCGCCAGCACCAAGGAAATGATTGCTGCCTTCAACTCGGCGATGAAGGCCAAACCGGAACTCGAAAAAAAACAAACCGAGGCCAGCAAGACCCTTGATGAGGCGAAGAAGTCTCATGACATAACAGCTGTGCTGAGGGCCGAACACGAGGTAAAAACCATCCAATTCGGCCTGGAAGAACTGAGCGGCAAGGCCGCCCAATTCCGCAAGCAACTGCGCGATGTTCTGTTGCAGGGTGTGCCTTCGGAAAATGGCCAAATAGCCTTCTATGAAAAAGGAGCTGTGCCGGCGGGAACTCAGGATGATGGCCGGACCTGGCGATTGAAGGTCGGCAACAAGGCTCTCAAGACCGAGGAACTGACCCTGATGGGCGGCGGAGCGGTGGTTGGCGACATCCCAAAAGGCCTGCCGAGTTTTTCCATGCCGCCGCTTGATATGCGGGCCATTTCCCATCTTCTGGCAAGCGCCATCATTATCTCCCTCCTCGGCTTTATGGAGGCCATCTCCATCGCCAAGGCCATGGCCGCCAAAACCGGTCAACGGCTTGATCCCAACCAGGAATTGATTGGTCAGGGCCTTGCCAACATCATCGGCTCAATGACCAACGCCTACCCCGGTTCCGGATCCTTTTCCCGGTCGGCGGTCAATCTCCAGGCCGGGGCAGTAAGCGGCATGTCCAGCCTTTTTACCAGCATCACCGTCGGTTTGGTTCTGCTGTTCTTCACCCCGCTGCTCTACCATCTGCCACAATCGGTACTGGCGGCGGTCATCATGATGGCGGTTATCGGCCTGATCAACGCCTCCGGCTTTATCCACGCCTGGCATGCCAAGAAATATGACGGGGCCATCTCGGTCTTTTCCTTTTTAATGACCCTGGCCTTCGCCCCGCATCTCGACAAGGGTATCATGATCGGCGTCTTTCTCTCTCTGGCCGTGTTCCTCTACAAGAGCATGCGTCCGAACGTCTCGACCCTTTCCCGCCATGACGACGAATCCCTGAAGAGTTCGGTTATCCACGGCCTCAAGGAATGTCAGTATATCGATATGATCCGCTTTGAAGGGCCGCTGTTCTTCGCCAACGCCAGTTTTCTCGAAGACAAGATCACCGACCGGATGATGAACAAAAAAAGCCTCAAACACATTGTTATTGTCGCCAATGGCATGAACGACATCGATGCCTCCGGTGAGGAGGTGCTTTCTCTTGTCGTGTCGACCGTGCGCAGCGCCGGTCTGGATATCTCGTTCTCCGGGGTCAATGAATCGGTCATGGCGGTCCTTGAAAGAACTCATCTGATCGAAAAGATCGGCCGCGACCATATCTACTCAACAATGGAAAAAGCAATCTGCGCGGTTCACGAAACGGCCCATAAGAAATCTGAAGAAAACGAATGCCCGCTTACCAATGTATGCTATATTTCGTAACGATAAATGGGACACTGCCCGGCTGCCATGGTGGCCTGAGGATTTTTATGAACCCTTTTTCAGCCAATCCCTGTAACACACCCCTTACCCGGAAAAAAGGGTAGGTAACAATCTTTCTAGGGTCTGCGCAGCAGCCCCAAAAAGGAGATACTATGTCTGTCATAACAATCGTTGGCGCGGCCTTCAGCAACAAATCGTCGGTTATCAAGGAACTCGCCGCCACCTCCCAATACAAAGTGGTCGACCAGAATACGGTCATTGCCGGGGCCGTGGCCAGCTCGGGCATGAACGAGAACAAAATCCTCGGGGCCTTTTCCGCCAAAACCTCGGTTTTCAACCGCTTCACCCACGAAAAGGAGCGGTCGGTTGCCCATCTGCGCCTGGCGCTCGCCAATATCATGAACGAAGACCAGTTGCTCATCACCGGCCCGGTCAGTTTTCTCATCCCGGAAAAAATCAGCCATGTACTGCGGGTCTGCCTGGTCGCCGAATTGAAGTTTCGAATGGGCGAGGCCGTGCAGCGCGAGGGGCTCACCGAGAAAAGTGCCCTGCAGCGAATCCGCCAGCAGGACGAGGACCTCTCCGCCTGGCTGAAGATGCTCGGCAGGGGGGAAGACCCTTGGGCCTCCGGCCTCTATGATGTCGTCCTGCCGATGGACAAGACCGCGGTAAACGATGCCGCCAAACTGATCCTGGAAAAATCCACCAGCGATGTGGTTGCCACAACCGCCCACTCCCAGGCGGCCCTCGCCGATTTCCTCCTGGCGGCCAAGGTCGATGTCCAACTGGCCCAAGAAGGCCACAATGTCCTGGTCGATGCCCATAAGGGGGCAATTACCCTGACCATCAACAAAAATGTCCTGATGCTTTCCCGGCTGGAGGAAGATCTGAAATCAATCGTCAAAAAAGTCCAGGGGGTTACCGCAGTCAGCACCCGCATCGGCGAGGGCTTTCATCAGCCGGACATCTACCGCCGTTACGACTTCGAGATGCCGTCAAAGGTATTGCTGGTCGATGACGAACGCGACTTCGTCCAGACCCTGTCCGAACGCCTGATCATGCGCGACATGGGTTCGGCGGTGGCCTACGACGGCGAATCGGCCCTGACCATGATTGC
Source organism: Desulforhopalus sp. (assembly GCA_030247675.1). Classification (NCBI taxonomy): domain Bacteria; kingdom Pseudomonadati; phylum Thermodesulfobacteriota; class Desulfobulbia; order Desulfobulbales; family Desulfocapsaceae; genus Desulforhopalus; species Desulforhopalus sp. The sequence goes on along the minus strand of JAOTRX010000003.1, from coordinate 392,667 downwards.
CGACGAGGAACCGGAAGTCATGATCCTCGACCTGCGCATGCCGGGCATCGACGGCATCGAGGTACTGCGCCAGGTGAAGACCACCAATCCGGATATCGAGGTCATTGTCCTCACCGGTCACGGCACGGAAAAGGACAAGGATGTCTGTATGGAGCTCGGCGCCTTCGCCTTCCTCCAAAAACCTGTGGATATTCAACTGCTCAGCAAGACCCTGATGAAGGCCAACGAAAAGGTGCAGAGCAAAAAGCGGGGATAAAAATACCAGCGGGACGCGCAGCCAGGCGTCCCGCATCTCGGGTGTGTTTGAGGTAACCATGTCGATAATCAACCAGCTCAAGCCTGAATTTTGGCATAACAGTGACTTATCTACAGGACCCTTCCGGCAGATGTTCAATTTCCGGCGGATCTGGAAGATCTCCGTCCTGCTGACCTCGCTGGTGACCCTTCTGCCCCTTATCATCATCACCAGCGTTGATTACAATTTTACCCAAAAATCAATTGAATCGGACCACCTGCTGCGCACACTGCGCATTGGCTCAAACGCCAAACGATCGATATCTTTCTTCCTCAGTGAACGCCTCTCCGCCCTGACCTTTATCGTCCGGACCAATCCCATCGAAGAGCTGGCGCAACCGGAGAAACTCGATTTTATTCTCAAAAACCTGCTCCTAAGTTACCACGGTTTCGTTGATCTCGGGGTGATTGACCAAAGCGGTGTGCAGATCAACTATGTCGGGCCATATCCCCTGGAAGGCAAAGATTACAGCAACCAGGATTGGTTTAAAGAGGTACAGGGCAAGGGTTTTTACATCAGCGAGGTCTTCCTGGGCTACAGGAACACCCCGCACCTCATCATTGCCGCAAAATACGCCCTGGCCAATGGCTCATTCTATGTATTACGCGCCGCACTCGACACCACCCGCTTCAACGAATTACTTCGTGGCTTTGAACTGAGCGGCCGGGGCGACGCCTTTCTCATTGATCACGCCGGGGTCATCCAGACCCCCACCCTGTATCATGGCAAGGTTTTTGATACAATTCCCTACACCATTCCGGCCTACTCCGACCACACCGAAATCCGTGAGGAAAGCAATAAATCCGGCGAAGAGATAATTATTTGCTCAGCTTATATTCCCGATTCTCCGTATATCCTCGTTATCGTCAAGGAGAAGGACGAGCTGATGAAGCCATGGCGGGACACCCGTTTCAAGCTTATCGTCTTTCTTGTTATCAGTATCACTATCATTGTCCTGGCGATTTTCGGTTTCTCTACCTATATGGTTAACAGCATGTATCTTCTCGACCAGCGCCGCCTTGCCACCCTGCACCAGATGGAGTACTCCAACAAACTGGCATCGATCGGCCGCCTGGCAGCCGGTGTTGCCCACGAAATCAACAACCCCCTGGCGATCATCAATGAGAAGGCCGGTCTAATACGGGACATCATCACCTACACCGACAGCGGCAGCCAAAACTTGCGGATACCCGAATTGATCGACTCGGTTCTGGCCTCGGTGGAACGCTGTGGCAGGATCACCAAACGGCTGCTCGGTTTTGCCCGGCATATGGACAGCGCCATCGAAAACGTCCAACTTGGTGAAATACTAAAAGAGGTCCTCGGTTTTTTGCATAAGGAGGCCGAGTACCGGAATATTGCCATCAACCTCGATCTTACCAACGACCTGCCCCAGTTCCAAAGTGACCGGGGCAAATTGCAGCAAATCTTTTTAAATATCATTAACAATGCCTTCTCCGCCATGACTGTTGGCGGTCGCCTGGAAATCAGGGTGAAACGTAAGGGAGAAGGACATATCCTTGTCACAATCGGCGACAACGGTTGCGGCATGTCGGAGGCCGATCTGGGCAAGATTTTCGAACCGTTCTTCTCTACCAAAACCAAGACCGGCGGCACCGGCCTCGGTTTATCGATCACCTACGGATTAATCCAGGAACTCGGCGGCACGATTCAGGTTACCAGCAAGCTGGGGATGGGCACGACCTTTGCCATCACTCTCCCGCTCCAGCCGCCTCGCCCCGTTCAACGGGACTCTTAAAAATTGCCCGGAAGGGTGTAATCAATCAGCGGAGAAACTAGCAATGCGTGTGTTACTGGTAGACGACGAGAAAGAATTTGTCACAACCCTGGCCGAGCGCCTGTCGCTTCGCGGTTTCACGGTCGATTTTGCGATCCGGGCCGCAGACGCGCTGGATCTCGCCGGAAAAAACGCCTACAACCTGGCGATCCTCGACATGAAAATGCCCGGCACCAGTGGCCTTGAACTGAAAGCGTTACTGGAAAAAGTGCAACAGGGCATGCGCTTCATCTTTCTCACCGGCCATGGCTCCGAGGCGGATTATGTTGCCGGCTGTTCCGCCTCGGCTTGCTATCTCGTCAAACCGGTTAACATCGACATTCTTATCACCAAGATGCACGAGGCATTACAACCATGAGCAAACACGACATGACTGTCCAGTACGATGCAATTGGCGGTGCCGGATTACGCTTTTTCGGCCAGGTATCCGCCTCCATTGCCCATGAGATAAAGAATGTCCTGGCAATCATCAACGAAAACGCCGGACTCCTCGAAGACCTGACCTTTGCCGCCCGGAAAGGCTCGGCCATCGATCCGGAACGGCTCAACAAGGCCTGTCAGCAGTTTTCCAAACAGATCGAACGAGCCGATGAAATAATGAAAAACATGAGCAGTTTTGCCCACAGCGTCGATTCCTTTACTGCCGACATCAATCTGTATGAGGTGGCGAATCTGGTGGCAAATCTTGCCGGACGAAAGGCGGCAATGCGCAAGCTGACCATAAGGGTCGATACGCCGAAGGCCCCGGTAATCATTTCCGGGAACCCCTTTCTCCTGCAGAATCTCATCTGGTTGTGCCTGGAATTCGCCATTGGCGCTACCGATGCCGGTGCCACCCTGCACTGCAGCGCCGGAAAGGAGGACACCAGGGTCAGTCTGCGCATCGGCGGCATAAGCGGTCTGGGTGGCGACTTTTCTGCCCGGATGCCTGCCGGGCATAAGGACCTTCTCGCCGCCCTTGGGGCAGAACTGTCAGCCGACCTGAATAGGCAAGAACTGGTGGTCCATCTGTTTTAATGCCGGTATTTGGCAACTTACAGTAAACTATCGAACTCTTGCTTTGTAAACAAGACGTATCAACACCGAGTAAAAGGAGTACACACCATGTCTGAGAAAATATTACTGATCGATGATGAAGAAGATTTCCTGAGCCTGATGTCGGAGCGGATGGAGGCCAGGAACATGCAGGTATCCACCTCTTCATCGGCAAAGGATGGCCTGGCAAAAGCTACCCAGGGAAACTATGACGCAGTCATTCTCGACTTGATGATGCCGGAGATGAACGGCATCGAAGTTCTGAAAATTCTTAAGGAAAAAAATCCGGATGTCGAGGTTATCCTGCTTACCGGTCATGCCACCATCAAGCAGGGTATTGAGGCGATGAAACTCGGCGCCCTCGACCTGCTGGAAAAACCGGCAAATATAGATGCCCTGACGGAGAAAATTCACGCCGCCCAGGCCAAGAAAATGCTCATCGTCGAGAAAAAAAACGAAGAGATGATTAAGAAGATCATGGCCACCAAGGGCTGGTGACGGCCCGTCAGTGCGGCGGACCGGTGCTCCACCGGTCCGCCGCGCTGGCCCAAAGACCTTTCAGACAATCAGACCGATACTGCGCATTTCACTGAGCAGGCGCTCCTTTTCTATCGGTTTAACGATATAGGAAGTTGCTCCCCCTTTTGAATAGGCCTTGACGACCGTCTTCGCATCATCCAGCGCCGAAATCATAATCACCTTCACCTCCTCGGAACCGATGATGCCCAGGGCCTTCTCCACGTCGCGGATTTTCACCAAGGCCTCGTTGCCGTCCATCGTCGGCATCATGATATCCATGCAAATAAGATCGTACGGTACCTGCTTGCGCCAAGCGACGCGAAAGGCCTGGACGGCTTCCTCGCCGTTCACAGCGATATCGACAGAACCATAACTATCGAGGATATCACGAATAACCTGCCTGACCATAAAATCATCTTCAACCACCAAAATCCTCAATTTCGATCCCTTTTCACTTGGCATACTCATCCTCCGCAGCTTTATACCACAAGGGCATACGTTTCGTTTGAACAGACAGGCTGTTTAACTCAGCTTTTAACATCTCTTAATATCATCCGAGACAAGAATCTCAGATAGTTACAACACTAGGCTTCACGCCAATTCCACTGCTCCGCAGCTACCCTGACACCGCTCCTGACGATTGCAGGAGCTGCTGCACCCGCATTTCCTCTTCAAAGCGCCGGAATTCATGGGCCAGCCGGTCAATTTCCGACGAAATATCCATATCTTCCTCATTATTTCGTATCTGCATAAGGATCCCAAAGAGTTCGTCGGCGATATTGGTACCCCCTATCTCCATCGCCTTTTCCTTCAAACTGTGCACCTCCTGTTGTAAGAGAGGTCCCTTGCCTTCTCTCGCGGCGCCTTTGCGCAACAGGTCAATCTTCTCAGGAGTATCTCGGACAAAGGCCCTGATCCGTTCAAGCATGAGCCCCCTGTCGCCGGCCGCCTTATGTAAGGCGTCAGTTTCATTAAATATCTCCGTGGAAAGAATGGAGGTATCGGCAAGGTTCTTCCCCCTTTCCCTGGTCTGTTGGACCTTGCCACTCCGGCCGCTGCGGATCAATCTCTTCGCCTTGGCAATGAAGTCAAGAACAACAAAGGGCTTGGCAAGAAAATCATTCATACCCGCCTGCAGGCAGCGAACCCGCTCATCCTCGCTGGCCATGCCGGTCAGGGCGATAATCGGCAGACGGTTTTCCTTGCTCACTCCGGCGAGATCTTCCCGCCGGCGAATCTGCCGAACAACCTCATAGCCATCCATCCCCGGCAATTTCAGATCAAGCATCATCAGGTCAAAAGACCTGGCGGCACACTCTTTGAGGGCGGCATCCCCATCGGCGACGTTAATGACCGCATATCCCTCATGGGTGAGGATTTCGTGGATAACCCACTGGTTCGTTTGATCGTCCTCCACCACCAGCACCGTCCCGGCCTCTTCCTCCCGTGACGTGGCGGAGAACGAATCAATGCTCTCGCCCGGTTCATCGTCTTTTGCATCCTTGGCTACTTCGGCGCTAAACAAGCAAGTAAAATGAAAGGTGCTTCCCTGCCCGGGTTCACTCTCGACCCAAATCCGGCCGTCCATCATATGCACCAGCTTGCTGCAGATGTTCAAACCAAGTCCCACCCCGCCGTACTTGCGGGTGGTTGAGCTGTCGGCCTGGGTAAATGCATCAAATATCAACGAAATCTTATCCTTATCGACGCCGATACCGGTGTCCCGGACGGAGAAGTGGAGGTTCACCAGTTGGTCATCGGCGGTCACCTTCGCATCGCTTCGCCGGCAGGTCAGCACCACCTCGCCGTATTGGGTGAACTTAATGGCATTCGACACCAGGTTTAAAAGTATCTGTCGCAGGCGATTCGGATCGCCGATTACGCCATGCGGCACATCGAGAGAGATATCGCTGGAAAGTCGTATGGCCTTTTCCTCGGCCTGAAAATGCTGCAGATCAACGACCGAGAGAATGACCGTGCGGGGATCGAAGGCAATTTTCTCCAGATGCAGCCTGCCCGCCTCAATTTTCGAGAGGTCGAGGATATCGCTGAGCAGGTTGTGCATGACCACGGTTGACACCCGGGCCATCTCCAGATAGGCCTTTTGCTTGGGGAGGAGCTCCGTGTCCAGGACCAGATTCAAAAGGCCGATGGCACTGGTCATGGGCGTGCGGATTTCATGGCTCATATTGGCCAGAAACTCGCTCTTCGCCTTATTGGCGTTCTCGGCCAGAACCTTCGCCTCACGCAATGAATTCTCCAAAAGCCGTCTTTCCTCGATCTCTTTCTGCAGCTGCCGGTTGGCCTCGCTAAGTGCAGCGGTCCGCCTTTCCACCAGTTCTTCCAGATGATTGTGGTAGGCCTCCAATTGCTCTTGCTTGTTTTGCACCTCCTGGAGCAATCGCCTCTTCTCCAGGGCCTTTTCAATGACCATTGCCAGTTCGTTGTAATCAACCGGCTTCTGCAGGTAATTAAAGGCCCCGGCGCCCATGGTATTGATTGCCGTTTTAATATCGGTATAGCCGGTAACGACAATACACTGCAACTTGGGATAGAGCCTGGTTGCCCGGGAAACGATTTCATAACCGTCCATACCCGGCATCTTGAAGTCGGTGATGAGCACGTCAATATCTTCGCGCTGCAGTATTTCCAGGGCATTTATCCCAGACGACGAGATGAATACCTGATAAGACAGCCGCGACAACCGCCGCCGGTACAAATCGAGCATTTCCGGTTCATCATCTACAACTAAAAGTTTTGCTATTACCATGACCGGTCCTTGCTCTTCCATCGGCACAAAGGGTGCACAAGATCCCTTCGAAACCGTTGACGGAGGTTTCCTCCATGCATTTCAGTATCAAGTTCAACACAGGTCAATCATGCGACGAAACAGCTGGAGGTGTCAAGGCAACGACGAATTTTCTTAAAAGCAATCAGACGGCTCTGCCATATTCACCTTCGTACCTCGCCTGTTTCCCGGTATCTCCACGAAAATCAATATCCCCGGGTTGTTTCTTCATTGTCTAAAGGGAGAGAAAGCTGGTTTAATTAAAATGAGTTGAGCAACTGGCCTGCTCAAACGAAACGTATGCCCTTGTAGCGGCAGACAATTGTCCTCGGCTGCAGACAGATGATGGTTCTTCTCCTTTACGAGGCCACAGTAAAGAGGCAACAATACAACGGTTATGGCAATATGAGGGGAGCAAAGTGATGCAGAAAATACCCGACGGGCTGCTGCCCATTCTCGAGTATTTGCTGGAACAGCGGGGCCTTGATTTCTCCGGATGCCGCCCGGCCATGCTAGAGCGACGTATCAGCCTCCGCCTGAGCGCAACCCTTTGCCGCGATTATGCCGAGTATCTGGTCTTTATTAAAAATAGCAGCGAGGAAGCCGACAAACTCCTCAGCGCAATTACCATCAATGTCAGCCGGTTCTTTCGCGACCCTCTGACCTTTGAGCTGCTGGCCGGCAGGATTTTACCAGCGATCATCCAGGAAAAGATCCGCGACCAGGATCGTTCGCTGCGCATCTGGTCGGCAGGCTGCGCCACGGGTGAAGAACCCTATTCGGTAGCGATTCTCATCAATGAACTGCTGGAGAAAGATCAATTGGCGATGAATCTGCATATCTTCGCCACCGATATCGACGAACGGATATTGGCCGACGCCACCAGGGCCACCTATTCCCGGGACAGCATCGGAAACGTACAAACCCGCTTGATCGACAAGTATTTTTCCCCAGCCGGCGAGAACTTCAGCATTGTGCCTTCGATCAAAAATCAGGTGAGTTTTTCCTCTTATGACATGCTCGATAAGAAACACCGCGTTCCCCCGGCAAGTATTTTTGGTGGCTTTGATCTGGTACTCTGCCGTAATCTGCTCATCTACTTCAACAGCGACTACCAGGAAATCATCTTCGCCAAGCTGCATAACGCTCTGGCCGCCAAGGGGTATCTGGTTTTAGGGGACACCGAGGCCCCATCCATTGCCTATCAAAAGCATTTCAGCCGTCTTCTCAACTTTAGCCCAATCTACCGGAAAATATAGGAGAAAGCAGTCAATGTACTTCAACAATATAAAAATCAGCAGCCAGCTGAGAGCAGGCCTCAGCATCATTCTCTTCATGGTAGCCCTCCTCGGCATCATGGCCTGGAAAGACGCTGATTTTCTCTGGCAACAAACCCAAGGGCTGTATGATCACCCACTCACCGTCCGCAGGGCACTCGGTGAGGTCAAAGCAAACACCCTCTTGATCCACAGGGGAATGAAGGACCTAGTTCTTGCCGAAAATGATGAAGAGCGCCAGACAATCCTTCTGACCATGGAGAATTATGACACCAGAGCTCACCATCAGTTCGATATTCTCTTTGACCGGTATCTGGGACCACGCCAGGACCTAGATGAAGCACATACCGCTTTTGTCGAATGGAAAATCATCCGCGACGAAACCATCCGTCTGTTGCGCGAGGGTAGGATCACCGAGGCATTCCGCCGCACCAAAAACTCCGGAGTTGGCGGCAATCATGCGGAAAAGGTTTTGCGCGAAATCGAAGATATAAGCGTCTTTGCCATGGCCAGGGGCGACAAATTCTACCAAGAAGCAACCGAACACAACAAGGAACTGAAGGTGCGGCTTACCTGCATGGTCGCCATCATTATCCTCCTGTCCGCGGGTATCAGCCGCTACCTGATGGTGCGCATCAGAGAGTCCCTGCGGGAGCTGACCACGGCCATGGAACGTTTTCATCAGGGCGACATGAATGCCCGCAGCCGCCAATCGTCCACCAACGAATTCGGCATCCTTGCCACCTCGTTCAATACGATGACCGAGGCCATCGCCCTGCGCATCGACATCGATAAAAGGACCGCCCTGCTGGCGGACGCCCTGATCAGCGACAACCAATTGAAGGGCTTTGCCGAAACGGTTCTTGCGACCTTTATCGAGGTCACCGAATCGACCATGGGCGCTTTCTATCTTCGCTCCACCGAAAGTGACGACCGGTTTACGCCGCTCGCAGCCATCGGCATAGACCCCGAACTGCTGGAACCCTTTATCGCCTCAACCATTGAAGGCCAGTTCGGGGAGGTATTGCACAGCGGCAGGATAGCCCATTTAAAAGATATCCGTCAGGATACCGTGTTTACCTTCAAGACCTTTGCCGGGACCGCCGTACCGAGGGAAATCATCACCATCCCGGTCATGGTAAACGATGCGGTCCGGGGCATGCTGAGCCTTGCCTGTCTCGGCGAATACGGCAAGGCCGCCCAGGCCGTTCTCAGCCAGCCGACACTTACTTCCCTGAATACCACCCTTGCCAAACTGCTCACCAGCGAACGAAACCAGAAACTTACTGGTGAATTACAGCAAAACAACCAGGAACTCCAGGCACAGCAGGAGGAACTTCAGGCACAGACGGAGGAACTGCGGCAACAAACGGAAGAGATCCGGGCGCAAAATATCGAGTTGGAGCAGCAACGGCTGGTCGTCCTGGAAGCGAGCCGCCTGAAGAGCCAGTTCCTCTCCAACATGAGCCACGAACTGCGCACCCCGCTCAATTCGGTGATGGCCCTTTCCCGGGTGCTGACCATGCAGGCGAAGGAAAAGCTCAGCGACGAGGAACTTAAATATCTGGAGATCATCGAGCGCAACGGCAAGAATCTGCTGACCCTCATCAACGATATCCTCGATCTAGCCAAGATCGAAGCCGGGCGGATGGATATCCGGCCGCGCCCCTTCTCGCTTGCCCTGACCATCGAAAATCTTATCGAAAGCCTGAAACCCCTGGCCGCAGAAAAAAATATCCAGCTCCATCACGACATCCCGGAGAATCTGCCGCCGCTTGACAGCGATGAGATCCGGGTGTCACAGGTCCTGCAGAACCTTCTTGCCAACGCCGTCAAATTTACCGCCGCAGGCAGCGTCACCGTATCGGTCAAATCCACCGACGGCAAGGCCGCCGTGCGCATCACCGACACCGGCATCGGTATCGCAGCAGGCGACCTGCCGCATATCTTCGACGAATTCCGCCAGGTCGACGGCTCTTCGGCAAGGCGCCATGAAGGCACCGGACTGGGACTGGCCATAGCCCATAAGGCGGCGCAGATGCTCGGCGGCGATATCGCCGTCACCAGCACCCTGGGTGTCGGTTCAACCTTCACCCTGAGCCTGCCCCTTTCGTGGCAGGGTAACCAGGTGGCCTCCGAGCCGCAGCTTACCTGGCAGCCGTCCCTTGAAAAACCAGCCAGCAAAACCGTCACCATCGCCAACGACGCAACGGCGATGCCAAGGATTCTCATGATCGAGGACAACGAGGCGGCAACGATCCAGGTCAGATCGGTCCTCGAAAGCAACGGCTATGCCGTCGATATAGCCCGAGGCGGTCAGGATGCCTTCGATTTCGTCGGCCATACCATCCCCGACGGCATTATTCTCGATCTGATGATGCCCGATATCGACGGCTTTGCCGTCCTCGAAAAGATCCGCGGCCGGGCCGAGACCTCGGGAATACCGGTGCTCATCCTCACCGCCAAGGATCTGACCCCTGAGGACTTCAAGAAATTGAGTGCCAATAATGTCCAGCAGCTGGTCCAAAAAGGTGATATCGACCAGCACTCCCTGCTTCGACAAATACGGACAATGCTCGGCGGCAAAGAGGATAACCGGCTGAAAACCTCGCAGCCACCGGCCATCCTGGTCATCGAAGACAATCCCGACAACATGACCACCATCAAGGCAATCATCGGCAACCGCTACCGGATCATCGAGGCAACCGACGGTGAAGAGGGCCTGCGGGTGGCGGCGGCAACCCGCCCTGATCTGATTCTCCTTGACATGGCCTTGCCAAAGATGGACGGTTTAACTGTGGCTGGCCATCTCAAGAAGGACCCGGCGCTCCGCGCCATTCCGGTCATCGCCATTACCTCCCAGGTCATGAAAGGTGATCAAGAGAGGATATTGCAGGCGGGCTGTGACGACTATCTTGCCAAACCCCTGCACCCGGAATTTTTCCTGGACAAGATAGCGGTCTGGCTGGGCAGGTAAAACTGCGTTGAGCAGCTTGTCTCTGCAAACGAAACCTGCCCTTGCGGTGTAACAACCAAGAGAAAAAATATGCAAAAGATACTGGCGATAGACGACAAAGACGACAATCTGATCACCCTGTCCGCCCTGTTGAAATACCTCCTGCCCGGCTGCATGGTAAGTACCGCCCGGTCGGGACTGGAAGGCATCGAAATGGCGCGAACCGAGCAACCGGATGTCATCCTCCTTGACGTCCTGATGCCGGGCATGGACGGCTTTGAAACCTGCCGATATCTCAAGACCGATACCCAAACCAGTACTATTCCGGTGATCATGATCACCGCCATCAAAACCGACCACCAAAGCCGGGTCAAGGGGCTCGACCTCGGGGCCGACGCCTTTTTATCCAAGCCGATCGACGAGGCGGAACTGGTATCCCAGGTCAAGGTCGCCCTGCGCATTAAAAGTGCCGAAGACACCCTGCGCCAGGAACGCCGCAGCCTGGCGCAGGAGGTGGCGAAACGCACCAGGGCGCTCAGGGAAAGCGAGTATAAATACCGGGTTCTCTTTGAGAGCGCCGGCGACGCCATCTATATCCACGACGAGGAGGCACGGATACTGGCGGCCAATACGACGGCCTGCGAGTTGCTGGGCTATACCCAGAGCGAGCTGCTGTCGCTGCGGGTAGCCGATGTTGACACCCCGGAAGAGGCCCGCTTCGCGCCGGAACGCATAGCTAAACTCAGGGACCGCGGCCGGCTGAGCTTTACATCCAGCCATCGCCGCAGGGATGGCAGCACCATCCCGGTGGAGGTGAGCGCCCGTATCATCAGTTGGGAGGGCCAATCGGCGATGATGAGCATCTGCCGGGATATCACCGAACGCAAGCGGGCGGAAGAGGCCTTGTCGAAAAAAGCTGCCCTGCTCGCCCAAACCGAGGCGATCTCACAGACCGGCAGCTGGCGGTATACGGCAGACACCGGCAAGATTACCTGGTCCGACGGCATGTATACGATCTTTGGTACGAACCGTCACTCGCCTGATGACACCACGAACGTCAGCGTCACCCCGGCAGTGCATCCGGAAGACCGGGCACAAGTTCTTGAAAACCGCACCGCCGTCCTTGCTGATGGCCTTCCCCGACCGATCGAGTACCGGATTATCCGCCCCGATGGCACCATTCGCTGGATCCACAGCCAGAGCGAGCGCGAGACCGATGCAAGCGGCAGGGTCATCGCCCTCGTCGGCTTCGCCCAGGATGTCACCGAGCGTAAACGCCTGGAATCGGAGCGGGAAATCCTCATCACCGCCATCGAGCAAGCGCCTGTTGCAATTGCTCTTACCAGCCAGGATGGCACCATTGAATATGTCAATCCGGCCTTTGCCCAGATCACCGGGTATTCAGGCGCTGAGCTGATCGGGCAAAATCCCCGAATTGTTAAAAGCGGCAAGCACGACCAGGGATTTTACGCCGAGCTCTGGCAGACCATAACCAGCGGCCGTGTCTGGAAGGGCCAGATAACCAATAAGAGAAAGGACGGTAGCCTGTACGTTGAGGACACCACTATCTCGCCGGTGGTCGACAGCCACCGCCATGTCCAAAAATACGTGGCGATCAAAAGGGATATCACCGCCGAGATGGCAATGGAAAGCAAGCTGCGCCAGGCCCAGAAGATGGAGGCGATAGGCACCCTTGCCGGAGGAATTGCCCATGATTTCAATAATATCCTTGGCGCTATCATCGGCTATGCGGAGATGGTTCGTGACGACAGCCCGGCCAGTTCACCGGCATTCCACGATATCAATCAGGTCCTGAAGGCCGGGCTCAGGGCAAAAGAATTGGTAAAACAGATACTTGCCTTTAGCCGCCAGGGGGAAATCGAGCAGGTCGCCGTGCAGCCGGCAAACATCATCAAGGAGGCCATCAAGCTCCTCCGTGCCTCCTTGCCGGCAACTATCACCATTGAGCAGGATATTGACACAAATGCCGGAGCCATCCTGGCCGACCCGACGCAAATCCATCAAATAGTCATGAACCTCTGCACCAATGCCTTCCACGCCATGGAGCAGCAAGGCGGCACCCTGACCATAAGCCTTGGGAAAAAGCAACTTACCGGAGAAGACCTTGGTGCCAATCCGCACATGCAGCAGGGAGATTTCATCCAACTGTCTATCAGGGATACCGGCACGGGGATCCCCTTGGAGATCCGGGAACGGATCTTTGACCCCTATTTTACCACCAAGGAGGTCGGTAAGGGCACGGGCATGGGGCTTGCCACCGTCCATGGTATCATCCAAAGCTATGGTGGGGCCATTACCTGTGACAGCCGGCCAGGGAATGGGGCTGTTTTTCACGTAATCCTGCCGGCAATCGAAAAATACTCGACAAGAGACACCGATTCCTCCGCTTTGGCCCTCACCGGCAGGGAACACATCCTCCTTGTCGATGACGAGGAAATTCTCGCTGAAATGAGCACGATCATGCTGGAACGGCTGGGCTACCAGGTAACCACCAAGACCAAGAGCTTTGAGGCACTCACCGCCTTTCAAAATGAACCGAAGCGCTTTGACGTGGTCATTTGTGATCTGACCATGCCGGGCATGACCGGCATCGATCTTTCCCGGCGCCTCCTGCAGATCCGCCCGGATCTCCCCATCATCCTCTGCACCGGCTACAGCAGCCTGGTCTCCGAGGAGAAGGTAAAATCGATGGGCATCAGGGGATTTGCCATGAAACCCCTGACAAAGAACGATATTGCCACCCTGATTCGCAAGATTCTTGATGACAAAAACTGACGGCATCCCTGCTGAACCTGCTCGCACCATCCAGAAGCTTCCCGAAGTACAGTTTTCAGCCGCTGGAATTTGACAAGGAGGGGCATAACCTCGTTTAATGAAGATATACCTTTACGGTCAATTGAGCGACCACCACCTGGAGACTCTCGATGAACCAGGAGCCGGCATTCCATACCCCGAAGCGCCACCTCCAAACGGCACTGGCCTTTTTCTTTTTGTTCCTTGTGGCCGGCATGGCCTGGGCCACAGGTGGTGAGCAGCTTTCTCCCCAAAGCCTGCAGGTGGTATTGGACAACAACTATCCTCCCTACGTCTTCCGTTCCGGCGATGGCTCCATTCAGGGCATTCTTATTGATCAGTGGCGGCTCTTTGAAAAAAAGACCGGCATTCACGTCAACCTCAGCCCGATGGACTGGGCTGATGCCCTTCAGGGTATGAAGGCCGGGCAATTCGATGTCATCGATACCATCTTCAAAAATCCCGAACGGCAAGGCTGGCTCGATTTTACCGAGCCCTACGCCCGGCTTGAGGTTCCGGCATTCTTTAACTCCCAGATCAGCGGCATTTCCGGCACCGCTTCCCTGAAAGGTTTTGCCGTGGCCGCCAAAGAAGGCGATGACGCCGTCAATCTGTTACGCAGCCACGGAGTGGACAGCCTGATTCTCTTCAACGGCTATGAGGAGATCATCCGCGCCGCCATGGAGCATAAGGTCAACGTCTTTGTCGTCGATAAACCTCCGGCCCTCTACTTTCTCCATAAATTTGGCATAGAACGGCAATTTAAGGAGTCAGCGCCGCTGAATACCGGTCATTTTCACCGGGCGGTCAAGAAGGGCGATAAGCAAACCCTGCAGCTCATAACCAAGGGGTTTCAGCAAATCACCCCCTTGGAACGGCAAGAAATCGAAGAACGATGGATAGGTATCACCCTCCCCAGGTCATTTCATACCCGTGTCTTTCCCTACATCCTCATAGCTACCGGCTTTATTATTTTGCTGATTGCGGGGCTTTTTGTTTGGAACGCCTCGTTGCGTAAGGCGGTCGCCCATCGCACCCGGGCACTGCGCACCAGCGAAGAACGCTACCGGCAGCTCTTCAATGCCGGCTCCGATGCCATAGTGGTCATCGATGTGGAGACCCTCACCCACATCGAGGTGAACAAGGCGGCGGCCGACCTGTATGGATATAGCCATGAGGAACTCCTCGAACTCCGCCCCACCGATTTGTCGGCTGAACCGGAAGAAACCCGCTTGCAGGCGCAAAGTGGTGAAGGTACGGTCCATATCCCCTTGCGGTACCATAAAAAAAGGGACGGTACTATCTTCCCCGTGGAGATAGTTGCCCGCTTCTTCCAACTCGACGGGCGTAAGCTGCTTCTTGCGGCAATGCGCGATATCTCCGAACGATTGCGGGCCGAGGAAGAACAGTCCAAGCTCCGCGATGAACTGGCCCAGGCCCGTAAAATGGAATCGATTGGCCGATTGGCGGGAGGTATTGCTCACGACTTCAACAACATGCTCGGCGTCATCCTTGGCCACACCGAACTCGCCCTGGTCCGCGTTCCGGCCCAGGACCCGCTATACACGGGCCTTGCCGAGATTAACAAGGCCGCCCGGCGCTCCGCCGAACTGACCAGACGCCTCCTGGCCTTTGCCCGCAAACAGACAGTCATCCCCAAGGTTCTTGACCTCAACGACATTGTCGACGGTATGGCCGACATGCTCAAGCGCCTGATGGGCGAAGACATCGATTTCGTCTGGGCACCGGCCGCGGACCTCTGGCCGGTGAAGATCGACCCCTCACAAATCGATCAGATTCTCGCCAACCTTTGCGCCAACGCCAGGGATGCCATCACCAATGTCGGAAAGGTGACTATCAGCACTGCCAACAAATCCTTTACCGCCACCACCTGCACCCACCACGAGGGTTGCCGGGAGGGTGATTATGTCATGCTGTCGATCAGAGACACCGGTTCTGGTATGGAAAACGACGTCCTGGTCAACCTCTTTGAACCCTTTTATACCACCAAGGATGTCGGCAAGGGCACCGGTCTCGGCCTGGCCACGGTATACGGCATCGTCCAACAGAACCGGGGATTCATTGTCGTCGACAGCGAGCCGGGACAGGGATCGTGCTTCGCCGTCTTCCTGCCCCGTTACACCGATCAACCCCCTGTGCGGGCCACAGATACGGCGGCGGAAAAGCCGGCGGTGGGCTCGGAGACGATCCTGGTCGTCGAAGATGAGCCGGCCATCCTCGGCATGACCTGTGAAATGCTGAAACAGATGGGCTACCAGGTACTGACGGCTGGTTCGCCGGCCGAAGGCCTTCGCCAAGCCAGCGAATATCAGGGGAAAATTGATCTTCTCCTGACCGATGTCATCATGCCGGTGATGAACGGCTGGGAACTGGCCGGGCAACTGCGAGAACGCCAGCCTTCCTTGAAACTGCTCTTCACTTCCGGGTATACGGCCGATGTCATTGCCGATCACAATGTCCTTGACGAAAACGTCCAATTCATCCAAAAACCCTTCACCATGCAGGAGCTCTCATCCAAGGTTCGAACCGCATTAACCAGCTAAGCCAAATTGAGGGGCTTGTCTGCTCAAAAAAATTGGCCTGACGGCATAGGCAGTGCTTGCCAATTGGGTTGTTCCATTTCTAAATCAAGATGAAAACGAAGCAGCGAGCGAACAGTGATGAGACAGCACGGAGTAGTGCGGCTAGAGGTAACACTTGATTTGGAATAGGAATTGACTCAGGCAGGGGCGGACAACCGCAGCGGGGATGTCCCCTATCCGGCCCCAGGATACAGGACATCATGGATAGCCGTTGCCAGCTCCCGGATCATCAGCGGCTTCTTGAGAAACCTGCCGGCACCAAGGCGCAGCGTTTCTTTCACCTCCGCCGTTTCGGCATAGCCACTGACAATTATCGCCTTCTGGCCGGGATACATCCGGATGATGCGCTCATAGGTGGTCCGGCCGCTGATACCGGGAGTCATGATCATATCGAGGATCACCAGCTCGACCGGCTTGCGCTGCAGGTATTCAATTGCCGCTTCACCACTCGGCATCGAATCGACGCGGTAGCCAAGTCTCTCGATAATACTTGAGGTGATCAGCCGTTGGGTGCTGACGTCATCGACCACCAGAACGGTTTCTCCCTTGCCGCGGAAATCGGCAAGGTCGACAATCGCCTCCGGCTGCCTTTCCAGCTTATCGGTGATCGGAAAATGGATGACGAAGCGCGTCCCCATCTTGCTGCTCGACACGTTGATATAGCCGTTGTGATCCCGCACCACGTTCCACACCACGGTCAGGCCAAGCCCCGTGCCGCTCCTGCCCATGACCTTCTTTGAGTAAAACGGCTCAAAGATTTTCTCCAGATCCTCGCTGGAAATGCCCTTGCCCTGATCGCCAACCGTCAGCACCACATATTCACCTTCCTCTATCTCAGCTTCATTGCGTGACAGCGCATCGATATGGCGCTGGTGCAAGGATATGGTCACCTCACCGGGTGAATCCATGGCCTCAAAGCCATTGGCAACCAGATTCATGAGGATCTTGCGGAGATGGACCCGAGACCCCATAATGTTTGCCGAATCAGCTGCCAGGTCGGTGGCTACCCTCACCTGCGGGTGATGGTTTTCAAGCATTCTGAATTCCGGAGACTGCAGATACTCAAGGATGATGGTGTGCAGGTTGACCGGTTCCTTGGCAACCGCGACACCGCGGGCAACCGTCAGCAGATCCTGGACAATCGCCGAGGCGCGCATGCCGGACTCGAGAATGATCTCCA
This sequence comes from Desulforhopalus sp., assembly GCA_030247675.1. NCBI lineage: Bacteria > Pseudomonadati > Thermodesulfobacteriota > Desulfobulbia > Desulfobulbales > Desulfocapsaceae > Desulforhopalus > Desulforhopalus sp. Next base: position 375,402 of record JAOTRX010000003.1, on the reverse strand, counting down.
GAGGCCGCCGCATCCGGTGCTCCTCAGGGAGTTCAAGGAGGAGAAGTTCCGGGTAACTGACGATACCGGACAAGATATTGTTCAGGTCATGGGCAACACCGCCGGCCAGTAGACCGAGGGACTCCATTTTCCTTGCCCGGGCGTCCATCTGGCGGCTTTCCTGCAGGGCCTTTTCGTTGTTGTTTCTTTCCGTTACATCGGTCAGGGTAACGATACCCCGCTGATCCGGGAGCAGGGCGGTTCGAAATTCGACATCCTTCACCGTGCCGTCCTTGCAGGTAACCCGGTATTCACAAACCGCCCCCTCACCGCCCGCCACACTGTAGTGCTGCATGGTCCGCAGCCGATACGCCCGGTCAGGATAGGCGCGGCCCGACCACACCGACAGATGCGGCAGATCCTCACGGGTATAGCCGGTTATCTCGGTAAATCCGGTATTCAGGTGCATAATCCGTTTATCCTCACCCCAAACGGCCACACCAAGAGGAATGCGGTGCAGCAGACTGGTAAGCAGGGCATGTTGTTGCTGGATCTCCTTGTTGGCAATTATCTCCTTGTTTTTTATGACAATCTGCCGCAGGAGGAGGAAGACTAAACCCAGTGCCAAAGCCAGGGTAAAGACGAAGAGGAGATTGACGCTATTTTGAAAAAGCTCCAGGCGGCTGCGCTCCATTTCAAGAATGCTCTGCGCCTCGGCCCGCGAATCGCGTTTGATGGCGGCAACCTTCTCGAAGGCCTGGAAGATCCGCTCGTAAAGCATCCCGAGAACCACCGGCGAATCCGGTGCATAGCCGGAGATACCATCGTTCATCCACACCTGCAGATCGGCAAGGGCCGGGGCAATGATCGAATGAAAGGCCGAGGCATTGACCATATTATTGGCGACGTAGGTATCCCGCAGCTCGGCGGTCATGTTGTAGGCAACCAGAATATTCCAGCGCAGCTCGTCGATATGGTGTGGATCCCTGGAAATTGCCGCAAGACGTGCCGAGGCCACAACCCTGGCAATTTCCTCCTGAGCTGAAGAAAGGGAAATGACCTCGCTAAAAAGCGTCGTCGGCAGATTTTTCTCAATCGAATGAAGCGTCTTGTTGGTGTAGACAATGACGAGAATCACCGCAATGAAGACCACGGCAATGCTGCCAAGGATAATGCCGTTGGAAAGATTGCGGCGGGACGGAAGCGGAACAGAAATCATCGACTCTCCCCTGAATGCTCCCGGTAAAAACGCAGAGCTCCGGGATGCAGGGGAATGGAGAGCCCTTGCTGAGCGGCCTCGACGGTAATATCCTTGCCCAACGGATGACCGCCTGTAAGCAGTTTCCGCGTTGCCTCGCTAAAAAGTGCCTCAGTTACCGCATACGCCACGGCTTCGGCCATGTTGCGGCTGACAACAAGGAGCGCCCGCACCTCAAGGGTCGGGGTTTCCGGGATGCCCGGGTATATGTTCCCGCTGATCTTCCCGGGAACAAGGAAGGGATGTTTCTCATTGATGGCAGTGGCAATGGGCAAATCAACCGGCAGGAGGTTAACCCCGATATCGAACAGTTTGGTTACCGCCGCATTCGGAATCCCGCCGACAAAGGCAAAACCGTCCATCTGCCCATTCATCATCCGTTCTTCAGTAAATGACGGCTTGATATATAAAGGGACAAGGTCTTTTTCGCTCAAGCCATAGGCATTGAGGACAATATTCGTCACTCCCCGTGTCCCTGACCCGAGTTCATCAACCGATATCCGCTTGCCTCGCAGATCACCTATGCTGCTGATTCCGGCATCTTTTCGTATCACCAATTGAAATTTTTCGGGGTATAAAGCGGCAATGGCCCTGAGGTCTGCTGCCTTCGGCAGTCCGGCGAATTCCCCCTGGCCATTGTAGGCAAGGCCTGCGGTATCGGCCTGCACCAAACCGGCTTCAAGCTCACCGGAAACGACAGTGCGCACGTTTTCAACCGACCCCGCCGAATTCTGGGCGACCCCTATGTAGCCGGCAAGCGCCGAAGAATCCCTAGCGGCCGAGGCAGTGAGGCCGGCGGCGATAAGCTTGCCGATTGGGTAATACACCCCTGTGGTTCCACCAGTGCCGATTCGAAAGGGCTTGATGGCCGGCACCGGGTTGACTGCCAAGAAAACGAGGATGCACACCGCCATCAAAGCGACGGCGAAGAAACGCCCGGCCCCTGTTCCAACGACACCCAGCTTTTGCCGCAGGTGATAAGGACGCAAGGCAAACAGCAATGCCGATACTGATCGGTGTTCCTTGTTTTTGCAAGGCATGGACGGCCTCCTTTTTGTCTAGCACGCCAACTGCTCATCCCAGGGATAATGACCTCCAAATTGTAGCACAGATTAACGATAAGAGTAAATATCATGGCGTCGTGCCGGCAGGACAGCAAACTTTCAACCGCTGGTATTTGACAGGTTGTCGTCATATCCATACAATGGTGTATCGTCACCGTCCCTTTCACCCTGCCCGAAAGGCAGTACCTGCTACCCGGCAAAGCGCTTCGGTAGCCAAAATTTACTCTGTGTAGCCGTGGATATATCCAAGAAAAAAGTACTCGTGGTTGACAGCCATCCGGTCTTTCTGAGGCTTATGGCCGAGTTCCTCGACGAACTCGGCCACGAAACGATTTGTGCCAATGATGTCTTTGGCTGCCTTGACGCACTGGTGGAGATGACCCCTGATGTCATCTTCATTGACCTCATCATGCCAAGGATCGGCGGTGATGATTTATGCCGAATCATCCGCAATATGGACAATCTGTGCCACTGCTACCTGGTTATCGTTTCCGGGGTTGCTCTGGAACAAACTCTTGATTGTCAGGAAATTGGCGCCGATGCCCTGATTGCCAAGGGCCCCTTTGATGAAATGCGCCTGCATATTCTGCAAATCCTCAGTGATTCACAAAAGCCGAGGCATCATAGCCCCGCCATCCCGGCTTTTCAGGGCGGAGAAAATCTCCACAGCCGCCATGTCTCCCGCGAACTCCTGAAAAACAACCAGCATTTGCGGGTCATTCTGGAGAGTATGTCACAGGGCATTATCGAATTGCTTGGCAACCGGATAGCCTATATCAATCCCAAAGCCAGCAGTTTTCTTGGTCATCCCCGGGAGAATCTGCTTGGCCGGCATGTCGCCGAAACCTTTCCGCAACCGCTCCTCGACGCCATCGCTACCGCCGCATCGCAGCAGCCGGCGGAGAGTCTGCTCATACAGCTGAATGGTCTGCAGCTCACCCTTGAACAGTATGCGATAACCAATACTCCGCCCAACGTCATACTGATGCTTTCCGATATCACCGAGAGAAAGCAAATGGAGGCAGTCATTGAGGCAGCCAATCTCACCAAGAACCTTGGCTATGTGTTTTCCGGGATCCGCCACGAGATCGGCAATCCCTTGAACTCCATTAAAATGGCCCTGAGCGTCCTCCAGAGGAATCTGGCGGAATACGACCGGGAGACCATCGCCCTGTTCCTTGATCGCTCCCTGCAGGAGGTAACTCGCCTTGAATACCTTCTCAAGGCCCTGAAGAATTACAGCCTCTTCGAGAAGCCGGTTATGCAGAAACTGCCGGTCGCAAGCTTCATTACCAATTTTATCGCCTTGATCAGGAATGATTTCGAAAATAATCTCATTAAAATTCACCACATACTTCCCGATGACGACCTGTTGATTTTAGCTGACAGTCGCGCCCTGCACCATATTATGCTCAATCTGATCACCAATGCCGCCGACGCCCTCAACGGCGGCAATAAACCGCAGATCATCGTCAGCGCCCGTCAGGCAGGCAACAGGGTGGAAATCAAGGTTGACGATAACGGCAAAGGAATCTCCGAGGCCGACCAGCAAAATCTCTTCAAACCCTTTTTCACCAAGAAGGCCACCGGCACCGGCCTCGGCCTGGTGATCGTCAAAAAGATGCTTTTGGCCATGAACGGCAAGATCGATATTGAAAGTTACCAGGGCATGGGCACCACCGTCACCCTTACCCTGCCGGGGATAGTGCGATGATTGAAAAAGGCGGCAAGACCCTCCTCATCATCGATGACGACCGGCTGTTTTGTGACTCGGTTGTCGCTTTTTTCAAAGACGCGCCCTTCACCACCGTCGCCGTCCAGACCGGCACGGAAGGACTTGCCTTTTGCGGCAAGCATCGGGCCGACGTCATTCTTCTTGACCAGAAGCTCCCCGACAGCGACGGCCTGGAGCTCTGCGCAACGATCCTTGGTATCTGCGAACAGGCGAAGATCATCTTTAATACCGCTTACCCAAGCTTTGATCACGCCGTCCGAGCACTGCGCAACGGCGCCCACGACTATCTCTCGAAACCGATGGAGCTGGAGGAACTGCAGCTCGCCGTCGAACGGGCCTTCCGCACCGCCGAACTAGAAAGGGCCGAACAGCTCCAACAGCTGCACATCCACCGGCAGTCGCAGCACAACAAACTTATCGGCAGCCAGGGCGGACTGCGCGCCACCTGCCGCCTGATTGAGCTCGCCGCCGCCAATGGAGCACCGGTACTGATTACTGGGGAAACCGGTACCGGCAAAAACGTCGTCGCCAAGGCAATCCACTATTTTCATAATGACCATGCGCCGTCCTTTGTCGATGCCAACTGCGCCGCCCTGCCAGAGAACCTTATTGAATCGGAACTGTTCGGCCATGAACGCGGCTCTTTCACCGGTGCCCTGGCACTGCGCAAAGGGCTTTTTGAGATGGCCGACGGCGGTACCCTGTTTCTCGACGAGATCGGTGAAATCCCCCTGCACCTGCAGGCCAAGCTTCTGGGCATACTCGACAACGGCGTTTTGCGCCGCCTCGGCAGCCAAACCACGAGAAAGATACATGTGCGGATCATCGCCGCCACCAATATCGATCTGGAGCAGGCGGTACGGGCGAAAACCTTCCGCGAAGATCTGTATTACCGGTTAGGGGTTATGCGCATCCACCTGCCACCCCTTCGGCAACGGCAAGAAGATATTGCGGAACTGAGCCACTATCTGCTGAAAGAAATTGCCCCCGATCAAAATCTTTACCTCCCGGCAGGTGAACTCAGGGCCTTAATCGATTACCCATGGCCCGGTAACGTCAGAGAGCTGAAAAATATCCTGGAGCGGGCAGTAATTCTCCGGTCGGGCAAGGAGATTTATCCCGCCCGGCTTCTCGCGGCTCATGAAGTACCAGCGGAACCAGTACTGGCCCCAACCTGTGCACCACCCCTTGCCACCAAAACCGTCATGCCTCTTGCCGAAATGGAAAAGGCCCACATCGAAAAAGCGCTGGCCGCCTTTGCCAACAACCATACCCGGGTTGCCGAGGCGCTGGGCATAGCTCGCTCGACCCTGCTCCGTAAAATAGAGCAACACCGTCTCAAATCCAGCGACCGAAAATAGATCAGTGTCGCAAATTGGGACACTCGCCGGCCTTCCTGCCCAGGCAAGCCATGGCTACTATTTTATTTACACACCGATATTACACAATATTTCTATAATTTAAAGCCATAACGATGACCTGGCACGGCATATGCTATATGACAGGTAATTCCATTTCCATCTCTTTCAGCCTCTTTGCATGGATCGCGCATGAACAAAGTGCTTATTGTCGATGACGAAGTTCGATTCTTACAGAGTATTGAGGCGGGTCTCGCAAGCTATACCGACCGCTTCAGTGTTCTTACCGCCATCAATGGCAAGGCCGCTGTGGAAATACTGGGAGCGGAAAAGATCGATCTCCTGGTCACCGACCTCAGGATGCCGGAGATGGACGGTTTCGAATTACTGGCCCACGTGTCTGTGACCTATCCGTTCATGCCCTCCATCGTCATGACCGCCTTTGCCACCCCGGAAATAGAAGAAAAAATCAATATCTCCGGCACAGCCAAGCTCCTTGAAAAGCCCGTGGACTTCGAAAAGCTGGCAGAAGCGATCCTTGAGGGGCTGCAACAAGAAGGTAAAGAAGGCTCCGTTGCCGGGTTTTCCCTGGCAAATTTTCTCCAACTCCTGTCCATGGAGCAAAAGACCTGTCTTCTCCACATCCGCAATGACCAGTCGGAAGGCTATATATATCTTGATCAGGGCGAGATCACGGCGGCCTTGGCAGGCTCTCTCAAGGGCGAAGACGCCTTCTTTTCCCTTCTGGCTTGTGAAAACGTCCGAATTACCTTTAAAAAGCTCCCCCAGAAAAAGATCGTCAAAGTCATCAACAAACCGCTTATGTCGCTGCTTATGGAGGGTATGTCTCGCATTGACGAGGCGAGGTCTCGCCCTATTCCCTCGCTGCCGGATCTCGCGGACGATCCGCCTCCATCGATAGAACTGACCACCGAACAGCTAGAGGAACCAGAAACTCAACCAACCAATGAAGGAGAAATTATGAGCAAAATCGACGATTCACTTAACAAACTTCGCGACATCGAAGGATTCATGGCAGTCGGCGTTTTCACCCCGAACGGTGAACTGGCGGCGCAGGTAACCTCTACCAACATAAAACTGGCCGAGATCGGATCTCTCGCCAACGATGTCCTGCTCAAGGCACAAAAGGCCACAGACCTTATGAATGTCGGCCGGGGCCAGGTTGTTCATGTTGAGGCACCCAAGGCCCATGTCATCGCCAGATGCCTCAATGAGGCCGACAATTTTGCGGATACTCAAAGTGGCAAGGCGCATATTCACCTCGTCCTGCTGCTTGCCAAGGATGCCAATCTGGCCATGGGCAAGATCAAACTTGAATCAATAATTCACGAGGTTGCAGAGTCTTTTCGTTAATCATTTTATCGCCAAAGCAACCGGAGAATCTTTGAATTGACGGGTTTCTCCGGTTGCTTTTCTCAGGCTTTCATCCACATCGTTCTATTGCCTTGTAATCCATCGCCAGGACTGCAGTATCTGCTGATTTTCCCCAATAAACTATCTTTTCAATCACGACAATTGCCGGCAGGAAATGGCAAAAAATACTATGTTCGATCCTCCTGTCTGCGATACTCCGCCAGCTGATTAATTCCCCAAAATCATTGTTCGTATTTCCCTGGGCTGCTTGCCTTGTTAATTACCGGTCTTCACCGCATTCAGGTGGCTCTCTTCTCCCTCACGTTATCACAATGTAGCATTTTATCTGTACTACAATGTAGTATTTATGTAACTAAATCAATAATTTAAGCAATCTTTTCATTGATTTTTTTCTTGATAAAGTGCTAGGATGTGGTAGTGTAAAACACTGTTGAGAGTGAGCGCATTGATCTCGCAAAATGCAATTAAGAGGGCCGGCAATGAACAAAAATGACTTCAGTCTCCTCAGAAAAAAACTTGGAAAAACACAAAAACAATTAGCAGAACTTCTTGGCATTTCTCTCAAGACCATCCATAGCTACGAACAAGGATGGCGCACCATTCCCGGGCATGCCGAAAAACTCCTCTATTTTCTGTTTATCAACCAAAGGGGCAGAAAAGGTACTCTGACTCCATGCTGGGAAGAAAAACAATGCCCTGTCAAAGAACAATGCCCTGCTTGGGAATTTGAAAGCGGCCATATGTGCTGGTATATGTGCGGAACGCTCTGCGACTGCACCAAGGATACCTGCCATAAAGAAAAAATCGATATCTGCAAGACCTGCCCCATCTTTAACTCGCTTATCTCATAAGCACGGCAAGCTCGCCATCTTGCACAGCTCTCACTACCCTGTCCGCTACACGGCGCATTTTGTGGGGGCTGGCGATGGCTCAACAGATCAGCTTGGCCTTGTCCAATCTTTTTACCGGTTTTTCCACCCAGCCTCTTTTTCACCGGCCACATCTCACCGCCACCATCCATCCACACCATTTCTTCTATTGCCACACCTTTCGCTCTTTCACCGTCGTTGCCATCGGCATTCTTTTTTCCATAAGCCGAGTACCTCCACGAAATGGTTCCAAATTTCAAATTCCCCGTTTTTAAGCACCCCGCAAGTACCACTTCTGTCCAATATATACCGCAGTGTGATACTGCTACTATGTAGCATTTCTATTATACTACATTGTGATAATTATCTAGTCATTACGCATATTTATTTTACTTTTTCTCTCATTTTCCCGTTGTGGAAGTGCTAGGATGTGGTATATTAATTCATACAGTACTGCATCGATGTACCTTGTTGAAACCTGATCAGGCAATAAGCGCATCACCTTCTACTCACCCTTCTTCAGGATCTAGTAGAAGCAAACTCAATCATTTCTTTGGAGGGTAAAACAATGGAACGACGCGACGCATTACAGGAATTTCAGAAAATGTGGGTCTGGCTCTACAAGCATCCGGCACATGATAACAAATACTACGTCAACTATGTCGCCAAGCCTCAGCCAACCTGGAAAAACGATTGTCCTCTTTGCGCCCTTTCCGATGGCGAATGCAAAGAATGCAAGTCGCTGTGGGATGAAGGTCACGGCAGTCTCTGCTCAGACCCCGAATCACCCCTTTCGAAATGGAGAAACACTAAGGCCCAGGAACCCGACTTCAGGACCTGGTATGCCGGCAAGATTGTCGATATTGTCGGCAAATCGCTGAAATAATGTTGCCATGAGGCCAAACAAAGGCAGCAAGAGATACTTTCACACCCTCTTCCCGAAAGGCATTGACCGAAAGTTTCTGTGAGTCGTTTGCCTTCCCACAGACCCCCCCTCTAGGGAAGAGTGTTGAAAACGGATTTTCGTTAACCTGAGAAAAGACATTCGATCACGAGAGGTTTGTCTTGTTCTCTCTCTTAAAAATACTCAACTAGAGGAGTGCCCATGTCAACTTTTGCGTATTTGTTTTGCTATGTCGCCTTACTTGTCTTTGTTGCCTCAGTGGCAAGGAAATGCCTGTCCTTTATGAATAAACCCCTGCAAATGCGCTGGGAACTTTACCCCGTCCCTACTGAACCGGCTGAAACATTCGAGCACGGCGGCAGTTATTTGGAGCAGGTTGACTGGTGGAAAAAAGAGAGAAAACATACCTTTGTGGGAATGGCCAAATACATGGCGGAAGAAATTATCTGCATGAAGGCCTGTTATGAACACAACCGGGCAATCTGGTACCGGACCTTTCCGTTCCACTACGGACTGTATTTCGTCATGGTATTTACCGCCATCGCCTTTGTTATTGCCATTTGTCAGCTTCTTGGCATCTCTGCTGCACCCCTCCAGGCAATTAACAATATTATCGGGCCAGTGGGTCTGGCGCTCACCCTTTTTGGCGCCATCGCCTTATTGATGTTCCGCCTGTCTGATTCAGGGTTAAAAAAGTATTCGACCGCAGAACAGTATCTTACCCTCATCATCTTTATCGGTATCTCCTCAATCTGTCTGCTCACCTGGCTGACGGTCGACAAAGATTTCTCCTTACTGAACACATTTATCGCCGGCCTTATCAGTTTTAAATTTACCCCAGTGGAAAGCGGATTGATGGTTGCATCCATCGTTTCGGTGTCTTTTCTGACAGCTGTTATCCCGAACACGCAAATGGCACATCTGTTCATGAAGTACTTCCTCTACCACGACATTAGATGGGGTGACACTGCCGCAAGCGATAATCCCGGACCGGTTGACCGGTCGCTCGACATAGTTCTGAATTATCCGGTTACCTGGTCGGCCGACCATGTCGGATTAAAGCAAAACAAAAAGACATGGGTCGAAGTGGCCTTATTCAATCCTGCTGCTGAGCCTGGGAAAAAATAATTTATATTCATCTGGAGAATTCACTTATGTCGCCGCAAACCTCATTACAAATTACCGATATCAGCAAAGACACCGACCGCCTCATGACCATCAAGGTCGAGGACCTGAAACCGCTGCCGCTCGATCACGTAGCCAAGCAGCCAGGACCGATCCCCCAGGCTGTCACCGACAAATTCGTCTGCATCACCGATGACATCCAGGTTCTCCCGGTACCTGTGCCGAAAAACCGCCAGGAAGAGGAAGAACTCGTCAATAAGTTCTTGACCGGAATGCGCAAGCTCTTCACCCCGGAGGATAACTGGACCTTTCTCAACCTGCTCGAAATGAGCATGAACTACTGCGCTAAATGCAATACCTGCTCCGAGGCCTGTCACCTCTTCGAGGCAACCGGCGGCAACGAGATGTACCGCCCGAACTACCGGTCTGAGATCTTCCGGAGAATCTACCGTAAATACGTTAAGGAAGAACCCCTCGCCGCTTGGCGCTACGGTGACATTGACCTCAACTGGCGGACCGTCGCCCGGCTCGGCGAATTGTCCTATCGCTGCAACCTGTGCCGCAGATGTGCCCAGACATGTCCGGTCGGTGTTGACAACGCCTTGATAGCCCGGGAAATTCGTAAAATATTTAGCCAGGAGATGGGCATAGCACCCACCGAGGTGCACGAAAAAGGCTCCATGCTCCAACTGAAAACCGGGTCCTCCACCTCGATGACCGGTGATATCGCCAAGGACAACGTCACCTTCCTCGACGAGGACTTTTCCGAGGAGACCGGCTACACCTTCAACACCCCATGGGACGTGGAAGGCGCGGATATCCTGCTTATCCACAACGCCGGAGAGATCATGGCATGGCCCGATAACGTCGCCGCCTTCAGCCTGATCTTCGAGGCCGCCGGCCTTTCCTGGACCATGTCCAGCGAACTGGCCGGTTACGACAGCATCAACTACGGGGTGTGGTACGATGACGTGCAGTTCGCCCGGACTGCTCTGATCCATGCCCAGGTCGCGAAGAAACTCAAGGTCAAAAAGATCGTCCTCGGCGAATGCGGCCACGCCCACAAGGCGCTTACCGTTATTGCCGACCGTGTCCTGCCAGCAGACCTGCGCATCCCACGGGAAAGCTGTTTCCCTCTTCTCAGGGATATCGTTATGTCCGGGAGGCTCAAACTCGACCCTGCACGCAACAACTTCCCGGTAACCCTCCATGATCCGTGCAACTATGTTCGTCTCATGGGTATAGTCGAGCCACAGAGAGAAGTTGTCAGAAAGATAGCGCCACTCTTCAGGGAGATGACCCCGCATGGCGTCGACAACTACTGCTGCGGCGGCGGCAGCGGTTTCGCCATTATGCACCGCAACAACATCGGTGATTGGCGTAACAATATCTCCGGACGGAAGAAGCTCGAACAGATCCTCAATGCCTTTTCGGATTGCCGGGGCACGGAAACCAAGAAATATGTCTGCGCCCCGTGTTCAAACTGCAAAGGACAGATCAGGGACATGATCGAACACTACGGACTGCTGGAAAGCGAAAATCTGTGGTACTCCGGACTGGTTGAGCTCATCGTCAATGCCATGGTCGAGGTCAAGCCCGGATTTATCAAATGGGGCATGGAATAAAGCTGAGTAAAGCAGCTTGCCTGCTTAAACGAAACGTATGCCCTTGTGGTATGGCCGGCAATTCAAAAGAAGCCACCTCTGGCCAATACTATCGCATGGCTGGTTACTATCAGCCAAAGCTACATTGATGCAAAACGACAGGGCCGTAGTGGAAAACCACCGCGGCCCTGTCTCGTAAGCATCACCGGTGAAGCGCCGCAGCCCTCACACCCTGAAAGATTTCAAAGAAAGCGAGAAATTCTCCAGCATATTTCTTCTCAAATAGTGTACCATAGGCCTCATCGTGATTACCCCTTAGGGAAGGACTTTAGATCTTTTTCATAGATCTTAGATCATCAAAAGAGAGTGGGATTATATCATGACCAACGACGAATTCTATCTTGCCCGCGGCAAGCTCGGCAAGACGCAAAAGCAGCTGGCAGACCTCCTTGGCATATCACTACGGACCGTGCACAGCTACGAACAGGGCTGGCGAAACATTCCCGAACACACTGAGAAATACATCTATTTTCTTCTTATCCACCAGAAGGCGAGAAAGGAAACCCTCATTCCTTGCTGGGAAAGAAAACTCTGCGTCGAAAAGGAACATTGCCCTGCCTTTGAATTTGATAGCGGCCACATGTGCTGGTACCTGTGCGGCACGCTTTGTGAGTGCACAAAAGACTCCTGCCGCAGAACCAAGATGCACATTTGCAAGAATTGTGAAATCTTCAAATCGCTCTTGAAATAGCCGGAATAACAGCTACAACACCAAAAACGCAATACCGGAAGGCTGTTTCCTTACCCTCTCTTCACCGCAAATTATCAGCCCTCCTATCCATTCGATACATTTCCTTCCACACCAGCAGCCTGACCGAACCACCGCCTCATGCCTGTTGTGCAATATGTGCAGCCGCTTGTGCAATGACAGTCGCAAGGACACCTATTTTGTGCGCTTTTTCAACTTTTGCCACAAGCAAGCTTGACTTTCAGCTGGACACTGCTATTACTAGGTAGTATATAGATTTAGATATTTTCTACTACACGGTGACACGCTACATGGTGGCAGACGGCATTAATTTTTGGTTTTATTAGGCTTTTGCGGTATCAGCATGTCCGGGTCAACAAGGAACAGCTGACGGTTTTTCGAGGATGGCAGAGTTATTTATTCATGAAAATGAGATTGCGCAGCAATTTAATCAAAAAGAGAACTAAGCGATGGATGAAGCCCTGATTTTAAAAAAACTGGATGCCCTTTCCAATGAGATTCAGACATTGAAAGCTGATGTCGTGGCAGAGCTAAAAAAAGAAATCCTGCCGCTCTCCCTGCAAACGGGCCCTTTGGTCGCCGATTGTTTATCCGACCTCGATCAAGAAAACAGACGGGAGGATCTCGTCCACTTCATGAGGAATTTGGTGCTCAATGTTGAGACGCTAAACGCCCTCCTCTCCACGGCCAAAGGTGCCATGGAGCTGAAAAATGAGCTGGAACCGGTGGCCAAACAGGTCTACCCGAAGGTGACCGAGCTTTTCTCGGACATGGAAGGACAGTATGACCTTGAGGAAATTGCCGCCCTGCTCCGCAACACCCTGAGCAACGTCCATCACCTCAATACTGCCGTTACCATGCTCAAATCTGGCATGGAACTGAAGGATGAGATCGAACCGATTGCCAAACTGGTCCTGCCAAAAACCATTGAACTCTTTGCCGAGATGGAAGGCCAGTACAGTGTTGATGACATCACCACGCTGGTTCGCAACACCCTCAGCAACCTCCATCATTTCAACACAGCAATCACCATGCTCAAGGCAGGCATGGAACTCGTCGATGAAATTGAGCCGGTTGCCAAACTCAGCCTGCCTGGCATTATCGACCTGTTCAGCCAATTGGAAGGAACGCTAAAGGTTGCTGGTGGAGCAATGGGTGCCACCTTAAAGGGATGCACGTTCTCCGAGCAGCAGGCAGAGGCCATGTGCAATGTCATTGCGGCCATCGACCTGAGCAAGCCCAACAAGCTCGGCCCTGTTGGACTTGTAAAGAAGCTCTACGATCCGAAGATCCAAGAGACTTTGGGTATGGTTTTCACTCTTTTGGAAGCAGTTGGTGCCTTGTTACAGGCCCACAGGGACAACCGATAAGGACATGCTCCTTGCCGGAGCGGCCCAGAACGACGCTGGGTCCGCGGTTGGTCAATAGTGACATGACCAGCTTTTTTTTGAGTCGGACTAACGAGATTCGTCTTGTTTCGAATAATGGCCCTCAAGAGAACGGGTTCTTGGCGGCGATGGAAGTGTATAGTTTCAGAAGGTTATCGGTTTTACAAGATAATCTCAGAGACCAAAGTTGTAAGAATCTAATTGATAGGAGGGAGAATTCGCTATGAAAAAGCTTGTCATCCTCGGTGCCGGATGTGGCGGCACGATGATGGCCAATAAGATGAGAAAACATCTTGATCGTAATGAGTGGAACATCACGATCATCGATAAAGACAATATCCATGATTACCAGCCTGGATATCTCTTCGTTCCCTTCGGAATAAATACAGAAAAAGAAATCCGAAAAACCAAGAGAGAATTCATCAAGCCGGGAATAGATTTTGTCATCTCAGAATTGGTCAACGTAGATTGGGACAAACAGGAAGTTACCACCGCCACCAGGGGTAAATTCCAGTACGACATCCTGATCATGTCCACCGGTTGTGACGTTCGTCCGGAAGAGGTTGAGGGTCTTGCCGAGACATGGGGCAAAGATGTTTACGGCTATTACCGCTACGACCACTGCATCGACCTGAAAAAGGCCTTGGCGCAGTTCCAGGGTGGTAAACTGGTCATCAACATTGCCGAGATGCCGATCAAGTGCCCAGTGGCACCTTTGGAATTCGCCTTTCTTGCCGATTGGCATTTCCATGAGCGCGGCATCCGTGACAAGGTCGAGATTGAATTTGTTACCCCTCTGACCGGTGCGTTCACCAAGCCGGTTGCCACAGAGGTTCTCGCTGCTGCCTGCCAGCAGAAAAATATCCATATCACTCCAAACTTTGCACTCGGCGGTGTTGACGGTGAGAGGAAGGTGATCTCCTCTTATGACGGCACTGAGGTCAACTATGACATGTTGGTCTCTATACCACCGAACTTCGGCTCTCAGGTTATGATCGATTCCGGTATCTCCGACCCAATGGGGTACATTCCAGTCGACAAGCATACCCTGCAGCCCAAGGATAGGGACAATGTCTGGGTTCTCGGCGATGGCACCAACGTTCCGACCTCCAAGGCCGGTGCGGTTGCCCACTTCCAGGCAGACATCCTCGAAGAGAACATCATGGCCTTCATCAACGGGGAGGCGCAGCACGCGAGATCGGATGGGCACGCGCTCTGATTCATCGAATCAGGCTTCGGGAAAGCCTACATCATTGATTTCAACTACGACGTCGAGCCGGTTGTCGGAGATTATCCGTTCCCCTCCATTGGTCCTTTGGGACTCTTGAAGGATACGCAATTCAATCATATCTCCAAGCTCCTCTTCAAATGGGCCTACTATAACCTGCTCTTGGCGGGTACATGGCTTGGTCCCCCAGCGATGCAAACCGCTGGGAAGCGTATGAACATGATCAAGAAAAAGAAATAACCGATGATCAGGTTCCAGTAATGAAAAGCCCCGTGGTAAGTTACCACGGGGCTTTTTTTATGGGTAACGCCCAAGGGAACCCGGGCAGGGCATCGGCTGTTTTACTCCGAACGCAACGCCTCCACCGGATCGAGCCGGGCTGCCTGACGGGCAGGAATGATTCCGGCAACTATGCCGATAACCATCGACAGGATCTCGGCAAAGAAGACAAAGCTCCACGGGGTGTGCACCGGCAGAAGGGGCACAAAGGCCTGAATCAATGCGGCGAGGCAAAAACCGGCGGCCAGACCGGCGGCCCCGCCAAGCCCCGCCAAGACCGTGCCTTCCAGAAGAAAAAGCCAGAGAATATGGCCCTGCGAGGCACCGACCGCGCGCAACAGGCCGATCTCGGCGGTACGCTCTCGAACGGCGATAGTCATGATGGTAAAGATGCCGACGCTGCCGACCAAAAGGGAGATGCCGCCCAGGGCACCAACGGCGACGGTCAGCATCGACAGCACCGAACCGAGGACATCAAGCATCTGCTGCTGGGTGGTGATGGTAAAATCCTCCTGGCCATGGCGGTTGACGAGAATCCGCTTTATCGCCGCCACCACCTCCTCCGCCCGGTAGCCATCCCGGAAGAGGACATCGATTTCCATCAGCCCTTCCCGGTCGAAGAGGTCGAGGGCCCTGACCGCCGGGATATAAACTGTGTCATCCATATCAAAACCGAGAATCTGCCCCTTGTGTTCCATGACCCCGAGCACCCGGCCGGGCTGGTTGCCGATCTGCACCCGCCTGCCGATTGGGTTTTCACCCGGAAAAAGCTCATTCGCCACCTTGTCACCAAGCACCACGAAGGGCCGGGCAGTACGGGGATCGTCCGGCGGCAGGAAGCGGCCGCTGCCGACCTGCATGCGCAAGGCCTTATCCATCTCGGCACCGACACCGTAGAGGGTGATTCTTCTCGTCCGGCCCTCGGCGCTCACCTCGGCATTGCCTTGAACGAGCGGCACCACCGCTTCGGCCTCGGGCAGGCGCTTCAGGGCCTCGCTGTCCTCGATGGTCAGGAGCCGCTCCGAGCCAAGGACACCAAGCGAGGTCCCCATAGTGGTCACCTTGCCGGGGTTGATGCCGATAAGATTGGCACCGAACTGGGTGAACTCGGCGACGACAAAACGCTGCAGCCCTTCACCCATCGAGGTCAGAAGAATGACCGCGGTAATGCCGACGGCGATGCCAAGACCCGTGAGAAAGGACTGCAGGGGTTTGGCACGGATAGAGGTGGTAATAAAATGCAGCTGGTCGGTCGTCCGCATATCAGTCCTCAGCGCCTTGCCAGGGCGCGGATCGGATCGAGCCTTGCCGCCCTGCCGGCGGGCAGGAGGGAGAAGACCAGGCCGGTGCCGAGGGCTGTGGCAATGGCGGCGCCCACCGCCCAGAGAGGGGGATTCGTGGTAAGCTCCGGATAGAACTGGGCGATCCCCCATGCCCCGGCGAGACCGAGAAGAAGTCCGCAAATTCCGCCAATCATCGACAGAAGCAGCGCCTCAGTAACCAGCATCACCATGATCTGCCGACGGGTACCTCCCAAGGCCTTGCACAGGCCGATCTCAGCGGTACGCTGGGCAACCGACATGAGCATGACATTCATAATGAGAATGCCGGCGACCACCAGGCTGATGGCTGCGATGCCGGCAACGGTCAGGGTCAGCGACCGAAGGATCTTGTCAAAGGTGGCAAGGACCGAGTCCTGGGTAATAATCGTCACGTCCTTTTCGCCATAATGCCGTTTGGCAATGGTGTCGGCGATATGGGTCTTCAGCTTGTCAAGGGACTGCTGGTCTTTGCCCTCGACAAGAATGCGGAAAAGACCGCTGGAATTAAAAAGCATCTGGGCAAAGGCCACCGGCACCACCACCAGCTCCTGGGTGTCAAAACCCAGCGATCGCCCTTCCGAAGAGAGGATGCCGATGACCCGGCAGCGATAACCGCCCAGGCGCATCAATTCCCCGAGCGCTGCGTCCCGGCCGAACAGCTCCTGGTATACCTTGGAGCCGAGAACGCAGACCGGCCTGGCAATGTCCCAATCCTCGTCAGGCAGAAATGAACCGCGCTCCAATTTCAGGTGGTGTATCTCCATAAAAGAGGTCGTCGAACCGAGTACCGGCACCTGCCGTTCCAGTCCGAGGCGTACGGCACTCAGTTCACCGATATTGAGGGGGGCGGCGCGGCTTACCAGCTCGCTGCGCATCACCGCCATGGTGTCTTCAAGGGTTAGGTCGCGGGGGGTCTCGCCGACCAGAGTCGCCGGGGCATTGCTGGCGGTTTCCGCCCGGCCGGGGATGACAATGACCAGATTGGTACCTAAGGCGGCGAATTTATCGACAATATACAGTCTTGCGCCGTTGCCGATACCGGTAAGGAGCACCACCGCCGCAACACCGATGCTCATGGCCAGGAGCATCAGGGCGGTGCGCACCCGGTTGCTGCCAAGACTGGCCAGGCCGAAGTTTATGGTGTCGAGGGGGCGCACCGTCAGCCCCCGGTGTCGGCGGCCAATCGACCATCCACGACTCGCACCCGCCGCCTTGCCCGTTCGCCTATTTCCGGGTCGTGGGTGACGATCACCAGGGTCTGCCCGCCGCGATTGAGTTCTTCGAGCAACTCGATTATCTCCGCCCCGGAGCTGCGATCAAGGTTGCCGGTAGGTTCGTCGGCGAGGAGCACCGCCGGCTGGTTAATAACCGCCCGGGCAATTGCCACCCGCTGCCGCTGGCCGCCCGATAGCTCGTCCGGACGGTGATGGCTCCTCCCGCCAAGACCAAAACTGTCGATAAGGGCGGCACTGCGCAGGTGGCGCTGGCGGGCGGGGACCCCCGCCAGCATCAATGGCAGTTCAATGTTCTGGACGGCGGTCAATCTCGGGATGAGGTGGAAAAACTGGAAGATAAAGCCGATCTTCCGGCTGCGCGTCGCCGCCAGCTGGTCGTCGCCAAGACTGGTGACATCGCGGCCGTCGAGGCGATAGGTGCCGCTGTTCGGGGTATCGAGCAGTCCGATGATGTTGAGCAGGGTCGATTTTCCCGACCCGGACGGCCCCATGATCGACAGGTACTCGCCGGCGCCAATGGTCAGCGACACATGGTCCATGGCCCGCACCTCCTGCCCGCCAACGGTAAAGGTCCTGCAGATATCAACGAGTTCGATCATTGCCTTGCCTTCATTGCTCTTCCACCCGCAGTTCCAGGACGATTCTGCCCCAGCCGCCGCATTCCAGGCCGACATCGAAGCAGCCGGCACGTTTAAAGCGGATCTGGTTGGGGTCCATGCCGGCGAAGAGCATTTCATTGGCGGTAAAGACCATCATCAATGCCGCATTAAGGGAGTAGCCGCAGACCTTTTTCGGGCAGCGTTCGGTGAGGAGATTGCCGAGGGCGTCGAAATAAAAACGATCGCCGACCTTGTGCTTGCTGTTGCAGCCGTGCGAGGCAACCACTTCGAGAATGATCAGTTTGTTCATGACCCTCGAACTGTCGGCAAGGACCTCGCCGTTGCGCGGATCATCCTTGAACCGCGCCATCTCTTCATCGCTGTAACGTAAATGGCGCTGGACCATCTTCCACTTCCTGTCGTCTATCTGCATTCTTCCCGCCCCCTGGTGATGGATTTTTACGGCATGGTTATAGTCGCCCCTTATGCCTTGCCTTTTGAGCTCTTTTTCTTTTTCGGCGGGCTGGGCACCACCTCGGCGGCGGTGATGCGGACGAGTTCGGCCAGCCATGCGGGGTCTTCCAGCTGTTCTTCGATCAGCAGATACTCCTTGGCCCCGGGATACGGTGGGGCCTTGGCGATAGCGCCGGCAAAGGCGAGGCCACCTGCGGTCGGTTTGATAAAGAGGCGGTTGTCGCACACCAGGGCGACGATCTTGCCATCGCAATACACGCCGTACTCGCCGAACATTTTTTTGCACGTGATTTGCCCTGCTTCCGCCATCTGTTCAAGGGCAAAATCAACGAAGCTTTTATCCGAGGCCAATGGTCTTCCTCCTTATCCCGACTTTCAGTTTGGACCGGCGATGCGGCGGCAGGTCTCCATCATAGATTTGCCCCCGTTGTCACCTGCCCCTGGATACGGTCGAGCTCAGCCAGAGCCTGGGCATAGCCGACTTCGCTTTGCTTTTCCTGACTGAGGGCCTTGGCATATGCCTCCTGGGCGGTCAGGACGTCAAAGGTGGTGGCCCGTCCGACAGCGAATTTCTCCTGTTCGGCCTCAAGGCGCTTGCTGGAGGCAAGGGAGGTCTTTTTCGTTGCCTCCATGGTCTTCTGCGCCAGTTGCACGTCGCGAACCGTCGTCCGGACGCTTTGCTGGATCTGCAGACGGAGGAGCTCGGCCGAGTTCTTCGCCTTGTTGTGAGCGGCACTGGCCTGGCGATGCAGACCTTTGGCACCGCTATTCTGCAGGGGCATGGAAAAAGCGAGGCCTGCCTGCCACTGGGTCTTTGGGTTGTCGACCGCATCATCCATAGAGTCGCCGTAGCCGTCATCCGTGCCACCCTGGCCGACCAAACCAACCAGGGCAAGAGAGGGCCTGGTGTTATCAAGGGCCACTTCCTCTTGGATTCTCGCCGCATCGATGGCCAGTTGCGCCGCCTGCAGATCGGGTCTGCTGCGCAAGGCGTTCTCCAGAACCGCCTGCGGGTCAGGTTCCACCCCGGCGGTCGGCGGCAGGTCGGCCGGGATAAAGGGCAGATGCCAATCGCGGCTGTTGACCAAGAGCTTCAACTCATCCTCATACAGGCCAATGGCCCGGTCGGCAGAGATAAGGCTTTCCTCGCGGCGGGCGACCTCCGATTGCGGCTGGTAGATGTCGACCGGTGCCAGCTTACCGGCGCGAATCTTCTCCTCGGTCTCTGCGAGAAGCCTTTGCCCAAGGGCAAGCGACAACTCCTTGACCGACTTGTCCTGCCAGGCATACACCAGGTTCCAATAGGCGTTCTTTACCTTTGCCGCAAGATTGGCGGCCTCGGCGCTTACCATAAAGGTGGCGGCGGCGAGATTCTTTTCCGAGGCGCGCATGGCGGCGGTCTGCCGATCGGTGCCGAAGCCCTGGAGAAGGGGTTGGCGCAACCCGAGGGTCAGGCCGGTGTTGTAGACCGGATCGAAAATGGTTGTCTCCGGTGTACTGGAAAAGCGGCTGTTGGTCCAGTTGAGGCTGACCTCGGTGCCGGTGGTCAGCTTCTTCTGCAGGCCCATTGCCCACTGGGCGGTTTTATCTTCCTCCGACTCACCAGGGATGAGCGGGGTCTTTTCCTGACTTTCAGCACCACCCTCCCCCTTGGCGACAACATCAAATTCGCCCTCGGCGGCCTCTTTTGCCCCTTCTGCCGAGCTCACATCGTCTTTTTGCAGCTGCAACCCGATATTATTGGCAAGAGCCAACTGTACCGCCTCGGCCAGGGTCAGCTTGGTACCACCTGCCGCCTGCGCCGCAGCCAGACACGCACTCGGAACTGCAAACACCAGCACCAGCGCAATAAAAAGATATCTGAATAGTAGCATTATTTTTCTTCTCCTGGTCGCGGCTCACCGGCCAATAGCGCATAGGGCCGCCAGTACAGTTCCTTTATCCGCTTTGCTGCCGCCTGCCGCTTCTCGACAAAACGGGCAGAGATATAATAGAGGGTGGGGACGACGATAAGGGTTAAAAAGGTGGCAACGAACAGGCCGAAGATAACCACATTGGCCATCGACTTCCACCATAGGCTCGATTCGCTCACCCAGGCCATGGACCAGGTATGAAAATCGTAGGAAACCCCGGTTACCATGGGAATAAGACCGAGAATAGTGGTAATGGCGGTGAGCAGCACCGGCCGCAGCCGGGTGACTCCGGCAAAGACCACCGCATCGCTGAGGGCATAGCCCCGCTCCCGAAGTTTATTGATGTAGTCAAGAAGAACGATGGCGTTATTGACCACGACTCCGGCCAGAGAAATGACCCCGACCCCGGACATGATAATGCCAAAGGGCGCGCGAAACACCACAAGGCCGAGGAAGGCCCCGCCAAGGGAGAGGATGACCGAGGTCATGATGATAAAAGGCTGGCTCACCGAGTTGAACATCGCCACCAGGGTCAGGAAGATAAGAAGCAGGGCGACCAAAAAGGCCTTGCCGAGAAAGTCCTCCGACTCCTTCTGCTCATCCTGCTCACCGGTGAATTTCATATTGTAGCCGGCCGGCAGGTTGACCTGGTCGATGAACTTTGTCGCCTCTTCCCGCACCACCGGGCCGGTGGTCTTGGTTTCTTCGATATTGGCCTTGACCGTCACCACCCGCTGGTTATTGATGCGGTTGATGTCGCCGATCGAACCGGCAAAGGTGATCTTAGCGACCGTCGTCAGCGGCACCGTTTCACCGGAGGGCGTGGGCAGCAGCAGTTCATGGAGAACATCGACGACCCTGCGGTCAGCCTCCTTCAGCTGCAGGGTGATATCATAATCATCGTTGCCCTGGCGAAAGGAGGAAACGTTCAGTCCGTTATAGGCGGTCTTCAGGGCGAAGCCGATCATGTCGGTGGTCAGCCCAAAAAGCGCCGCCTTCTGTCGGTCAACGTTGACCTGCACCGAGGGGATGCCCTCGACAAAATCATCGCGAACATCCTCGACAAAGGGGATCTGGCTGAGGACATCCTTGACCTGTTTGGCTATCTTACCGAGGACCTCAAAGTCCGGGCCGGAGATTTCCAGGTTGATCGGGGCACCGGTCGGCGGCCCCTCTTCCTCCTTGGCAATGGTGATCTTGCCGCCGGGGATATCGCGGACCCGCTCGCGGATAGTGTTGACGGTAGTGTATGACGACTCGCCGCGTTCTTCCAGATCAATAAAGCGCACGCCCACATGATTGGGCGAATTGGCGCTGAAGGCCGAGCCGCCGGCGGCGCTGACGACCCCCTGCATGTAGACGTCCTTGACGTTTTTCAGGTCACTTGGACCATGGTATGTTTCGCCATTCGGTTTGGTGTATTCCTTGGGGGCCAGGGCCTGAAGCGAGGTCAGTTGCTGCCCGCCTTCTTTTCCTGTACCTTCGCCATGGCCGGAAATGGCCAGTTCGATACGCCGGATGATCCGGTCGATATAGTCAAGGTCGGCCCCCTCCGGGGTATCGATATTGACGTAGAAACCCTTGGGATCAATATCGGGGAAGAATTCCACCGGTTTTTCCAGACCGATGACCAGGAACCAGACCTCCACCATGAGGATCAGACCGGTAAAGCTGAGGGCGAGGACGGTGAAGGGTTTCCTCAGGGCCCCGGTCAGGGTCCTGCTGTACAGGGTCAGCCAGAAGCCCTTGATTGCCGCCGGTTTGTCAACCGCCGCCGAGATCTCTTCGATGGTCATGCCGCTGTGCTCCGGCCGGCCCTTGATCTTCATAAACAGCGACCCCATGGCCGGATTGATGATCAGGGCGACAAAGAGGCTGGCGGTCAGGGTGACGATCAGGGTGATCGGCAGAAAACGCATGAATTCGCCCATGATTCCCGGCCAGTAGAGCATGGGAAAGAATGCCGCGACGGTGGTCACCGTCGAACCAATGACCGGCCAGGCAACCTCGCTCGTCGCCCGCATCGCTGCCTGCACCCGGCTTGCCCCCTGCTGCATGAAGCGGTAGGTGTTTTCGATAATAACAATGGCATTATCGACGAGCATGCCAAGGGCCAGGGTCAGGCTGAAAAGCACCACCATGTTCAGGGTGATCCCCAGGGCATAGAGGACAATAAAACTGATGAACATCGAAAAGGGGATGGATAGACTGACCAAAACGGCGTTGCGAAAACCCATCGACAGGAAGATGACGAGGAGCACCAGGACCAGGCCGGAGTAGATATTATTTTCCAGGTCGGCGATCATCACCTCGATATCCCTGGATTTATCAAGGACCTTGGTGATCTTGGTGCCGCTCGGCCACTTCCGTTGCTCCTTGTCGAGGATCTTGTCGACCTGCTTGCTGATGGTGATAATGTTTTCCCCTGCCCGTTTCTTGATCGCCAGATTGACCGAATCCCGGCCGTTCAAGCGGGAGATGCTGGTCTCCTCCTTGAAGCCGTCGATAACCTCGGCGACATCCTTCAGGTACACCGGCTGGCCTTTATGGGTGCCGATGACCAGGCCGTAGATCTCCTCCGGGGTCTTGAATTCACCGGGCACCCGCAGCTGAAAGCGGCCCTGACCAAGACGGATGGCCCCGCCCGAGGTATTGGTGTTTTCGCTTTTCACGGCGTTCTGTAGGCTGCTGATGGTCAGACCGTAGTAGGAAAGTTTTTCCGGAATGACCTCAACCCGTATCTCCCGAGTCAGGCCGCCGTTGATCTCTACCTCCATGACCCCGGTAATAGCCTCAATCTCGTCCTGCAGATCATCGGCAACCTCCTTCAGGCAGGATAGACCGCAGGTACCGGACAGGGACAGAACGATGATCGGCATCTGCGACAGGTTGACCTCAAAGACCGAGGGGTCATCCTCAAGGTCATTGGGGAGATCACCCTTCGCCTCGTCGACCTTGTCCTTGACGTCCTGCAAGGCCTTGTCGATATCAATGCCGGTGACGAACTCGACGTTGATCATCGACTTGCCCTCGGCGCTGATTGAGGAGATCTTCTTCAGGCCCTCAAGTCCCTTCAGCTTCTTCTCGATCTCAACGGTTATCGCCGTCTCGATGTCGGTAGGCGATACACCTTTGTACTCAGTCGAGATAAAGACATTGGGAATAGTGATGTCCGGCTCGCTCTCGCGCGGCAAGGCCTGATAGCAGTAGATGCCGAAGATGATCAGCAGCACCGACAGGACAAAAACGGTGGTGCTGTTTTTAACGGCGGTATCGGAAACGATCATAGTGTCAGTTCCTTTATATCGGCAGCGGCCTTGACCACCTTCACCTTCTGCTGGTCCTCGACGTCGCGGTGGCCTTCGACAAGGAGTTTTTCACCAGCCTGCAGCCCTTCAACGACCTGCACCATCCATTTTTCCATGATGCCGAGACGGACGTTTTTCTTTTTCACCGTTCCGTCTTCCTCAACATATACGTATTGTTCTTTGTTCCTGGAGATGACGCTGTAAAAGGGGATGACGAGAGCATCCGGCACGGTTCTCTTCACCACGTCGGCACGAAAAAACATCCCCGGCAGGATCTCCCCGGCGCTGTTGTCGATGGCCAGTTCAAGACGAAACAGCCGGGCTACGGTGTCGGGCGAGGATGACAGGAAGTGGACCTTGCCGGAAACGATACGGTCGCCGAGGGCCTGGAGGCTAATATCGATGGCGTCGATGCCGCGCACCGCCGTTACCTCCGATTCCGGGATCCCGACCACCGCCTTCAGCCGGTCGATTTCGAGGATCTCGGCAATCGGATCACCCACCGCCAAATGCAGACCGACCTTGGCATCCAGCTTGCGCACCACGCCCTGCATCGGCGCGGTCACCATGCAGCGGGCCAGCTGCAGCTGGGCATTTTCATAGTCGGCCCGGGCGGTGTCCATCCTGGTTTTATTGGTGTCAAGCTCGGCAGTAGGAATGACCCCCTTGGCATAAATGGCCTTATCCCTCTCGTATTCGGCCTTCGCCAATTGGTAGGCGGCCTTGGCCCGGTCGACGGCTATGCTGTAGTCCTCATCGTCAATCCGCAGAAGAACGTCGCCTTTTTTCACCTTCTGCCCCTCACGGACGTGGATCTCGGCAATCGTCCCACTTATTTTCGCCAGCAGCGACAGGGTGGTCCACGGCTCAATGTTGCCGGGCAGGTTGATCCGGTCATGGATGATCCCCGGCTGCAGGGCAAGGGTCACCGCGTTGATCGGTGGACGCTCTTGCTTCAGGGCATCAGCCTTGGAGGTTGCAATCGCCGCAGTCTCCTTTTTGATCATGCCGGCAAGAAGAATGACCAGAACGATCAGGGCGAGGAGGGTGAATCGCGGCAGGTTGTTCCAGACAAAGTAGACGATTTTTGCCCGGGCCGTGCGCGGGGCGGCATTCTGGTGGTTCATGGAATATACCTTTTAAAAGATGTTAAGACCGAGGCTGCAGACCTTCCATCGCTTGACGGAAGAGGGCTTCGAGGGCCTGTTCTGCCTCGTCGGTCTGTACCCTGCCGCTGCACCAGGCGGACACTAGCAGCAGATACAGCCCATAAAAATGTCCGGTAATATAGAGGAGGTCCAGGTCCTTACGCAGTTCGCCGCGTTCTTGGGCTTTTTCCAAGAGCGGGAAAAGCAGTTTAAAATAATCGTTTTCGTGTTCGAGGTGCTTGTCGAGATCGACGCCGCGGGGGAAGGCGGTCTCCCGCATGAACAGGCGGGCAAATTCACGGTTCTCGGTTATGTGCCGGAATTCCGACATATAGATGCTCACCATCTGCTGCAAAAATGGAATTTCCCGGTCGGCGCTGCTGGTCAGTTCCTGATGCAGACATTCCAGCTCGTCCTCGCAGAAGGCATGGAGGATGTCCATCTTGGTCTGGAAGTAGCCGTAAATGGTGCCCTTGCCAATGCCCGCTGCCTTTGCCAGTTCTTCAATACTGGTTTTATCGAAACCCTTTTCACTAAAGAGGGTCATCGCTGCCCGCATGATTGCCTTGCGGGTTTGCTGTTTTTTTGTTTCTCGTACGCCTGCCATGGTGTCCTTATGGGAATGAAAGTTGACTGCAGTCGGAAATATAACCGCAACCCAAAAATCGTCAAGGGAAAATATCGACCGCGGTCATTTTTTAATAGAATTGCCAGTCAATCTATGTATTTTTCTTGAATTGCACGACGATCGGCTTCGCTCATGGCCCCGTATATCTATCGATGGCCGCAAGACTGCGGCGTATGCCTCTCTGATACACCACGCGGGGGTAGCCCATGATAACAATCAGCCCTTCCCGGCTGGGATAGCGGATCCCCTGTTCCTCCCGGAAGCGCCGGGCTGCCCGGCCATTCTGAATGAGCGGGTGGAAGCCTCCAAGCATGCAGGTGCCTAGTCCCAGCGACTCGGCGGCAAGCATGGCATAGGAGGCGGCAACGATGGGATCGGCCGGATCGCTGAAAGGCGATCCATAAAAATACAGGGCAACCGGGGCATCGTAGGTGACGAGGTCCTCGCCGCGGGCCATTGCCCCGGTATAGGAATAGATAAGCGGCCGGACGAAATCGCGAAACAGGGTATCATTGGCCTTGCCCCAGAAGGGCCGCATCAGGGCGAGAAACCATCCCGAAACCAGCCACTTCAAGCCTTCCAGATAGGTGCAGAAGTCTTGCGAAAACCTGCGGACCTTTGCCTTGGTGTCAAGCACCAGGACATGGACATCCGAGGGCGGCAAGCCCATAGGGGCGGTGCGAACCGCCTCCAGCACCTGGTCGATCACCTCCCCTTCTACGACCTTGTCCTTAAATTCGCGAATAGACCGGCGGCGCTGTAGAAGTCTCAGAAATCCTTGGTAATCGGCTGCCTCGCCGCGGGCCGGCAGTGGGGTGAGATCGTCCGCCGAGAGGCAGCGGCCATCCACCATAATCGCCTCCTGCGGGCAGATCGCCATGCAGTGACCACAGGCGATACAACCAAAAATAGAGGTATCAGACACCTGCTGCGCCTTGCCATCAACCAATCGGATACCAAAATCCTTGCAAACCTGGACACACAGACCGCAGCCGTTGCAGCGCTCCTGGAAAAAATGCAGAGTTGCCGCCTCATGGGTTCTGGAAGTGGGAATGGCCATCGGTCGTTCTCCTGTTGGCTGAATGATAGGTGGGCAAGGCCTGCCTGCCACTGCGCCATCGCGTTCTTTTCGCAAGGCCGGAAGGAGGCAATGGCTTCTCTTTGGAAGCCAGAAACACTATACCTGGCCAGGCGCCGAGTGACTGTCAGCTTTTTGTATCAATTTGTATCGAAATGTTGCGCCTGCCATGGAAGGAATTTCACAAATAAAAACGGGCACCAACAAAAGTTTGTGCCCGTCTTTTCCGCCATTGAGTTACCAAACAACAGCATGTGTGTGGAGAATATTATCTGCCATTCTTGCCGAAGATAAAGGGTCGCTCAATGAGGGTGTAGGTCACGGTACTGACCACAAAGGTCAGGAGGAGTGCCGCGACGAAGGCCCCGATACCGGCAAGCCTTCCCTGGAGATATTCCTGCGACACCTGTTTGACGACCTTCATAAGAATCGGATGGAGCAAATAAAAACTGTAGCTCACCACCCCAAGGAGGCGGAGAGGCAATATCTGGAGAATTCTTGCCGCGCAAGAACGCTCAGACATGACCAGACAAAAAACCAGGAGGGCAACCAGATAGTTGTAGCCGCCAAACAACACCCAGTCTCCCGCGTATTTTTTGCCGAAATGCGGAAAGGGCTGAAATTGATGCACCAGAAAGACCGCGACAAAGAGCGCAAGGGTCAAGAGATGATTATCACAGAGTTTTTTAAGCAATACCGACTCGCGTATCGACGGCGTATGGTACATATAACAGGTCAGCATGCCACCGAGGAAAAGCCCGGCATAGAGGGGCATTGAATGGCCCATGCCGTAAACGTGGTAGGTCGACAAGTATCCGTAATTAAATCCAAGGCTTAAGAACAGCAGGAACACGATTATCCGCCATTTGACATCCCGAAAGACGAGATGATTGACCAGCATGACCAACGGCAACAGCAAATAGAAGTGCATCTCCTGCAGCACCGTCCAGTAAATGGTATTCCCTTGCAGAAAGAGGGCGGAACGGATGGCGTCCTCAAGCCGGGCATTAAAGACATAGACCACCAGAATCATGGCGTAAAACATCGGGACGATACGCCGAACCCGGCGCAGAAAATAATTCCGCACATACGAAATGCTGAGGATCCGCGAACCGTCCTTTGCAAAGGGTATGGTGAGAAGAAAACCACTGAGACAAAAAAACATCACCACTCCGGCCATGCCGATGCCATCGCAGCCCGGCACACCGGTATGATCAAGCAGGACAAGGAGGGCCGCAAGTCCACGCAACCCATCGAGAGCCCGATAGCTGGCCCCCGATGATGATTTTTTTTCCTGCAGATCCCGCCAGAACTGAAACTCCGAAAACCTTATCCGGCTGGCGACGAAAAAGGTCAGGATGGCAAAGACCAGCGGCACGCCAAAACGAAAGGCGGGATTGTCGACGGCAATGGCCTGCCCGAAGATGCAATGCGGGTCGTCTGTTTGACTGGCTATCTCAAGGTGATCGGTTTTTTTGGTGACTACGGTACCCGGCCCGGCCTTGACCTCGATGTCGGGATCATGCGGCTTTACCTTGACCGGGGCGCCAAAATAGCTGAAAAGCGTTATGGCATAGACCTTGTAGATCCCCGGGCTCCGCCCGGGATCAAAACGCAGTTTTTTAATGGTCCGGTTCTCCATATAAAGCTGGAAGGTCGTCCGCCGTCCACCCGTGTAGCCCACCGCCGGTGTGGCGTGATTCTCATCGAAGGTTTCATTGGTGACGCTCCTTGAGAAATAGGCCTTGGCCTGGGTCGAGACCGGACCTTCCATGTCGACGATCATCCTGGCAAAGGACGAGATTACCAGGTGATCGACGATGACGTAGACGACGGCAAAGGCCAGAATGGCAAGGGCGCTGGAAAGCAGCTTATTCCCGAAACCACCGGTATCCGCAGGTTTATGGGGATCAACAGTTTGCAAAACTATTCCTCAGGTAAATATTTACTCTGACGCCAGGACATTTGCCGCCGTTCAGGGACAAAGCCCCTCGGAATGAGGGGCGGCCGCGACATCGACCTCTTCGTTCCGGCTTAAATTCATGTTATTCTTCGATATAAATCAGCTCGACCGGAATACTCGGATCGCCTACCTTACCCAAGCCTGCCATGGGGCGGAAATTACCCTGGCCAAACTCAATGACCTTTACCCGGTTTTGCTCCAATAGCTTCTCCCCTTCCGCCGCATATACCGCGTCGAGAAACTTCGGCAGGGAGGTCATCACCGGCGCCGAGCTTTTCCAGGGAAACCGCGCGTTGTCGTAATAGATAAACAGCGCGGCAAGAACGCAGACAAGAATTCCGCCGTGGTAAAGCTTCTTGCTCATTGCCATAATCCGGTCGGCGGTAAACAGCAGGAAAGCCAGCCATAAGAATTGGGCGATAACTATATAGCAGGACCGTATCTTCAGGATGAGCATAAATTTCTTACTGAGAAAGAGTGCCCCCAGGCATCCGTTGATAAGCACCAAGAAAATACAGGCCATTTTCAGGTAGAAGGAATCCTTTCTGAGAATGGCGATGACGGTGAGAAAAAATGCCGCCGTCAGCATCATCTTCGCCGGTCCGGTCCCACCCTTCATATCCATGAAAAAAATCTTGCCGATCAGGGCATTGAGCCAGATGCGGTGAATCTCTGGCTTCCAGAGATTGCGCAGTAAAATCATATGCTCGCTCACCGACAGGGTATAGAGGATGGTGACCACGGAAAGGAACAGTAACAATTTGGTTTTCCCTCGGAAAAACAGGATAAAGCAAAAGGAAAACGGCACCACCAGCACCGCATAGGGCCCCGACCAGATAAGCAGGGACAGCACGACAAAGAGCAGGACGTTGCCGGTATTGCCCTCCAAGGGCCGCCAAAACAGCAGACCTATGAGGAGGATAATCAGGACATAGATCTGATAGGCCAGGGTGATGTAGTAATAGATGTGATTCATCCCGGAAAGACCGAGGAGAAAGGGGGCGATAAAAATGAGATATTTGTTTTTCAGCAAGCCGGAACAGGGTAGGACCATGACCGCGCAGATTGCAAAAAAACTCGCCGTCCACAGGTACAGCGTAGGCTGCCAGCGCACATCGACCTTGGCGACCAGGAAGGCTATGAGATTGTTGATGATGTTGTGATAGCCGTTGGGGTTGTGAAAAAGGGCCGAAAGATCACGGCCGCCCCCGTAAAAATGGTTGAAGTAGTGGGTTGTATCCTCGACATACAGGCCGGGATTGGTAAAATTTGGCCACGAGCGCCACAGCAATACCCCGATGAAGAGGATAAAAGACGCGAAAATCACCCCCCGGTTGTTCGCCCAAAAATCACGCTGGTCGATCACATAATATTCTCTGTTGCGAAAATGGTTCATCAGCCGGTTAAGCGGCGATTGGGGAGAAGTGTTCATGGAGCACCCGAGAAGGAGGTTCTTACATCGCAAGGGCATGAGTTTCGTTTGAGCAGACGAGCTGCTCAACTCAGCTTTTTATAATCCAACAGATCATTATCGTTGAATATACAGCGGGTTCAGGCGACAGTACTTGTTCGACGGTTGCTGGGGAACCCCTTTGACAAGTCAACAGGCAGCACCACTAACGTTCACTATCCCCGGCAAACCGGCAAGGTATCTTCAGGAGAACTTCTTCACAGAAAATCGAAAAAGGTGCAATTGATTTTTCTAAGAAATGACGAAACCGGCAGCGGCAAGCAATCTTGACATGAGCTAATCCTCCATATGAACCTTCTCGACAGGGGCATCCGGGTCAACCGCCTTCCCCACCTTGACGATGGGATGGTAAAACACCTTGCCGTACTCGAGAATCTTAACCTGGTGTTGTCCTCGGAGATTTTGCTGTTCAACCTCGTATATGGCGTCAAGATATTTCGGTAAGCCGGTCATTACCGGCAGGGACATCTTTGACGGGTTTCGCAAATTATCAAAACAGACAAACAGCACAACCAGGGCACAGACTACAATGCCCCCATGGTAGAGCCTCTTGCTCCTCGCCAATATCCTGTCAAAGGTAAACAGTAAAAAGCTAAGCCAGAGGAATTGCGCAACGATCAGATAGCACAGTCTGATTTTTAAGGCGATGGCAAATTTTTTGCTGAGGAAGAGTGCGGCGAGAGAACTATTGATAAGAACAAGGAGAATGCAGGCAATTTTCAGGTAAAAAACATCCCTTCTGAGCAGCGCGAATACCGTTAAGAAAAACACCGCCGTCAGCAGGATCTTTTCAGGCCTGAGTGCGCCATTCAGGTCCATAAAAACCACCTTGGTGATAAACGTGTCAAACCAAATCTGGTGGATTATAGGATTCCACAGCATATGCAGCACAATCGTGTGTTCCCGCACGGCCAGGGCATAGAGGACGGTTACCACGGAAAGGGCTAGCAACAGCTTGGTCTTGCCTTTGAAAAACAGGATAAAGCAAATAGAAAATGGTACGACCAGCACCGAATAGGGTCCCGACCAGATGAGCAGCGACAGCACGATAAAGAGAATGACATTCTCGGTATTACCTTTGGCCGGGTGCCAGAAAAGTGCCCCGATCAGAATAATCACCAGGCTATAAATCTGATATGCCAGGGTCACATAATAGTACAGGTGATTCATCCCCGAAAATCCCAGAAGGAAAGGAGAAATGAAGATAATGTACTTATTTTTCAGGAGACCGGAACTGGGCAGGGCCATAACCGCCAGAACGGACAGAGTTGCGCCTATCCACAGATAAAAGGTCGGCTGCCACCGTACATCTATATTGGCAACCATCGTCGCGATGAAATTATTCAATATGACCTGATAGTCGTTAGGATTGTGAAACAATCCGGCAAACCCTTTGTTATTGCCGTAAAAATAGCTGAAATAGTGGGTCGCATCCTCCGCATACAGGCCTGGATGGGTAAAGTTCGGCCATGACCGCCACAGGAGCACCCCGACGAAGAGCACCAAAGAGACTAAAATCACCCGGCGGTTATCGGCCCAGAAGTTGTGCCGATCAAGGTTGTACTGTTCTCTATGGTGGAATTTGCTTGCCAACTTTGCAAACAACAAGGGAGCGCTCATTTTATAATTGAATTGCATATTCTTTTTGAATTTCTACGGGATAATAGCGCACACCGCTCCATGGCCGTACTCGCTCTCTGCGCGGATCAGCAAACTTGTGCCCTACACCCTTACGTACATACAGGAACACTCTACGGGATATACCTTACCCTCTCCTCCGGTGACAAAGCTCATTCCCTTGCAACACCAACGGCGCAGGCAACTCTTCCGGGACGGGCAATTTGCCGAGCAAATCCTAATTGATTTCCCCTTTGACTGCAACACTTCCTTTTTGACAGAATCGATTCGATTTCTGGTGAGGCAAGGCTTGAGAAAGCACTCTGATACACAGTAATTTTTACGGGGAAATAAGATCTGCAATTCTTGCCGCAGCATGGGTGGACAACCCATTATTTTTTGGTCTTCGGGTCCTCTTTCTTGTCGATTACAGCCACAACCCCATCCGCCAGCCCCTGCCGGTCGATGGTCGTCACCACCTTATCACCTGGCCGCACCCCCTCAGCAATCTCGGTGAACTGCCAGTTACCGAGGCCAACCTTGGCCTGACGATACTGGAGACGATTGGTTGATGGATCGACAACATAGACATGACCATCCTTGTGCAGCGCCTCGGTGGCAATGCGCACCACCCCGGGACGCGCCTGGAGAACAATCTCAACGTCGGCGCTGTAGCCGACCAAAAGATTCGCGCCCTGGGCCATCTCCTCAAAATCGACCTCGACTTCCACGGTACGTGCCTGTTTCGCCTGCTCGAGGACGTAGGGTGACACCGACCGGGTCTTGCCTTTGAAGACCTTTTGCGGATAGGCGTCAAGGCTGATCCGCGCCTCCATTCCCGGACGGATCTGGGCGGCATCGATCTCGTCGATCGGTGCTGCCACATACAGCGACTGCATATTGATAAGATCGACCACCGGCAGGGTAGCGATCCCCGGTGGTGATGGGGTGATGAATTCACCTATCTCGCCATTGACCTCACCGACAATCCCGGCAAAAGGCGCGGTAATAATCGTCCGCTCGACCATCGCCTCCGCCGCTTTAATCCTCGCCAGGCTGGCTCCCCGCTGTGCCTGGGCGGCGCGACAGGCGGCCTTTTTTGAGGAGGCGGTAGCAATGGCCTCATCATACGCGGACTCCGAAGTCGAACGATTTTTTTTCAGCTCTGTCTGCCGTGCCGCTTGCCGCCCGGCATACTCGGCAAGGAGGCAGGCCTCATTGGCGGCGGCCTCGGCGACCTTCGCCAGACTTTCGGCGAGTTCCAGTTCTGCCGTAAGATCCTTGTTCCACAACGATACCAGAACCTGCCCGGCCTCCACCTCATCACCCTTATGGACATTCAGGGTGGCGATCCGCCCACCGACCGCCGGCGCCAGTCGCGCCCGCCACCGGGCCTTGACAGAACCGGCACGGGTGTTGGCCACCGTCGCCTCGACAAGACCTACTTCCGCCTCTTTAACCGAAACGGCCAGGGGTTTTTCTTTATGCAGATACCGGTAGGCGAAAAAGCCGCCGGCCAGTAACAGGAATACGATCAGTAACAGGATGCGTTTCACGTTGATACCGTATGATGGTTTGACTGCGCATATTGCCGACAGCGTCGGCATGCTCTCTTTCTATCCAGGTAAAATACCCAAAAAACCAGCTGCAAGAAAATACATTTGTCCCGGAACCCATCCATAATGTACCATTAACCGTAATCTTTTGCTCTGACTCTTCCTCTTGGCGGTAGTCAGGGATTCCCTCCGTCGCCTCACCGGGACAGCCGAAGACACCAAGGAGCCTTGCATGGCCGACTATGACGAACTGACTGGAGTTTCGGTCAACGGAATCCCCATCGAATGGCACCTCAACACGGGGACCTGCACTTTCGGGGCAATGCCGGCCGTTGTCATGCGGGTAGACTCAACCCTTGCCAGGTTCATGGCCGAAACCCAGGCCATGATGGGTACGGAGCGTTTTACCCTGGCCCTGCAAAGCGAGGGGCGAAAAAGCATTGCCGACGACTGGCCGACAATCACCGCCTGCCCGAATTTTACCGAGGGGTTTCAAGATATTGCCCACATTTACGCGGCAGCGGGCTGGGGCAACTGGCAGATCATTGCCATCGATTACCACAAGAAAGAAGTCTTGTTCCGTGTGCACCACAGCTGGGAAGGCCGCTACCAGCAATCCCTCGGCGTCAACTGGGGCTGCGCCATGCTGGCGGGGAAACTGGCCGGCTACTGCTCCCGGCTGTTCGACAGCAACTGCTGGGCCGAACAGCTCTCCTTCACCGCTCTCGGCGACGATGCCGACACCTTTCTTGTCAAACCGTCCACCAGAACCATCGAAAATGAGCTTACCAATCTCCTGGCTACAGGCGCCGGAGCAACTGCGGACGCAACGACCGCCCTCAGAAAACTCCAGGAAGAAATCCAAACGCGTGCCAAGACGGAACAGGAACTACGCCTGGGCCACCTGCAGCTCGAACAACGGATGCTGGAGCAGGCGGGCAAGTATAGTGAAAGTGAGAGAAAATACCGCGATCTGGTGGAGGGCACCAACGACCTTGTCGCCCAGCTTGACCCCCGGGGGCGACTGACATTTTTAAACCGGGCGGCGCAGAAGATCCTAACCCTGGCCCCTGCCGAGTATTCCGGACTATCAATTTTCCGCTTCATTCACCCGGACGACCACAAAAGGGTGCTGGCCTGGTGGCGGCAATGCCTTGCCGACAAGGCCGATAGAACGGTTATTGAACTGCGCCAGGTCAATATCAAGACCGGCAATGTTCTCAACCTGCAATGGTCGACGTCTTTCCAGTACGATGCAGCGGGAAAACTAACCGGCATCGGCGTTATCGGCAGAGATGTCTCGGATATACGCCGCGCCGAACAGGAACGGGAAAGTCTGGCCATTCAGCTCCGGCGGCGACACAAGATGGAGGCTATCGGCACCCTGGCCGGCGGTATTGCCCACGACTTCAACAACATCCTGGCGGCGGTGCTTGGTTATGCCGACATGGCCCTCGCCGATATTCCGGTGTGGAGCCCGGCGAGAAGACAGATCCAGGAGGTATTAAAGGCCGGTAATCGTGCCAAGGATCTGGTCAAACAGATTCTGGCCTTCAGCCGCAAGGAGGAACAACATCGCCAACCGATCAACCTCAACGCCCTGATCGTCGAGGCGGTGGTCTTTTTACGGGCGACCATTCCCACCACGATCGACATCATGCTCGATCTCGCCCCGGGCTGCGGCAATATTCAAGGCGACCAGACCCAGATCCACCAAGTGCTGATGAATCTCTGCACCAACGCCAGCCAGGCCATGGAGAACCAGGGGGGGACCCTGACCATAGCACTCCGCGAGGTACAGCTTTTTGACGAGGATCTTGACCCGGCCGGCAACCTGAAACCGGGAAAATTCGTACTTCTCACCATCAGCGACACCGGTAGCGGCATTCCGGAGAAATATCTCGAACGGATCTTTGACCCGTATTTCACCACCAAGGAATTCGGCAAGGGTTCCGGTATGGGACTGGCGGTTGCCCACGGCATCGTCAAGAGCCATGACGGCATGATCAGGGTCACCAATAAGCCCGGAGAAGGCGCAGCCTTTTCTCTTTTCTTCCCGCGTATCGACGCCGTCGCCGAAAAAACCGAGGAGACAGATGCTGAACACCAGACCGGTAATGAGCGCATCCTAGTGGTCGACGATGACCCGAGTATAGCCAAGATGCTGGAAATCGTCCTCAGCCGCCACGGCTACAGCGTACATTCGATTACCAGCAGCACCAAAGCCCTGGAGGTCTTCCGGTCGGACCCAGGGGCCTTCGACCTCGTCCTCACCGACATGACCATGCCCGAGTTGACCGGCGACAACCTGGCTGAAGAAATCCGCCGGATCCGTCCCGACGTGCCGATTATCCTCTGCACCGGCTATAGCAGGCAGATTGATGATAACCAGGCCAGGGCCATGGGAATCAGGGCATTTCTTATGAAACCGGTGGACCTCAGAGAACTGGCGGCGACTGTACGCCGGCTTATCGACGAAAGCTAAGGGAGCGATGATGAGGCAGCAGCAAGTTTAATAAGCTCAAG
Source organism: Desulforhopalus sp. (assembly GCA_030247675.1). Lineage (NCBI taxonomy): Bacteria > Pseudomonadati > Thermodesulfobacteriota > Desulfobulbia > Desulfobulbales > Desulfocapsaceae > Desulforhopalus > Desulforhopalus sp. Next base: position 339,609 of record JAOTRX010000003.1, on the reverse strand, counting down.
GCTTGAAACAATCCCAACAGGCTTGCCCCTTTCACCCGTCACCAGCAGATGGTTGACTCCAGCCTCATACATCACCTTTATCGCCGAGAACAGCTCCTCGTTCTCATCAAGCTGAATGCAGGCATTTTTTGTCGATTTATCGGTATGGAATTCGCATTTGGTCATAAACGTCGAGATTTTCGTTGCCTGCCGGTCATAATCATGGGCAAGACCATTCAAAACATCCCAAACAGTGACCAGGCCGACCAGTTCCGAAGCAACCTTGACGGCAAGCACCGAGACGTTGGTCTCTGCCATGAGCTGGATAGCCATCTCCAGACTGTCTTCCATGTCGATTACCGGGAACTTCCTTTTCACCGCCTGTCTGACCTTGAGAGTCTCTGCCATAACCACCTCCTGCAATAATGAAAAAACAGTTATTTGCCGCTTGGCTTCTAACCCTTGCCTCCCCTTATCCTATCTGTTTTCTGTCCTTTTATCAAATGCATTTCCCAACCTCCCCTTTCCGCAGGATCCGCCACTTTTCCTTTTCTTTTGCCGGTAAAAATCCATATACTGAATGCAACCATCGGGCTCTATTGCCCTGCCCATCCTTGCCAGAAGGAGGAAAGGACAAATACCTTGTACTCAGGTATTTTCAACGATCCACCCAGTAGCGGCCATGACTATCACCACAACTCATTCAACCCTGCGCAATTTCTCATGATAATAGAATGGGACACCAAGTTCGAGTTACATATCCCGGTCATCGATGCCCAGCACAAACAGATCATCTCCTGCCTGAATGAACTGGAAAGATCCATGAAAAGGGGGGTGAAGGTCGGGGATATTGCAGATATTCTTACCCGTACCCAACATTATGCCGTCCGGCATTTCGGCATTGAGGAAAAATATATGCGGGAAGCAAACTACCCCGGAATCGACAAACAACTCCTTGCCCATAAATACTTTGCCGAGCGCTTCACGGCAATCTATGAAGACTTTACCAGCAAAGGTCTGACGCCGGAGGTGGTAAGCAGCCTGAAACAGGAGTTAAGCGGCTGGATCAAGGATCATGTGACCGGTCTCGACCTGGCCTTTGGGGCGTACTATAAAAAGTATCTTGCTGAAATAGCGAAGACAGAGTGAAGCAGTCTATTTGCTCAAACCAAACCAGCCCTTGTGGTAGCGCGGGAAAATCACTTTTTCGGTGGCTTATCAACAGAGGTTTTCTTACGCTGTTTCGCCAGCCGGACAGCCCGGCTGGCGACGGAATGGCCAAAGGTACCCAGAGGCTTATGGCCAAGGGAAAAATATTCACCATGGCAGTAGGCAAGGAGCCCGGCCTCGCCAAGACGAATCTTGCCGTCTTCGTCGATGAGCCTCTCATCCACCTTGTTACGGAGCACCTCGGCAATAAAAAGGTCGTGCGAGCCCAGTTCAGTAACCGACTTGACCCGGCACTCCAAGGCAACCGGGCTGATGACCAGAGACGGCACGGCGACATCGACGCCCGGATCAAGCTCTAGACCGAAGTGCTTGATCTTGTCGACCTTGCGGCCAGAGCGGCAGCCGCAGAAATCGGTCATTTTAAGCATCTGCCTGGTCGTTAGATTAATAACGAATTCACCGGTTGCCTGAATATTTTCATAGGACAATCGCTCCTTACGGACGGCGATGGTCACCATCGGCGGATGGGAACAGGCCACCCCTGTCCAGCCGACCGTAAAGACATTCGGCCGGCCGGCGGTATCGACCGTCGTCACCAGCACCGCCGGCACCGGGCCAAAGAGGATCGATCCCTTAAAAAGCTCTTTCGTCAAGGCTCCTCTCCTTTCCCCAAACCGCCGGCCGCAGGATAGCCGGGATCAACCGGCAGACCTGCCTGATTGGCCGCCGCCACCGCCAATCGGTCGCATTGCTCATTGCCCTCATTACCGTCATGACCTTTCACCCAGTGAAAACGGACATCGAGTTTGTCGATGAGCGCCAGAAGCCGCTGCCACAGATCGACATTGAGTACCGTTCCGCCATCGGCCTTGCGCCAGCCGTTGCCCTGCCATTTCTTCGCCCAGCCCTTCACCACGCCGTTCACCAGATAGCTGGAGTCGGAATAGAGATCAATCGCCGTTCCGCAGCCCTGCAGATGCTCCAGGGCAACGATTGCGGCCATGCTCTCCATGCGGTTGTTGGTGGTCAGCCGGTAGCCGCTGCTCAGCTCCTGCCGCTGACCGTTTGCCAGGATGACTACCCCGTAGCCGCCGGGTCCGGGATTATTTATGCAGCCACCGTCGGTGAAAACCACAATGGCCCCCGGCCTTTGCCCCTCCTGGGCGGTTACCGGTCTGTGATTATCCTTGGCAGGCGCTTTCTTTTGATAAACGGGGTTATCAAGCCACGCCTCCGCATCCTGCCGGCTGGCAAAACTCTTGTATCTGGCGCCGGCAAAACCCTTGACCTCTGCCTCGGCAGACGGCCAATCGGTGAAGATTCCGCAGCGCCGGCCGGCAGCCACCGCATAAAATTTTGTTTTCAAAGGTTCTCTCGATTCTTGTACAGGCTGGATTAACTTTTACGGCGGTAGACAATGCCGGTCACCTCATTGCCCAGGTCATTGTAGATGAGTTCATCAAAGCTCATCATGTTGGCCATGGCAATCCCCCGGCCGTGATTATGGGTGGCCCGGGCAGGATCCACGTGCAGATAGCGCTCCCAGTCAAAACCATTCCCTTCATCATGGATGCGAATCGCCATGCTCTCGCTGGACCTCCGGTAGGAAACCGTTACCGACCGGGCACCATACAAGGGATCGGCAAGCCGTCTTTCCACTTCTTCTTTCCAGCGATTGGTCCGGATCAACTCACTTTTCAACTCATAGGTGATTGCCAGATTGCCATGCTCAACGGCATTGAGAAAGAGCTCGGAAATACCGGTAATGGCCAGGTCGGGACTGGGGAAAAACTGGGCAAGAAAGGCAGCCAGGTTATCGCCATCCTCGATGGTTTTAAAGGAGCACTGTATCGACTTTACCAGGCTAAGGCCGCCCTGGCGCTGGAGATTTTCCTGTTCACTTTGCCGGTATTTATGGATCTTCTGCCGGGCTGAAGCAATAATCGACAGCAGGGTCTCGGCGACCAGGGGCTTGACCAGATAATAAAAGACCCCGGCCTCGATACCCTCCTTAATCTCCTGTGGCCGCCCGGCCGCGGTTTGCATGATGACCGGGATGGCCCGCAGTTTGGCGTCCGCCTTGATCTTCTCACAGACCTCGATGCCATCCATCTCCGGCATAAGACGATCAAGGAGAATGATATCAACATTATCGGCATTAGCGGCGAGCACCGCCAGGGCGTCACGGCCGCTGACCGCGGTCAGTACCCGGTAATCCTTCCTTTCCAACATGGACTGAATAAGGCGAAGCGAGGTGGGATTATCATCGACGGCAAGGATCGTGGTCTGTTCGGTCGATGGAATCGTTTTCAATCGCATCCTGTTTCCTCATCCCTCATCAAGTCTTCTCCCGCAGTCGACAACCAGCCCGGACTGCCTCGCCTTGGCCTCCCGACTGACGGATATCCAGAACTTCATCATTTCGTAAATACCGGAAAAAATCAAGATCCCCGGCCATTTTCGCCAATCTCGAAAACAGGGCTCTTTTCGATACCTCCTTGTGCTCTACGTGGCCTTCCGCGGCGCATTCTTCTCGCTTTTATGTATCAAAACAATATGCAAAACACAAAAAAGAGGCCGGTCACCCCTATTCTGGGTAATCCGGCCCCTTGCGACTATCTCCGCGACCTGCAGAAATCAACACCCTTTGATGCCTCAACCTCCGGCACTTTTGGTTTCGGTCTTGAGGGGAGCGGCACCCTCCTTGGCCAACGAACCACCGATGCCATCACGGGAAACCTTGACAATCACGTCCTTGGCGATCTCCAGGGAAACGACGTTGTCGGCGATACCGGTGATAACCCCGTGTAGGCCGCCTTTAGTATATACCTTGCTGCCTTTTTTCAAATCGTTAAGAAAGGCCTGATGCTGTTTGGCCTGTTTTTGCTGTGGCCTGATAAGCAAGAAATAAAAGACCACAAAAATGAGAATGAGCGGGAGAAACTGCGCCAATCCAGCCATACCCCCGGCTGCGCCCGCACCTGCAGCCCCATCGGCCGCAAAAGCTATTCCTGTCATAATGAATCCTCCAAAGATATTCCAGACATAGATGAGAAGTGCCCAGCGGGCCACATTCTACCAATCCTCACCCGACCAACGGGAAGGTGACCTGCACGAACCCCTGGAGTCCTCCTTTTTAAGAAGAAACGCCGAAAGTGTATCCGTCAGGTCCCAAAAACTTCGTGCAAAGTAATCATTCAAGTTCCAGCTTGCTATAAAAATCTTTGCGCCACCCGGCAAAACAGTCGGCCTCGATGGCCCCGCGTATTCCGGCCATGAGATTCTGGTAGTAATGCAGGTTATGGATGGTGTTCAGATGATAGCTGAGAATCTCCCGGGCATGATAAAGATGGCTGAGATAGGCGCGGGAATAGTTGCGGCAGGTATAGCAGGTGCAGTCCTCATCGACCGGTCGCGGGTCGTCGCGATACCGGGAGTTTTTGATGGTGAGCTTGCCGCGGGAGGTGAAAAGCGCCCCGTTTCGGGCGTTTCTCGTCGGCATGACGCAGTCGAACATATCCACCCCGCGCCATACCCCCTCGACCAGATCGGAGGGAGTGCCCACGCCCATTAGGTACACTGGATAGTCGGCGGGCAGGACCGGCACGGTGGCCTCGGTCATGGCGTACATATGTTCTTTATCTTCCCCGACACTCAGTCCGCCAATGGCATAACCGTCGAAACCGATGTCGATCAGGGCGGCAGCGTGCTCGCGGCGCAACTCCGGATACATCCCGCCTTGGACAATGCCAAACAGCAGGCGGTCCCGTTTGCTGTGGGCGCTGCGACAACGGGCGGCCCAGCGTGTCGTCAAATCGGTTGCCTTGATGGTCTCGTCCCGTGTTGCCGGATAGGGAATGCAGGTGTCGAGACACATCATGATATCCGAGCCGAGGGCCTGCTGAACGTGTATCGCGTCCTCCGGGCTGAGGAAGAGTTTGCTGCCATCGAGATGTGAGCGGAAGGCCGCGCCCTCCTCGGTAATCGTCGCCAGCTCCTTGAGGCTGAAGATCTGAAAGCCGCCACTGTCGGTGAGGATCGATCCCGGCCAGTTCATAAAGGTGTGCAGACCACCCAACCGCTCGACAAGTTCGTGGCCCGGACGAATAAAAAGGTGATAGGTATTGCCGAGGATGATCTCGGTCTTCATTGCCAGAAGGTTCTCCGGGGTCACCGCCTTGACGGTACCCTGGGTACCAACCGGCATAAATACAGGCGTTTGAATACATCCCTGCCTGGTACGGACTTCACCCCTTCGGGCAGCACATTCGGTGGAACGGCCCAGCAGGGTAAATGGTGTGGTATTTGTCATAATGAGTAATTAATTTTTGGTGTTATAAACCTTTGCCAGCTGTTGCAACATCTCTTCGGCGTGAAAGGGTTTGCTGATATAGCCGTCCATGCCCGCCTTGAGACAGCGCTCCCGGTCGCTCTCCATGGCATGGGCGGTGAGGGCGATTACCGGGATATGCCTGCCGGCAAGACGGGCGACTAGTCTTGCCGCAAGTTCCTTCTCCAGATCGGTCACCGCAAGGCCCAGACCGTTTTCACAGCGGCGGATGATAGTCGCCGTCTGCACCCCGTCGAGAACGGGCATCTGAATGTCAAGCAGCATCGCATCATAGTGGTTTTCGGCAAGCCGCTGCAGGGCCGAAAGGCCGGTCTCGGCCTCGTCGACCTGATGTTCGGCCTGTTCAAGAATCAACCGGGCCAAAACTCTGTTGGGGGTAATATCATCAACGACGAGAATTTTCAACGGGGGAAGAACCGGGGCCGTCAATTCCCCTGTCGTATCCGCGGGAATCTGGGCAACGTCGCCCAGGGCAAAACGGGCAGTAAAGGTGAATCTTGTGCCGCGGCCGACGGTACTTTCCACCTGAATCGTCCCGCCCATCATCTCCACCAGTCTTTTCGAGATAGCAAGGCCCAGGCCAGTGCCGCCATGACTCCTGGTAATCGAGGTCTTCAACTGACTGAAATTTGTAAAAAGATTTTCTTTAAATGCCTCGGGAATACCCATTCCGGTATCGGTTATCGAACATTCCAGCAGGGCGTCACCTTCGGTCTTTTCCCGGATCCGGCAACCGACAGTCACCGAACCGCTCCCGGTAAATTTGATAGCGTTGCCGATCAGGTTGAAGAGAATCTGCCGCAACCGCAGGTCATCACCCAAAAGGACATCGGAGCAGCACTCCGTACAATTTTCGACAACAAGGGCAAGGCTTTTCTCCTCCGCTCCCGGTTGCAGCAGACCTATCACCGCCGCAATGACCTGATCAACCTTGAAGGGTCGTATCAGCAGTTCCAGCTTTCCGGCCTCGATTTTTGATAGATCGAGGATATCGTTTATGAGGGTGAGGAGTAACTCCGAAGAACTCTGCACGGTTTCCAGACAATACCGTTGTTGCGGGGTCAAGGTGCCGGCAAGGGCCAACTCGGTCATGCCGAGAATGGCATTCATCGGCGTGCGGATCTCATGGCTCATATTGGCAAGGAATTCACTCTTGAAGGTGTTGGCAAGCTCCGCCTCCTGCTTGGCCTTGAGCAAGGCCGCCTCCGCCTGCTTCCGTTCGGTTATATCCAGCACATACTCGATCATGTGAATGAGTTTGCCGTCATCGTCGAAGATCGGGTAACTGTGAATTTCGACGAACCTTTCCTCACCCGCGGCATCGCGATGCACATGTTCAAGGACCGCAGGTCTGCCAGTTTTCTTGATTTCCTGCAGGGGGCAGGGATGATCCGATCCGGCACAGGGTTGACTGCAGTTATGGGTCAGTTGATAGCAGGTGGAAACCGGCCGCCCGGCAAAGCCGCTGGCGGTGTTATAGACAATCACCTCATAGTTCGCGGCATCAATGACATAGAAAGGGTGAGAAAGGGCATTCAGAGCGCTTCCGAGAAACTGGCTTTGCTTGACGTATTTATTATTTGACGATGCGAGCAGGCGATTTGCCTCCGACAACTCGGCGGTTCGCCCCAGGACAATCTTTTCGAGATTTTCATTGACCTCATGGAGCCGGGTGATGGTATTGCGGGAAAGGTCTATAGTGCCATAGACAAAGAGCGACCCGGCAAAGAAAACAATGGCGGTAAGCAATTCAAGGGGGAAGGAGAAATTGCCAAGTTGCAGGAATATATAGCCGAGATAACAGAAAAAGAAAAATCCGATCAAACAGGTTATAATCCGCCATTTGCAACGAAAATGTGGTGGAACCTTGCCCTGAACATCCCTGGACGTCACAAATGAGATTGTTAGAAAAACCGCACCGAGGAGTACCAGACAAACTGCAACGATCTTTATTGGCATTGCAAAAAGAGAGGCATACATGAAATTGCCCTGTATTTTTCCGGGTTAAAAGCCGCACAGAGGTATTATTAAAGCTGAGTTCTACAGCTTGTCCGCTCAAACGAAACTTATGCCCATGCGGTATAAAAAAAGAAAAGACGGCACTCCCGTAGCCGCGCCGTTTTTTTTGGTATATCATTGCAAAATGGTGGATACCAGAAAAATTATGTTTCTCAGGCAATCACAAACCTGTTTTGGATGCACACAAAGATAAAGAACTCAACAGATCCGGCCACTCACTTCGACCGACTGATCTGTTTTACCGGACCTTAACCTTGAGCCTAACTACAGATGAAAACAGTCGTCATCATTGAAAATGAAGCAGTGGAGCTGGAGGCCCTGGTCAGCCTCTTCGAACAGTGGCAGAAGGAAATCAATGTCCTCACCGCCAAAGAGGAAAAAGCAGCCATCACCATCATGTCCCAACACCATGTCGACTTGGTGGTCTGCGACCTCACCCTGCCGAAAAACAATACCCTGGACAGCTTTTCCCTGCTCACCCACACCTTTCCCTATGTACCCTGCATCGCCCTGTCGGCGGACCGGGGAACCCCGGCCGAGGAAGCAATTAAAAGGGGGGCGAGCCACTGCCTGGAAAAACCCTTCGATGCCGAGAAACTTCTCCAGCATGCGGCCGACCTTCTCGACACCGGCACCAGTGGCACGGTGAAGGGCATCCCCATCCACAGCTTTTTGCAGATGCTCGAAAGCGAGGAAAAAACCTGCACCCTGCAGGTCAACCACAAAAACGATACCGGCCTGCTGTACATTCAGGACGGCCTGCTCATCGGCGCGGAAACCAGAAACTTTATCGGCGAAGAGGCCGCGCACCTCATCCTCTCCTGGCAGGAAACCATGGTGCAGTTACGCTACTTTAACGGACAGCGGAAAAGGCAGATCAACAAACCCCTGCTGTCCATCCTCATGGAGGCATTTCGTCTGCAGAGCGCCAAAGAGCAGGAAGAAAAAAAGGCAGCCGCCACCAAGGAGCACCAGTTGCCCCTGAAGCATCTCTCCACCCTCGGCAAGCGCATTCCTCTGGAAATCGGTTCAAGGGTCAAGCTGGAGTTTCCCCATCTCGACACCCTATTTGAAAGCACCATGGTCGGGATGCTGCAGGATCATTACCTCATCCTCACCAACCCCCAGCCGCAGAATGAGACAAACAAGGAAATCCGCTTCGACCAGCGGGTCATCATCAAATATATTCACAAGGGACGGGTGTGGATGTTCAAGGCCCTCCTGCTAAAGACCGTTGAGGCACCGTTCCAGCTGCTTCTTTTTGAATATCCATCAGTCATTCACTATCATGAGCTGCGCGAGTCGAAGCGAAGTGAAATATTCATTCCCTGCACCTTCCATATCCCCGAAGAACCCGAGTTATACGGGGCGCTCGTTGATCTGAGCATGACCGGAGCGCTTTGTCAGGTGAAACACAAGGCCAACCTGCCCCAGCCCCAGATCGACATCACCGGCGGCATCATGCTCCGCTGCCTCTTACCGGGGATAAAGGAAGAGCAGCAAATTGGCGGAATCGTCAGGAATCTGTCCATTAACAACGATGAAACACGGATCGGCATCGAGTTTGAGAACCTCCAGCCGCACCTGGCCGACACCATCGGCAACTACCTGTTTGCCGTTGATGGCTTAAGTGAATAGCAATCGTGAATGCCCTGTGGGCTAGAGAGAAGCGGTAAGGGCCAGCTGGCGGATGGCCGCCTCCTCAGCGGCGATGGCCTCGGCGAGGCGAAACTGGCGGCTTGCCCTGAGGAGGTTTTCTCCGTCCTGCTGGACGCGAAAATAGCTGTTACCGCCCAAATGGTCGGTGAGAAAGCGCAGGCCGAGTTCAAAGGTTATCCCCAGCACTGCATCAAAGATAAAGGCTCGCTGCTCAGCGGTGAGCAATCCGTGCGCCTCGTTGAAATAGCCTTGAAGGAGGGCCCGGCAGATCTCCAGGTCAAAGGCCACCTCCCGGCCGGCCCCGCCCTCTTCTCCTGCCCGGTTGCAGCACGAGCGCAGACAGTCACCCAAGTCGTAGTGGACGATGCCCATTGCCACCGTATCGAGATCGAGCATACCAACCGCCAGGCCATTTTCGTCAAAGAGAAAATTGTCGATCTTCGGATCGCCGTGAATGGGCTGAATGGTGAGCAACCCTGCCATCTTGGCTTCCTCAAGAAGGGTCGCCCGCCGGCGGTCGCGATCAATTATTTCAAGACAATACCGGCAGGAAGCGCTGCCTTGGCGATCAGTGGTCACTGGCCGCAGGCGGTCAAACTCCAGCAGATAGCGCGGCAGGTTATGAAAGCCCGGCAAAGGGTCGGCAAGGGCCTGCCCGTCAAGACCCGCCATCAGCTGGTGGAAGGTGGCCAGGACCCGCCCTATCTGCTCGGCCTGGCCGGCGCCGCTCAGGGCACGGCAGCCGCTGTGGGGGAGATAGGTCTGGCCGCGCCAATATTCGCCATGCGGGTCGCAAAAGTACAGGGCACCGGTGCGCGCCGGCACCGGCAGGGCAGTGCGAAAGATAGCGCCATCCCTCCCCCGGCGACCGCGCAAATGGTTCGTTATAGTGGCAAAATTATGGATAACCCGGAGGGGCTCGGGAAAGACCTGGCGGTTGATTCGCTGCAGGACAAAAGGGCCACCTGCCGCCGCCACGAGAAAGGTGTCGTTGATATTGCCGCTGCCAAGAGGCGTCACCCGGCAGATGGCACCATCCGGACAAAACTCCGCCGCCGCCCGGCGCAGATCAACCTCTCGGGTCATCACCGGCACGACCTGGCAAGTGGTCACGGCCAAAATGAGCAGCACCAAAGAGGGCCGCGTCCGACCGCTTGATGACCTGCACCGGTATGCTGCGCATCAGGGCCTCCATCGGCCCCTTGGCGTGAAAGGCCTGGAGAAATCCGGCAAACGACACCTTGCCGATAAGGCGTGGCAAGATCCCGCCGCCCAGATACATGCCGCCGCGAGCGTAGAGCTTTAAGGCCAGATTGCCGGTCTCACTTCCAAGGATGGCAAGGAAGAGGTCGACTGTCCGCCGGCATAAGGGACAGCCATCCGCTGCCAGTGCCCCTTCGACAATGACCGGGATGGGATCTGCGGCCCGGGCTATAGCCTCGGCAATCGCAGCTGTTTCGGGAAGTTGGTGGTAGCTCTTGGCAAATTGGTAGAGGTGGGCAAGCCCCGGCCCGGAGATCAGCGTCTCATAGCTGACCGGACGCTGTTTTTGCCGCATAAAGGCCAGTAGTGCCGCTTGCTCGTCGTCGACCGGGGCGAAATCGCAATGACCGCCCTCGGAACCCCGGGCAAATATCCTGTTGTCGACCTTGACCAGCAGTCCCTCGCCAAGACCGGTACCGGGAGCAATGATGCCGCGCACCTCGCCGCCATCGGCCGTCCCGGCCTGAACCAGGGCGAGATCGGCGGGGCACAGGTGGGGAAGGGCCGCGGCCACCGCCGTCAGATCGTTGATCAACTGAACCCGGCGAAAAGCAAAACGCTTCTCAAGAATCCGGCAATCGAGGACCCACGGCAGATTGGTAAGCTGCACCCGATCCCCCGCCACCACACCGGCAACCGCGATGCAGGCCGTCTCCGGCCGGTGGCGGCAGGAGCTGAGAAAATCCTCGATGACCTCTTCCGCCCCGGTGAACTGGCTGTTGCGCAATCGTTTCTGGACGAGGAGTTTCAGGCCTCCGGCAGATTCCTCGAATACCGCCAGGTCACTCTTGGTGCCGCCGATATCAGCGGCGAGAAGGCTTGCCATAGTTCAGATCCCCCGGAAAAACCGCACTCCACGCGTTCATCTAGCCGTCAAGCAGATGAATGTCCCAGGCCTCGGTACGGCTGTTGTTATCCGGGTTTTTAACGACGGTAAATTCAAAGATATTGTTCGAATCGAGGAACAGGGAGTCATTGACCTCAACCGCCTTGGAGCAATGAAAAAACACCGAATGAGGAATCAGTCCCTCGCGACCCAGGGAATAATAGCGCATAAACCCGAAGCCCCTGTCCGGGTTGTAATTAATGGGAATGCCCCGCTGGCGGTTGTCGCCAGCCTGGGCCCCGATCGGCAGCAGGCCTGGAATCAGGTAGCCGGAGATAAACTGATCGGCCGCCTCGCGCAGATCGTTGCTGACATACTTGAAGCCGATGACCTCCACCCGGCAACCCATGTTCTGCAGGGCCAACACCAGCCGGATAAAGTCGCCGTCGCCGCTGAGGAGGATGATGCGGTCAAGGTTGCGCGCCTGGAGGAGGGCGTCGATGGCCAGGTCCATATCGGCATTGGCCTTGGTGGTGAGAATCCCCTCGTCGTCGACAAAATGTTTGACGAATTTTTTAATGACCTTGAAGCCGCACTGGCGAATGACATCGTGGTAGCGATAGAGCTTTTGCCGGTATTCCTGATCATCCTTGGTCCGCTCGCCGTCCTCGGCCATATACGAGTTGGCGCGAAGCAGAATGGAATCGCCGGCTCCTGCCAGTTCCGCCAGGACGTCGTAGCGCATTCCGTAGCCGCCGCACATCCTAATGTTTTCAGCGTCTACATAAATTCCGGTCTTGAGCATGCTCCGCCCCCCTTCGTGGAAGAATCGCTTATTCCCATTCGATGGTCGCCGGTGGTTTTGAACTTATGTCATACACCACCCGGTTCACCCCGCGCACCTCGTTGATGATGCGGCTGGAGATTTCGCCAAGGATCTCGTAGGGGAGTTTGCTCCAATCGGCGGTCATGGCATCACGGGAATCAACGGCGCGGATGGCGATAACATGCTCGTAGGTACGGCCATCGCCCATAACTCCCACCGTCTGGATGGGCAGGAGGACGGCAAAGGACTGCCAGACCTTGCGATACCAGCCGGCCTTGCGCATCTCTTCCAGGACAATGACATCCGCCTGGCGGAGAATACGCAGGCGTTCGCGGGTGACCTCGCCCATGATCCTGATGCCAAGACCCGGCCCGGGGAAGGGCTGGCGGTAGATTGCCTCCTCCGGCAACCCGAGTTCAAGACCCAGCTCACGGACCTCGTCCTTGAACAGTTCACGCAGTGGCTCGATCAGGTCGAGCTTCATGATCTCCGGCAGGCCACCGACATTATGGTGCGACTTGATCGGCGCCTCGCCGCGAAAACTCACCGACTCAATAACATCCGGGTACAGCGTGCCCTGGGCAAGAAATTTGACCTTGCCAATCTTATGGGCCTCTTCCTCGAAGATCTTGATAAAGCCGAGACCGATTCGCTTGCGTTTGACCTCCGGGTCCTTGACCCCATCCAGTTCGCCGAGAAAATATTCGGTGGCATCGACATCGATGACCCGCAATTTGCTCTTTTCTTTAAAGAAACGAAGAATCGACTGGGTCTCGCCGGTACGCATCAGGCCGTTGTTGACATAGATACAGGTCAGCTGGTCACCAATCGCCCGGTGAATGATCGCCGCCACCACCGAACTGTCGACACCGCCGGACAGGGCGCAGAGCACATTGTCGTCGCCGACCTTTTCGCGGATGGCCTGGACATTCTGCTCGATGAAGGAGTGCATCGTCCATTCCGGCCGGCAGTTGCAGATGCCGAAGATGAAGTTGCGCAGGACATCGACACCGATAAGGGTATGGGCCACCTCGGGATGAAATTGTACGGCGAAAAAGGGCTTCTCCTTGTGGCGGAGAGCGGCGTACGGGGAGTTGTCACTGACCGCGGTGGCCATGAAATCAGCGGGAATGACCTCGACCCGGTCACCATGACTCATCCACACCTGGTGTTTAAAATCGTCGGTTTCCAGGCCGGCAAAGAGTCCGGCGGTGTGCTGGACACTCAGCTCAGCTTTGCCGAACTCGCGTTTCGGGGCCTTTTCGACCTTCCCCCCCAACTGCTGCAGCATCAGCTGCGCCCCATAGCAGATGCCGAGGATGGGAACCCCAAGGGCAAAGAGGCCCGGATCGGAATGGGGGGCGTCGTCATCGTACACCGAGCACGGCCCGCCGGAGAGGATGATGCCGGAGGGTTTCAGATTCCGCAGCTTGTCTAAAGGGATGGAGAAGGGGTGAATTTCACTGTAGACCTTCTGCTCCCTGATCCGCCTGGCGATGAGCTGGGTGGTCTGCGATCCGAAGTCGAGGATGATTATTTTTTCGCTATGGATGTCCATGGGCTCCCTGGTGGTTGCTATTCGATGGCTTTTTCGTTGTTCTGCTGGACCGGGTATTCGCTCCGGCCCCCGTGCTTTTAAAACCCCATGCCAAAGTATCCGGCTGCGGCGGCTAGGCCGTCCGGTAATTCGGCGCCTCCTTGGTGATGATAACATCGTGGACATGGGACTCGCGCAGCCCGGCCGCGGAAATACGCACAAACTTGGCCTTTTGCTGCAGGTCCTGAATCGTTGCCGCACCGACATAGCCCATCCCTGAGCGCAGGCCACCGAGCAGCTGATAGAGGACATCGGCAATCAAGCCCCGGTAAGGAACCTTGCCCTCAATGCCCTCAGGGACCAGTTTTGAGGAGGCGCTGACCTCCGCCTGGAAATAGCGGTCGGAGGATCCATGATTCTGGCACATTGCGCCAAGAGAACCCATCCCCCGGTAGCCTTTGTAGGTCCGGCCCTGGTAGAGGAAGGTGTCGCCGGGGGTCTCATCGGTACCGGCAAAGAGGCTGCCGATCATGACCGTGCTGGCGCCAGCGCCGATGGCCTTGGTAAGGTCGCCGGAGTGTTTGATGCCGCCATCGGCAATGATCGGCACGTTATATTTATTGCCGATGGCGACGCAGTTCTTCAGGGCGGTCATCTGCGGCACGCCGATTCCGGCAACGATGCGCGTGGTGCAGATCGATCCCGGGCCGATTCCGACCTTGATGGCATTGGCACCGGCCTTGATCAGGTCCTCGGCGCCTTCACCAGTGGCGACGTTGCCGGCGATAATCGACAGCTCCGGAAAGGCCTTCTTGAGCCTGGCCACCGCCGAGATAACGCCTTTCGAGTGGCCATGGGCGGAGTCGACAACGACGACGTCGACCCCGGCCTTGATCAGTCGCTCGGCGTGCGTCTCAATGCCCTCGCCCACCCCCAGCGCCGCTCCAACGAGGAGACGACCAAATTGATCTTTGGCAGCAAAGGGATATTTCTTGATTTTCTCCAGATCCTTGATGGTGATCAGGCCCTTCAGGGCGCCGTTGTCATCAACTACCAGCAGTTTTTCGATGCGGTGCTCATGCAGGAGTGCCTTGGAATGGGCGAGGTCGATGCCCACCTTGGCGGTCACCAGGTTTTTCGAGGTCATGACATCGGCGACCCGCAACCCGTCGTCGGAGACAAAGCGCAGGTCGCGGTTGGTGACGATGCCGACCAGCTTGCCGTGATGCAGCACCGGCAGTCCGGAGATCTTATAGGTGCTCATGATCTCCTGCACCTCGGCAACCGATTGGTCCTGGGTAACGGTGATCGGGTCGATGATCATCCCCGATTCCGATTTTTTCACCCGTTCGACCTCCAGGGCCTGCTGCTCAACGCTCATATTCTTATGAATGATGCCGATCCCGCCCTCTCTCGCCATGGCGATGGCGGTGCGGTGTTCAGTGACGGTATCCATGGCCGAGCTGACCAGGGGTGTATTGAGCTTGATAGTGTCGGTCAATCGTGTGCCGAGGTTCACTTCACTGGGAAGGACCTCGGAGGCGGCGGGCACGAGTAATAAATCATCAAAAGTAAGAGCGAGTTCTATCTGATCTGGTAACATGTTCCCTCCTTATCAGGGCTTCTGGCAGGGAAGACGGAGGGAGAGCCCGCCACCGGTTGTTTTCATCCGTGGCGGTGGCATCATCATCCCCACATCTTCCATAATTGCTATTATGCCTTAACTTTTTTTAATGAGTAATAGTAAAGCATCTTTATAAAAAATCTCATTTTTTTTATGATGGCAAAAACCCGCTCATCACAAAGATCGCGGATACGGCAGTGGACTCACCAGATACTCAGGGCAGAAAAGGAAACGAAAGAAAATGCTTTTGGAAATCAACCCGATAAACCCTCAACTCCGCCTGATCGAACAGGTTGTCAAGTTGCTGAAAGGCGGTGCGGTGATCTGTTACCCGACCGATACCGGCTATGGAATCGGCTGCGACCTTCAGAATCAGAAGGCGATCAAACTGATCATGCAGCTCAAAAGACGGCCGAAGGATAAACCGTTTTCCTTCATGTGTTCCGACCTGACCGACATTAGCCATTATGCCCACGTCTCCAACACCGCCTACCGGCTGATGAAGAAGAGCCTCCCCGGCCCGTACACCTTTGTCCTGCCGGGGACCAAACTGGTACCGAAGGTCATGGCCAGCAAGCAGAAGACGGTCGGAATCAGGGTGTCGGCGCATCCCGTTTGCAGGCTGCTTATCGCCACCCTGGGCAATCCCATTGTCAACACCAGCGCCCAGCTCGATGACGGTGAGGCTCCCGCCGAACCCTTTCAGATCGAGGAGTACCTGGGCAACCGAATCGATCTAATCATCGACAGTGGACCGATCTTTCCAAACCCGTCATCGGTCATCGACCTCACTCACGATACCCCCGAGATACTGCGCGTCGGTCAAGGCGACGTTACTCCTTATCGCTGATCAGCGACTCCTTGAGAGATTTGCTCATGGTAAAGTGCAGGGTCTTCCGGTCGGGAATATCCATAACCTTACCAGTCCGAGGATTTTTCGTGGAACGGGGCTTCCTGCTGCGCACCGAAAAACTGCCGAATCCCCGTAATTCAATACGTCTTTCCTCAATGAGGGCCTTGGCCATGGTCTCCAGCATGATGTCTACAGCCAGACCAACGTCCTGCTTTTGAATGGAAAGTTCACTACTTACCTTATCTACTAAATCTTTTTTCAGCATACCGGCTAACGAATATTGAAGATGTTCAGAAATAAACCCCAATATGGGGCAACCTATTATCTATAAAACCTATAAAGCTGAGTTACCCAGCTTGCCTGCTTATACGCGAAACTTATGCCTCTGGTATAAAAAAAGGTTGTCCCACCGGTAAGCCCCGGCAAGACAACCTTCTCACTGCATGCCACGCACCGTTTTAAATCGGCGGCTTAGTTGTTGTCTGAGGAGTCGTTGCCTTCCGCGGCTGCCTTCAGCAGGTCGCCAAAGGTTGATGGCCCACTCTCGGCCGCAGCCTTCTCGGCCTTTTTGAACTTCTCGACAGCAGCACCCTCATCCTCGCCCTCAAGGGTCTTGACCGACAGACCGATTTTCCGGTCCTTGGCGGAGACATTGATGACGATGGCCTTGAGGATATCGCCGACCTGATACATGCCGACCGGGGTCTTGACCTTGTCTTTGCTCAGTTCGGAGACATGGACGAGTCCTTCAATGCCCTCTTCCAGCTTCACGAAAACGCCGAAATCGGTGACATTGGTGATCTCACCCTCGACCACGGTGCCGGAGGGATAGTTATTGTAGGCCGCCTGCCACGGATCGGGAACCAATTGCTTGATACCCAGGGAGAAGCGCTCGTTTTCCTTGTCGATCTTCAGGACAACCGCCTGAATGGTCTCACCCTTGGTGTATTTCTCGGAAGGATGCTTGATGCGCTCGGTCCAGGACAGGTCGGAGACGTGGATCAGACCGTCAATCCCCTCTTCAATGCCGATAAAGACACCGAAATCGGTGATATTTTTGATCTTGCCCTCGATAACCGAGCCCACCGGATAGTTCTCGGTGACCAGATCCCAGGGATTGGGCTGGAGCTGCTTCATGCCGAGGGAGATGCGCTTGGTCTCGGTCTCGATATTGAGGACCATGACCTCGACCTCGTCGCCGACGGAGACCATCTTGGAGGGATGGCGCGGTTTCTTCGACCAGGTCATCTCGGAAACATGGATGAGGCCCTCAACGCCTTCCTCCAGCTCGACAAAGACGCCGTAATCGGTGATGGACACGACCTTGCCCTTGGTGGTCTGGCCAACCGGGTAGCGGGTAATGACACTCGACCACGGATCTTCGCGCAGCTGCTTGACGCCGAGGGAAACGCGGTCATGCTCACGGTCATATTTGAGAACCTTCACCTCAAGCTCTTCGCCGACCCGGTACAGTTTTGCCGGATGGGAAACACGGCCCCAGGAAAGGTCGGTGATATGACAGAGACCGTCCATACCGCCCATATCGATGAACAAACCGTAATCGGTAATATTGGTGATTGCGCCTTTGATGATCTGCCCTTCGGCCAGTTTGGAACGCATCTCCTCACGGAGTTTATTGCGCTCTTCCTCAAGGATAGCCCGGCGGGAGATAACGACGTTATTGCGTTTCTTATTGAATTTGAGAATCTTGAAATCCATGGATTCGCCGATGAGGGCATCGAGGTCCTTGACCGGACGCAGATCGATCTGCGAATAGGGCAGGAAGGCAGGCACGCCGATATCGACGGACATACCACCCTTAACACGGCTTTCGATCTTGCCGGAGATTGTTCCCTCGGCCTCTTGAATCTCGGCGATTTTTTCCCAGACCTTGATGGCTATAGCTTTTTCTCTCGACAGGAGGAGACCGCCTTCTTCCTTGCGGCGCTCAATAAATACATCGAAGACATCACCAATTTTGATGTCGTCACCAGAATCCAGACGGAATTCCGACTTGGCAATGTAGCTTTCGGCTTTATCGCCAACATCCACAAGAAAATAATCATCGACACTGCCGATGATTGTGCCGCGGGAAACATCACCGACGGCTACGACCTTGTTGTTTTCTTCCATCTCGAAGAGCTCGGCAAAACTGAGTTCTTCACCGCTTTCCTGGGTTGATTGTTTGAGTTGTTCTGTCATGGATTTTACTCTTCCTGTCGACCAAAGGCCATCTGGTAAAGGTTAGCCGCCCCGGCACCACGCCGGAGCAAGAAAAGACAAGGCCCCGCTTTTCTGATTAAAAGGGGGGCTCCTCGGACAAATATGAACAGTAACATATAGCAGCTTTTCAACGAAACGACAAGAGCTTCTTGCTCAACAGGCTAATTTTTTCCTCCGGGAAGAAGTCGATGAAGCCGTACGCAACAGCCCTCCGGGCGGCGCCAGAGGCCCGGCCGGCTAAGAGTTTTACGAGGACACCTTGGCACCCCTTCGCGGTCCGCGGCCCTGCCCTCCCGGCCTGCGTCGTTTTCCGCTCCGTTGCTGGTCCCGGGGGGCAGGAGCGGCGGCGCTGGTATTGCCTGAAGAAGGCCGGGACTGACCCTTGGGTGGTGGTGCAAGAAGGCGTTCCTCCGGCAGAACACATTCAAACTTTCGATTGATGAATTCCTCAATGGCCGGCAGATAAAACGATCCCTCCTCGCAGGCAAAGCTAACCGCCTTGCCGCTGGCACCGGCCCTGCCCGTCCGGCCGATGCGGTGCACGTAGTCTTCCGGTTCGTAGGGCAGGGTATAATTCACCACGAAGGTAATTCCCTCGATATGGATACCCCTGCCGGCAACGTCGGTTGCCACCAGCACCTTGACCTTGCCGGACCGGAACATCTCCAGGCGGGAGGCCCTTTTTGCCTGTTCGACATCCCCTGAAAGCAGCAGACAATCAATGCCGTTACGCTCGAGGCGGTTGGCCAGTCGCTTGGTTTCGTTCTTCATGTTGGCAAAGACCATGATCCGGTCGTCGGGATGATCAATAATGAGGTTATACAAGACCGCATATTTTTCTTCGGCGGTCGTCAGGTAGATTGTCTGCTCGACGGTCTCCACCGCCACCTGCTCCGGCTCCGCCTCGACCACCTTCGGTTTTACACACCACTGCGAGGCGAGGCGCTGCACATCTTCGGGAACCGTCGCCGAAAACAGCAGGGTCTGCCGCTCTTCCCTTGCCGGAAGACGGCCAATAATCCGCCGCACATCGGGGATAAAGCCCATATCGAGCATCCGATCCGCCTCGTCGAGGACCAGCGTCCGGCAGTCGCGCAGGTCTATGGCGTTTTTGCCAATGAAATCAAGCAAGCGTCCGGGAGTGGCCACCACCACATCGCATTTCTTGTTCTGCAGGAGACCGAGTTGTTTTTGATAATCAACGCCGCCAAAGACCGGGCAGACATTGATCCCGGAATATTTCGCCAGCCCGGCCCCGTCCTTGGCGATCTGCATCACCAGCTCCCGGGTGGGAGCCAGCACCAGGGCGCGGACACCGCCCTTATGTGCCCCCCGGCTTGTATCGGCAAGCAGCCTGCTGAGAATGGCGATAAGAAAAACCGCGGTCTTGCCGGTGCCGGTATTGGCCTTGCCGATCAGATCATGGCCGGCCAGGACATCTTCCAAGGCTTTGGCCTGAATGGCCGTGCAGTACTGAAAATTCTGCTCGGCAACGGCCCGCATGACCGGTAGGGGAATGGAATAATCGTGGAAACGGCTCTTGCCTTCTTCCGGTACCACCGGAAAACTGTCCAAACTCCATTCTTCCTTTATCTTTGGCTTGGCTGGAGCCCGGTATTTCCGCCCCTCCGCTGCAGCGGCCGGCTCCTGGGCAATTGCCCCGGCTGCCTTTTGCGGGCCAGTGCCTACTCCTTCAGATCCTTCAACAGGGGCAACAACCTTGCCATCTCCGGCTGACGCCGATCGTCCGAGGAGTTTGCCGCATTTCCGTTTGCCGGCCTGGGCAATCCTCTTCAGTTTTGATCCTGCGGCCAGAAAAAATTTCTTCATCATAAATTGTTTTTCACACCTTTGTTCATGTCCGGATCATCCGGATTCGACAACATTACGCTGGAATTACAGCAATATAGAACAGGAAGAATAATTACGATTGAGGACATGCTTCTCAAACAGCCTTCCGAAAATGACCGTGCCGGGACTCACCCCCTGAGAGGTAGACAGTCTGGCCGCCCCGAAAATAATGGGGATATTATTGGGCATGTATTCCGGGCGGCATCTGCAAGGAAGGTGCGGATTGCAGGAAAACACTGCTCATCCGCTCAGGACCGTTCGGGAATCACGTTTTCCCGGCAATACGCAACTCCTCCATCAATGGCCCGAACAATTCCTCGTATTCGGGGATGGCTTTTTTCAGGGCGACGCCAATGTAGGGAATTTCCGCGTCGTTGACCACCAGGTTTGCCGAGGAGGACAATGCCTGCAGATCGTACAGGGTCGAGAACTCGCTGCCGATGAGCACGTAGAATATGTAGCGCCGCCGGGTCATATTCATCGACCGCATATATTTATGGAAAATTCCTGTGGCAACGCTCCCCGGCTCAAACCGGCTGTGAAGAAAGACCGCCGCATAGTTGACAAAGAGCATCTTCTCGATGGCCTCCTGTGGAGAATCCGCCTCTTCCACCCGGTAACCGACACTTGTCGCGGCCTTGACAACCAGCTCGCGGCCGGGCAGGTTGGGCATCAGCAACAATGCCTTGGGAATGTCCTCGACCACATCCTTTTCTTCGAAGGTGCCATCCTTCAACCAATCGGTGGCTGGTGGTGCCGGCGGCTTGACTCGCGGCCGCTCAGATGGCCTTTGGGGAGCATCAGACACCTTAGCAGAATCTTTTCCCGGCTCTTTAGCAATGGCAGCGGACTGGTCCATGCTCATATCAAGACCGAAGGCCACGGCACAATGGGCACATTTAATCTTGATACGCCGCCCTGGCTCGAGAGACCGGACACTTTCGGTGATTTTCTCACCGAGCTTCAGCTGTTTTCCACAATGCGGGCATAGTACTATCATAGTTTTCTCATTGCCTCTCGCTCATCTTCTGCCGAAACGGCCAGCATTCTCTTCTTCTTCCTCTTCCATGGAAAGATCGGTTAGGCTGGTGGTCGCCTCACCACGCTCGGACTTCAACCGGTCAAGGCCGCGATTCATCTCCGCCCGTTGGGTGCAATAAGTCATAGCACTCTTTTCGGTGATGATGCCCCGGCTGTACAGCTCCAAAATGTGCTGATCGAAGGTGCGCATATCGAGGGCCGACCCTTCATTGATAACGCCATAGAAGGTCTTCTCGTCAGTTTCACCGTTCTGAATGAGATCCTTGACCCGCAGACTGGTACGAAGAATCTCAATCGCCGCCACCCGCCCGCCGCCAACCCGCGGCAACAGGCGCTGACTGACAATCCAGCGGATGGTGTCGACAAGCCGGTTGCGAATCTGCGGCTGCTCATCTTGCTCGAACATGCCGAGAATACGGTTGATCGTCTGGCCGGCATCAATGGTATGTAGGGTTGAAAGCACCAGATGGCCGGTTTCGGCGGCGGTCAGTCCGATTTCCATGGTTTCCCGGTCGCGCATCTCACCGACTAGGATAACCTTTGGCGCCTGGCGCAGAGCAGCCCGCATCCCCACGGCAAAGGTACTGAAATCGTTACCCATCTCCCGCTGGCTGAAGGTGGCCTTTTCCTGTTCATGGATATACTCGATTGGGTCTTCCAGGGTGATGACATGCACCGAACGTTCCCGGTTGATCCTGTTTAACAGGGCGGCAAGGGAGGTTGTTTTACCGGTACCGGTGGCCCCGGTAAACAACACCATGCCGTTCCGTTCCTGGGCCATCTTGGCAAAGGCGTCGGGAAACTGCATCCGTTCAATGGTCGGCACCTGGGTTTCAAGCTTTCTGAGAACCGTTGAAAAATATCCCTTCTGGGTAAAGATATTCACCCTGAACCTAGCCTTATCGCCGAGGGAATAGGACAAGTCACAGGAACCGGATTCCACCAGATCCTTGAGCAAGCGCCGGTTATTGCCGATGAGGTTGAGGGCGAAGGCCTCGGTTTGAAAGGGGGTGAGTTCGCCCACCGGGGGGGTGATTTCCACCGGCACCAGCTCTCCGGCTGATTCTACCTGCAAGGTTTTGCCGACGGTGAGGTTCAGGTCGGAAACATTGCGGTGCGATTCGAGCATGGTGGCAATCCAATAATCGATTTCTGTCTTTTTCATACAGTTCCCCCGAAAAAATTCGCGCTACGGTCTGTCTTCATAGTATATTGCAACAATATTAGCAGAGAAGTGGAGAGGATTCCAGGAGGTGCGGCGAGGTTTTTTGATCGCCTTCGGCCATTGCCCTGAGAGATGCTCTCCATGTACCGCAAGGGCAGGTTTCGTTTGATCAGGCAAGCTGCTCTACTCAGCTAGAACCAAGGGTCGCGGATTCCGGCCCCAATGAATAAGGTGAAGAGCTTCACGAGATACTTTTCGCCCAAAAAAGCGCACATAATATTTTTTAAAACACGTATCAGTGTTACAAGTTTTTTGTCATTTTTTCTACACAATTCTTTTCGTTATCCATCCATCATCAGTATAGGCGGGGTCTAATACCATGGCAATTCCATTGCGCAGCGCAACAACCACAGAAGGCCGGAGAATGGCCGGTGCCCGCAGTCTCTGGCGGGCCAACGGGGTGAAAGAAGAACAGTTCGGCAAGCCGATAATCGGTATCGTCAACTCCTTTACCCAATTCGTCCCGGGCCACGTCCATCTCCACGAGATCGGCCAGCATTTAAAGAAGATCATCAACCAGGCCGGTTGCTTTGCCGCCGAGTTTAACACCATCGCCATCGACGATGGCATCGCCATGGGCCACTCCGGCATGCTTTATTCCCTGCCGTCCCGCGAACTCATCGCCGACAGCGTCGAATATATGTGCAATGCCCATACCGTTGACGCGATCATCTGCATCAGTAACTGCGACAAGATCACCCCCGGCATGCTCATGGCCGCCATGCGCCTCAATATTCCGGCCATCTTCGTCTCCGGCGGGCCAATGGAGGCGGGCATCGACGGTAGCAAGCGCTACGACCTGGTCGATGCCATGGTCATGGCCGCCGACAAGGCGGTAAGCGATAGCGATATCGAGAGGATCGAGCGCTGCGCCTGCCCGACCTGCGGCTCCTGCTCGGGGATGTTCACCGCCAACTCGATGAACTGCCTGAACGAGGCCCTGGGCATGGCCCTGCCCGGCAACGGCACCCTGCTCGCCACCCACAGCGGCCGCAAACAGCTCTTTGAGGACGCGGCGCGGCGCATCGTCGACATGGCTCAGCGCTGGTACGGCAAGGGTGATGCCTCGGTTCTGCCGCGCTCCATCGCCCGTCACAGCGCCTTCATGAACGCCATGACCCTGGATATCGCCATGGGCGGCTCAACCAATACCGTCCTCCACCTCCTGGCCATCGCCCACGAGGCGGGGGTCGATTTCACCATGGCCGATATCGATGCCCTGTCCCGGAAGGTCCCCAACCTCTGCAAGGTCTCGCCGTCATCGAATTACCACATCGAGGACGTCAACCGGGCCGGCGGCATAATGGCCATCCTCGGCGAACTGGACCGGGCGGGACTGCTCGACAACACGGTCTGCCGGGTCGATAGCGCCAGCCTGAAGGCAACCCTCGATATCTGGGACATCGCCAGACCGGGTCACAGCAAGGAGGCGGAGACTCTCTACCGCAGCGCCCCCGGCGCCTCCGGGCAAAACCTGGTCATGGGCTCGCAAAGCACCCTGTACCCGGAACTCGACCTTGACCGCACCTCCGGCTGCATCCGCGACATGGAACACTGCTACAACCGCGAAGGTGGCCTCGCCGTCCTCTTTGGCAATATCGCCAAGGACGGCTGCATCGTCAAGACCGCCGGCGTCGACCCGTCGATCTTCAAGTTCACCGGCACCGCCCGGGTCTTCTCGTCGCAGGAGGCGTCCTGCGAGGCCATTCTTGGCGGCAGTATCAAGGCCGGTGACGTCATCGTTATCCGCTACGAGGGCCCGAAGGGCGGGCCGGGCATGCAGGAAATGCTCTACCCGACCTCCTACCTGAAATCGGTACACCTCGGCAAGGAATGCGCCCTGATCACCGACGGCCGCTTCTCCGGCGGGACCTCCGGCCTGTCCATCGGCCATGTGTCACCGGAGGCCGCTTCCGGCGGGGCCATCGCCCTCATTGAAGACGGCGACACCATCGCCATAGATATCCCGGCGAGAACGATCGGCGTCGCCGTCAGTGACGCCATCCTGGCCGAGCGCCGCAAGAAAGAGGAAGCAAAAGGGGCCAAGGCCTTCACCCCGACCGACCGGGACCGGGCCATCAGCACCGCCCTGAAGGCCTACGCCCTGTTTGCCGCCTCGGCCGACAAGGGTGCGGTTCGCCTGCTGCCGGAATAGCCGCGCCAAGACCTGCGGGCGGTGAACTCTCTGCCCGCAGGTCCCAATTCGGTGATCTTTTCGCCATATCGTCCACCCTGAGGAGGCTTCCTTGAAACCGACAGATATCAATAATCCCGAATACTTCCACAAAGTCATCGATTGCCAGTACGCCTGCCCGGCCCACACCCCGGTGCCCGAATACATCCGCATGATCAGCCAGGGCAAATACAACGAGGCCTTCACCATCAACTGGATCTCCAATGTCTTTCCCGGGGTCCTTGGGCGAATCTGCGACAGGCCCTGCGAACCGGCATGCCGGCGCTCGCGTGTCGAGGAGACTCCCGTGGCCATCTGCCGCCTGAAACGGGTCGCCGCCGACTATAAGACCCCCGACGCCAAGCTGCTCCTCGAAGTGCCCAGCACAAAAAACGGCAAGCGCGTCGCCCTCATCGGCGGGGGACCGGCATCCCTGACCGTTGCCCGCGACCTGCTGCCCCTTGGCTATACAGTTGATCTCTATGACAATCAATCAAAGGCCGGTGGCTTTATCCGCACCCAGGTGCCGTCCTTCAGGCTGCCGGAAAAGGTGCTCAACGAAGAGGTGGACCGCATCCTCAACATGGGGGTCAACACCTTCCTCAACCACCACGTCAGCAGCCTGAAAAAGATCGTCGACATGGGCTATGACGCCATCTTCGTCGGCACCGGCGCGCCGCGCGGCCGCGACCTGCCTGACCTGCCGGGGCGCATGGAAGGTGGCGGCTCAATTTACATCGGCATCGAGTGGCTGGCCGGGGTCCTCTATCGCCATGTCACCGTCTGCGGGCCGAAGGTTTTGGTCCTGGGCGGCGGCAACACCGCCATGGACTGCTGCCGGACCGCCAAAAGGCTCGGCGCCGACGAGGTGACCGTCGTGGTGCGCAGCCCGAAGGCGGAGATGAAGGCCTCGCCCTGGGAGGTTGAGGACGCCATGGAGGAAGGCATCGCCATTGTCGACAACCATGCCCCCCTGGAGTTTGTCATCCGGGACGGCAAGCTGGCCGGCATGCATTTTCAGCAGATGATGGCCAAGGTGGCGAAAGACGGCACGACCCGCCTGGTACCGGATGGCCAACCGCCGGTCTTCATGGCCTGCGACCAGGTACTCCTGGCGGTCGGCCAGACCAACGCCTTCCCCTTCATTGAAGACGAACTGGGGATCAAAATGACCGCCCAGAGCCTGCCGGAACTCGACCCGGCAACCCACCAATCATCCATACCGCATATCTTCTTCGGCGGCGACGCCGCCTTTGGGCCGAAAAACGTCATCAGCGCCGTCGCCCACGGCCACCAGGCGGCGATCTCCATCGACCTGTTCTGCCAGGGCAAGGACCTCCACGACCGACCGGGGCCGACGGTAAACTTAGTCAGCCAGAAGATGGGTCTGCAGGACTGGCTCTACGACAGCCGGGTCTCGGCGGACCGCCGCCATGCGGTGCCGACCGTCGACCGGGCCAAATCGCTGCGCGACCGGCTGCTTGAGGTCGAACTCGGCTTCAGTAAGCAGACCGGCCACCACGAGGCCTCACGCTGCCTGAATTGCGACGTGCAGACGGTATTTGAATTCTCCACCTGCATCGAATGCGATTCCTGCGTCGATGTCTGCCCGGAATCCTGTATCACCTTCATCGACAACGGCGAGGAAGAGGAACTGCGCACAAGGCTCCTCGTCCCGGCCGACAACACCACGCAGGCGCTGTATGTCTCCCAGATCCTGCCCACCGGCCGGGTCATGGTCAAGGACGAAAATGTCTGTCTGCACTGCGGCCTCTGCGCCGAGCGCTGCCCGACCGCGTCCTGGGAAATGATGAAATTCACCTATAATTCTCCACTGGCAGGGAAGAAATGAAAATCGAACGCACCAACGACTTCGTCGTCCGCTTTGCCAACGTCAACGGCTCGGGTTCTGCAAGCGCCAACAACCTCTTTGCCAAGGCCATCTTCCGGCTCGGCGTTCCGGTCAGCCCGAAAAACATCTTTCCATCAAATATCCAAGGCTTGCCGACCTGGTATGAGGTGCGGGTGAGCGACAAGGGCTATCTTGCCAGACGGGGCGGCTTTGATTTCGTCGTCGCCGTCAACGGCCAGACCCTCGTCCGCGACTACCGGGAACTCGCCGCCGGCGGCTATTTCCTCTACGACTCGACCCGGGAACTTTCCGCCGACTTTGACCGCACCGACATCACCCTTATCCCCATCCCGCTCACCGATCTCTGCAACACCGCCTTCCAGAACCCGAAACTGCGGCAGCTGCTGAAAAACATCATCTACGTCGGTTCGCTTGCCTACCTGATCGACCTCGATTTCACCGTCCTCACCGACGCCGTGCAGCAGCAGTATAAAAAGAACCCGAAGCTTGCCGAGCCGAACATCAAGGCCCTGGAGATCGGCCATGCCTACGCCCGCGAACATCACCCGGAGGTCTGCAAGCTGCGCGTGCAGAAGACCGACCGGCTGGGCGACTCCATCCTCATGGACGGCAATTCGGCCTTTGGCCTCGGCGCCGTCTATGCCGGGGCGACGGTTGCCGGCTGGTACCCGATCACCCCTTCCACCTCCGTCGTCGAGGCCTTTGAAAAGTACACCAAGATGTTCCGGATGGAGGCCGACACCGGCAGACGCAAGGTGGCGATCCTCCAGGCGGAAGACGAACTGGCCGCCCTTGGCATCGTTATCGGCGCCTCATGGAACGGCGCGCGGGCCTTTACCGCCACCTCTGGGCCGGGCATTTCGCTGATGGCCGAGCTGCTCGGCCTTGCCTACTTTGCCGAGATCCCGGCGGTAATCTGCGATGTGCAGCGCACCGGCCCGAGCACTGGCATGCCCACCCGCACCCAGCAGTCGGACCTTCTTGCCTCTGCCTACGCCTCGCACGGCGACACCAAGCACGTCCTGCTCTTCCCCTGTAACCCAAAGGAATGCTTTGATTTCGCGGCGGACGCCTTCGATCTCGCCGAGCGGCTGCAGACCCCGGTGATCGTCATGAGCGACCTTGACCTGGGGATGAACGACCACATCAGCCCGCCCTTGCATTGGGACGATGCCCGCCGCTATGACCGCGGCAAGGTGCTGACCGCCGAAGACCTCGACGCCCGCCAGGAAAAATGGGGCCGCTACCTTGATGTCGACGGTGACGGCATCTGCTACCGCACCTATCCCGGAGCCCACCCCACCAAGGGCGCCTACTTCACCCGCGGCACCTCGCACAACGAGTATTCGGGCTATACCGAAGAAAGCCCGATCTATCAGGCGAACATGGAGCGCCTGCTCGTTAAATGGCAGACCGCCCGCGGTTTGGTGCCAGGCCCGCGGATCCGGACGCGCCACCCGGAAAGCCGCCTCGGCGCCATCTTTTTCGGCACCACCACCGACGCCGCCTACGAGGCAATCCACAGCCTCGGCGACCAGGGCATAGCGATCAACTCCCTCAGGCTGCGCGCCTTTCCTCTGACTGATGAGGTACTTGCCTTCATCCATGGTCACGAGCAGGTTTTCGTCATCGAACAGAACCGCGACGGCCAGCTGCGCACCCTCTTGATCAGCGAGGGCGATTTCACGCCGCAGAAACTGCTGTCGGTCTTGAATTTTGACGGCCTGCCGATCACCGCCAGCTGCATCGCCGGACAAATTCAGTCCCTTCTTAGCCAACAACAGGAACCCGTCAGCAAAGATGGAGGTAAAGCATGAGCACCGAGCGCCCGATTTTCCGCCACCCCAAGGCCGCCCAGAATTCCGCGGGCTACACCCGCAAGGATTACGAAGGAGCCGCTTCCACCCTGTGCGCCGGCTGCGGCCACGACTCGGCCACCAACGCCATCATCCAGGCCTGTTTTGAAATGGCCATCGAACCGCACCGGGTCGCCAAGCTGTCCGGCATCGGCTGCTCGTCGAAGACCCCGGCTTATTTCCTCGGCCGGTCGCACGGCTTTAATTCGGTGCACGGCCGCATGCCGTCGATTGCCACCGGAGCCAACATGGCCAACCGCGACCTGCTGTACATCGGCATCTCCGGCGACGGCGACACCGCCTCCATCGGCATGGGCCAGTTTGCCCACGCCCTCAGGCGCAACCTGAACCTCAACTATATCTGCATGAATAACGGCTGCTACGGTCTTACCAAGGGCCAGGACTCAGCCACCGCCGACCGCGGCTCGGCGAGCAAAAAAGGCGCCCCCAACCCCTACTCGGCCATCGACCTCTGCGAGCTGGCCATTGAGCTTGGCGCCTCCTACGTCGCCCGCGGCTTCTCCGGCGACAAGCAGCAGCTGGTGCCGCTGATCAAGGGCGCCTTCGCCCACAGTGGTCTGGCCTTTATCGATGTCATCTCGCCCTGCGTGACCTTTAACAACACCGCCACCTCGACCAAGAGCTACGAATACGTCCGCGAGCATATCGAATCGACGGGAACCTTTGACTTCGTGCCGCTGCAACAGGAAATCCTCACCCAGTACGCCGAGGGCACCAGCCAGGAGGTGCTCATGCACGACGGCAGCGTCCTCCATCTCCATAAAGGCGACGCCGGCCTCGATGTCACCAACAGACGCAAGGCGGTCGATAATCTTGAGGAGCATAAGGCCAAAGGACGCCTGCTCACCGGCCTGCTCTACGTTAACCAGGACATCATGGACACCCATGAAATCCTCAATTCAACGCTGCGGCCGCTGAATACCCTGACGGAGGCGGATCTTTGCCCGGGGAATGCGGCACTAGAGAAGATTATGGCGGGGCTGAGGTAGAGGAAATCAAGAAGGTTCCCCGGAGTTACCAGCAGTGCTGTGATTGCGGGGATATTTGGTCGTGAAAAGAACGGATTAAAATGACAGCATTTGCTGATAAGTTGCGATTACAGGACAAGCTATCATGTGGTGCGTATATCACCACAAAATGATGAAAACACGATTTTGGTTCGTATAACCACTTGTTATGTGAATTAAGAAAGTAGACAAAATTGGCCTTATCAAATGCATATACAGAAGCTTATGGTAAGCTTGGCGAGTTTTTTAGCAAGCTGAGAGATGGGCAGGCTCCGCCTCAGTTCACACATCAATTCTTAATTGACCTAGGTTTTAAGTCGAATAAACAGAGGGCATATATACCATTGCTAAAGGCTCTTGGATTTTTAACGCCAGACGGCAAACCCACTGCGCGTTACAAAGACTACCGCGATCATTCTCAATCCAAGCGAATTATGGGTGAAGCATTAAAGGAAGCATATGCAGATATTTTTCTAATAAAAGAACATCCGACATCAGCAGATCAATCTGCCATTGAAGGAAAGTTTAAGAGCTATCACAACGCAAGTGATAATGTTGCTTTGAATATGAGGCGCACATTTTTTGCTCTTCTGGATTTGGCAGATTTAAAGGTAAAATTTTCTGCAAAGAAAATCTCTGAGTCAACAGAAACTCAAGAACCATCGAGTGTGGTAACCGAGGCTCCTGCAAGTGCACCACCGGTTCACATTAAAACACCTGGGTTGCATTACAATATTCAAATACATTTGCCTGCAACAAAGGATATTGAAGTTTATAACGCAATATTCAAGTCACTGAAGGAGCATCTATTTTGATGTACAAGGAACTAAGAGACTTCATGTTTAGGGGGCTTTTGTTTGAAGCTGAAGCATCTGTTTTTCAAAAAGCAGGAATCAAGATTGGGGCAGATCAAACCGAAACGGAAGAGCGTCTTTTGGCAGAAGCGTTGGCAGCATTCCCGGTTAACTTAAGAAACAACGCTCTTGAAATGGCGAGGCTTTATGCTGTTCTATTCTCTTTCGAGAATCATGTGCGTGAGTTTATAAGACAAACTTTATCTGAAAACGAAGGTGTAAATTGGTTTGAAAAATTGCCACAAAAAGTAAAACAACACGCTGAAAGTCGGCAGCAAACAGCCCATCAAGACTCATGGTTAGAAGGCGAAAAAACAGATCTTCTCGGATTTTTAGATTTCGGACATCTTGCTCAGATAATTTTAAACAAGTGGGAGCACTTCGAATCTATCATTCCTTCCCAGCACTGGCTTAAGCAGAGAATGGATGAGCTTGAAAAATCGCGTAATTTCATTGCCCATAATAGAATGTTATTGCCTAGCGAATTTCAACGAATGTACATGTATATAGCGGATTGGAACAGGGTTGTTGGCCTGTAACCACAGGCAAAGATTGAGGTCAGGCTTGACTTGTTTACATTTCGGGTAATTCAAAGGACACCCACTGCATTTCCAACAATAAAATGAACCAGCCAAGCTGGTTATTTCTGTTAACTTTGGGAGTCATAACATGGGCTACTCGTTATCCTTACTTGCAGTTCAAACCTCCGACGCGATCGAGGCTCTCCAGCAGCTTGGTTACGTCAGCACTGGTCAATCATGCGAATACGCGAGGGAACCTCTATCGGGCTATGCGCTCCCCACAAATTGGTTCCTCATCGTTGCGCGTGGATGCGACAGCCGCTTCCTGCAAGCAAAAATTCTGGGGCCATTGTCTGAGTACTTTCCCGTAGTTGCTTGCTCAATCGAGGAGCATGTGATGTTCAGCTCCGCCGAGTATTGGGCCGGTGGCAATCAGGTATGGCGTGCGGAACATGTCGGTGAAAATAGCCCCATTCACTTAAAAACTTCCGGCATCCTGCCGCGCGGGTTTGAAGA
Organism: Desulforhopalus sp.; assembly: GCA_030247675.1. Taxonomy (NCBI): domain Bacteria; kingdom Pseudomonadati; phylum Thermodesulfobacteriota; class Desulfobulbia; order Desulfobulbales; family Desulfocapsaceae; genus Desulforhopalus; species Desulforhopalus sp. Next base: position 308,341 of record JAOTRX010000003.1, on the reverse strand, counting down.
GATGGCAGTGGAGCACAAAGAAGCACAAGAAGCGGACGGTGGCGAAAAGGCTGGCGTTGACCACTACTTCGACATCCCACTAAACGCGGCCAAAGAAATTATCGGTTTCAAACACGATGAAGACATTCCTGGCATCAACTACCAAGGCTTCGAAGTTCTCCGCACGATCTCCTCGTCTGCCGATTCCAAGCCTTGGTGGAGATTCTGGAAATGACCCCCAACCCTGCGGTCAACCTCGCTCCCTTCAGTGGCGTCGAAAGATCGGGGGCAGGCATGACTTGTTTACATTTCGGAATTGCTGAGACATGCCTCATAATTCCAACTTGAAAAACCACCGGATAAACCGGTTATTTTCGTGTTAGGACACGCAACCATGTCATACGACCAAGGCTACTGGCACACCGATAGCTGTGCCGAGTTGAACCTCGACGAACAGTATGCCGGCACGCACATCGCGGTCTATCTCAAGTGGTGCATTGAAAGGGACTTCCTATCCGAAGATCTTCTGAGGTCGGACGCTGATGCGCTGGCTGCCGTCCGAGATGGACGATTGTCGGCGGGTGAGTATTTTGAAAAGCATCTCGACTGGAAGTTTGGCGAGTGGAACTTGAATGAAAAAGGTAACGCATTCACAAAATGGTACTACAACCGGTATCTTAAAGAAGTATCGGACGAAGTTCCAAGCGCAGTCCTTGGACCAGAAAGCAGCGTAGAGTTCCCAAAACTCTGCGCCTTGCTTGATGACCGATTGCGGCAATTTCAAGAGTCTGGCACTCAAGCTGTGCATAAGTCGAAAGGAAGGCCATGGTGGAAGCTTTGGTGAAGCCTAGTTCGACACTCAACCTCCCTCCCCTCTCGGTCGCTGGGCGCTACGCGATACGGAGATTGTCGGACTGCATTAACTGTTTCACTTTGCCCCCTGCACACCGCTATGCTGCGATAGGTGGAAGTACTTGAAAATGCACAAAAAAGTGTCACTACACATATAACATCATAATATTACAATATATTCCTTATTTAACGAAAGGAACCTTACGTGATGAAGATATACAGCACCGACACTATTGTTCCTAAACGAACCTTCGGAGATAGCGGCGTCAAGATATCCAAACTCTGTCTTGGCGGCGGATCTTTTACAGGCCCTGACAGCCAGGCCTTACTGGATGAAGCCCTGAAGTATGGCATAGACTGCTGGGAGATCGTCTCCTTTATCAGCGGCAATGTGTATTGTGAATATTTTAAAAAACATCCGGAAATACGGGACACTATCTTTTTAACTGGGAAGGTTTATTCAACCGATCCGGCCGTCATGCAGGAACAACTGGACAAGGCGCTCCAAGAGAACGGAACCACGTATATAGATTTTTTGGCTATCCATCCGGTGGATAGTATCAAGGTGCTCACTGACGATGTACGGAAATGGGTTGAAAAGGTCAAAAAGGAAAAGAAGATTCGCTTTTTTGGATTCTGCACCCATAAAAACATGGACATCTGTTTGAGCAGTGCTGCCGATCTTGGCTGGATAGACGGGGTCCAAACTGCCTATAATTACCGGTTGCAGAGCATCAACAGCTTGGAGGATGCCTTATCCAAATGTCACGAAAAGGGTATCGGGATATTTGCCGTCAAGTCCATGGGGCTGACTGTTCAGCAGAATGAAGAATTGCAAAAGCTTCCGCTCAATGAAGAGAATTCGCATACCATTCTTGCTGTTCACGGCATGTCCTTTGAGCAGGCGAAATTGCAATCGATCTGGCAGAACACCAATCTCACCTCTGTCTGCTCCCTTATGTCCGACTCAAGAATATTACAATCAAATGCCGCAGCGGCGATGGACGAGCGCCCACTTGCCGCGGAAATTAGGAAGGTATTAGCTGACTACGCTGAAAGTACGGGACAGTATTTCTGTAGACGATGCGGTCTCTGCGATGCGGCGAATGCCGAAAGGATTCCCATCTTCAATATTATGGAAATGCTCATGTATTCAAGAGGGTACGGGAAGATGATACAGGCATTCATATCGAAAAGGTTTGAGCAGATTCCCCTAGAGATTCGCAACAAGATACCTGGCGCCGATTATTCAGAAGCTGAAAAAATATGCCCGCAGAAAATGCCGATATCACAACTCATGGGGGAAGCCTATTTAGCATTGCAGATGAAATGATATGATTAAAATCATGTAGATACCCACAATTCCCAGTCTAATTGGGGTCAGAGTAATTTTAAACCTCAACATGTAACGTTATTCTGATTCTAACTAGGAGATTTTTACTTGCAAGATCTTGTGAGAGAGTGGCTTTGTCCGCTAAAATCTTACCCCTAAACCAAGAGAAACATCAGCGGAGCTCGCATCGATGGACACCTTGTCTTCACTACTACCAACAGCGACATCATCCAACCAATGGTAACCTCCCATTGCTTCAATAAAGTAACGGCCTGCTGCATCAATATTATAGGAAAAAGAAAAGCTGAGAATAACGCCAATTTTCACTTCCTGGTCGGATTTTGAGTTTTGTCGAACCGAAGCAACCGCGTGACCGGTATTGTGGTTGATCCACTGGGTCATGCTATTGATGTCAGCATCAATAACATTAAGAGTTGGTCCCAAAATCACTCCCCATGAATAACTATCTCTCTGTTGCCGCCATTCGGGCGCCAAGGCCAGTTCATGCAAATCAACACTGGCTGTACTACGAGTGATTGCGGCAAAGGCCGCAACATTTTCTGTATCTGTTAACTTGGATCTTCGCGGCCCTTTTGAGCCTTCCCCTCTGTATTGATTATGATAATTTGAGTCCCAAACAACACCATCAAGTCCCATAGCAGGATCGGCTAGCGGGATATTTGCTGCGATGTCTCTGAACCAAACATAGTACTCATCAATGTCATAGGTGATTTTGTACTGCTCGTGAGTCTTTTGGATATTTGCTAGCGCGGATATTCTGTTTCCAGAAGAAAAATCGCCCTGGGCAAAGGAGTATTGGCTAAACAACCCAATGTTTCCACCGAGAATTCCCGGACCCTTGTAGCGAATTGCTATATATGGATAAGCACTCGTTTCGTCATCTGACGCGTTCACACCAGGTTGTGAAACATCTGCAGCATAGCTGTATATATCAGAGCGGAATGAAATGGTCCTGACAGGATCCCTCCGGTTGCTCACTGAGTTAGGATTTGTGCCGAGTTGGGATGGGCTGTCAGCGAAAAAGGTACAGGTACCGTCCCTAAAATCAAACATTCCTACGGCACCATTACCATAACGGACGACTTCTTCATTCCCTTGGTAAAATCCGATCTCCCCGTCGTTGCTTCTTCGAGGAATAAGGCTGCTCCAATCTAGTATCGTTGGTGCGGTGGACTTGAAATTCGCTTCAAGGTTACGGATTCCGACACCGACAGAAACGGACCAAGGGTTTGCAACATCTTCTGCCATTGCACTTCCGGCAGATAATAAGCATATAGCCAAGAGAGTTGGAAATCGCCTAATGATGTAATTCATATCAGTGGGTTAGATAACGTTGGTTGTTGTTTTCCCATAAGCGGGTTACCATGAGTATACATAAATTTTTAGGCTGCGAAAATCTACCATTACTGGTTTAGACAGTGAATTCAACATCAAAGTGCACCAACACATGCTGAGTTAGGACATCGTTAGCAAGTCTGGTATGTTGAGGTTTGCGACAACTTCAAATAACAGGAGCCAACGATGTCCTATACTCATCTTATCCAAAGGGAGAGAATATGTCTCTTCTATTTGTTGCAATTAGGTCTGTCTTTGAGAGAAATAGGCCGAAGATTGAACCGTTCTCACACCACCATCGCCAGAGAAATAAAACGCAACAAGCGGGTATTCGGCTGCTACTGCGATAGAGCCGCACACTCATATGCGCATAAGAGGAAATCAATTCCCCGGCACATGCGGCGCAAAACCAATAAACAACTCTACCGATATGTTATTGAGAGACTTCAGTTTGGCTGGTCTCCTGAAATCATTTCGCAAAGAATTCAGCGTGACTTTCCACACCGTAAAAAGAAGATGCGGATCAGCCACGAAACAATCTATCAGTGGATATACCAAGACGCTGTACATGGCGGCAGCCTTTTTTGCTACCTGATACGTAGACACAGAAAGCGCAAGAAACAAAGGGGTTACGGATCATTGAGAGGCCTCATTCCCAACCGGGTAGACATATCGCTTCGACCTGAGGTGGTCGCAAAACGCTCCCGATACGGGGATTGGGAAGGTGACACGATGGTTGGTTATCGTCATCGAGGCCGACTGGTTACCCATGTTGAACGCAGATCACGATACCTCCTCGCCTGTAAGGTAAAAGATGGCACCGCGTCTTCATTCAATGATGCAAGTCTCCTTCTTTTTCATGATATACCGAGAGAGTATTGCAAAACCCTCACGCTGGATAATGGCAGTGAAAATGCCAAGTTCAGTGAACTGGAAGACAAGTTGTCAATGCAGGTTTATTTTGCCAAGCCGTATGCAAGTTGGGAAAGGGGAACCAATGAAAACACCAACGGTTTGCTGAGACGATTTTTCCCAAAAGGGACTGACTTTCTGAAAGTATCTGACTTCAAGCTTGCAAAGGTGGTAAAAATGCTCAATCATAGACCACGAAAGTGCCTCAACTATCGCACTCCGTATGAGGTGTTCAACTCTGTTTCAGGTGGTGCACTTGGAATCTGAATTCACCGACTTTCAACGCTTACTGGGGTCAGAGTGAATTTAAACATGGTCATGCGCCACACAACCATATAAGTTGTCGCAAAAAACAACAGAACCCTCTCGTTCCGGCAATCACCATTAGCCGGCAACCATAAATCACCCCCATCGATGTCCTGGTTCATATCATTCAATACTGAGGCAATAAGCATATCGGGGTCAGAGTAAATTTAAATATTGTCATCCGCCACCCAACCGTATAAACTATTGCAAACAAACAACAGCCCCCACTCAACCAGGTGATCACCATGGCCCGACCACCAAGAATCACCCCGACCAATGTCCCGGTTCATATCATCCAGCGCGGTAATAATCGGCAGCTTTGCTTTGCGGCGGAGGAAGATTATGAGGCGTATCGCGGATGGCTCAGCGAGTATGCGAAAAAATGCATGGTAGATATCCACGCCTGGGTATTGATGTCCAACCATGTCCATCTGTTATGCACCCCTCGGCGGGAAGGTGCACTGAGCCGGATGATGCAGTCGCTGGGACGGCACTATGTGCGCTATTTCAACCACGAGTATCAGCGAACCGGGACACTGTGGGAAGGCCGCTATAAATCCTGTGTGATCCAGGAAGAACTCTACCTGCTGGAAGTGTACAGATACATAGAGTTCAATCCGGTCAGAGCCGATATGGTTGCGGCTCCCGCCGATTATCCCTGGTCGAGCTATCAAGTCAATGCATTGGGACTTAGCTCCGGATTATGCACGCCCCATCCGGTTTACCTGGCGCTGGGTGTCACCGCTAAGGAGCGGAGAAAAAATTATCGTGCCCTGTTTGATCGACGTCTTGAAGGCGATTTGCTCCATGAAATACGGACAAACGTCAACAAGGGCCTCGCTTTTGGCAACGATCGATTCAAAGAGGACATCGAGACCTTAACCGGCAGGCGGGTGACGGCAAAGAAACGTGGCCGGCCTGTTGGGTGGCGAAAGGAAGAATAAATTTACTCCGACCCCAATAAATTTGGTAACAGACCTACCTACGGCCTGCCCCCTGCCACAAATCTCCGCACATAGATCACGATACCAAGCGAGGTAAGCCCGCACAGGAAAAATCCCAGGACGAGGGGCAGTACCGTGCCGTTGTAGCATTGCCCGATCACCCCGCCGACAGCCACCGACAGTAGGGTCTGCACGGAACTGATGACCGAGGTTGCAACACCGGCAATATGCCCCAAAGGCTGCACGGCAAGGGTATTAAATCCTCCGAAGAGCACGCCGAAACACAAGAACGCCAAAGTCAGATAGGCCATGAAAGAGATAAGCGGCGGATGCCCGGCGACAGTCCATGCATACAATGAAAACAGCGCGGAAATCAGAGAAAGAAGTATTAATGCGAAAAAACTCAGTTTTTCCATGCCGAATCGCATAACCAGCTTTGAAGTGAAAAACGATGAAACGCCGAGTGCCATCGCCAATCCACCGAAATATAAAGAAAATGCATCGCCCAGGCCATACTGAACCTGAAGAATCTGGGGCGCCGAGCTGAGATAGCTGAGAAAGGCTCCGAAGATCATCCCGGAGGCCAGGGTATAGGATCGCGACGACGGATGTTTCAAGGTCTCAACAATCCCGGCGGCAATGGTCGCCGGTCGGAAGGGCCGGCGCTTTTCTATGGGCAGGGTCTCCGGTTGCCGAAAAAACAGCCCCAAAAAACCAACGACAGCGACAATCACCACCATCAAAAATATTGACCGCCAGTCGGCATAAAAAAGGACGAGTTGCCCCAGGGAGGGGGCAATGGCCGGCACCATTATGAAGAACGCCATGATCAGCGACATGATCCGGGCCATTTCCCGACCTTCAAATTTATCGCGGATCATGGCAAGGGCGATAACCCGGCAGGAAGAAATGCCGAAGCCCTGGCAGGCCCTGCCGATCAGCATGGCGGTAAAAGTTGTCGCAACAAGAGAAACGATACTGCCGAGCAGAAAGATGAACATACCAAGATACAAGGCTTTCTTGCGGCCAAAGGAATCGGAGATCGGACCGTAGATCATTTGACCGAAAGACATACCGATAAAAAAGACCGAGATAATGAGCTGGGTGCTGTTGGCACTCTCCGCCCCCAGGCTCTCGCCGATCTTTGTCAAAGCCGGCAGCACCGCATCAATGGCTAAGGCCACCAGGGACATCAACACCGCCATAAGGCAGATAAACTCTACATTCCCGGCCTGGGATTTTTTTCGGTGCACGTATGTCTCCCGGTATTTGTGGATTTGCATCACTGCTGTCCAAAACAGGACAGCAGTGGAGCGAATTATTGTTTTTTCAAAAACCAGGGTTCGCGGCCGCCGGTGAGAATTTCAACGCCGTCTTTGGTTACCAAGAGGGTGTGCTCGAACTGGGCGCTGCGCGCCAGATCGGCGGTGACTGCCGTCCAGGTGTCGGGCCAGACATGGCATTCGGCGGTACCGAAATTAAGCATCGGTTCGATGGTGAAGGTCATGCCTTCCTTCATGCGCATGGTGTTTTCCGGCTCATAGAAGTGGGCGACATAGGGGGCCATATGAAAGTTTTCGCCAATACCGTGGCCGGTAAACTCGCGGACGACGCTGAAACCGTTTCGCCGGGCGTGGTCCTCGATAACCCGGCCGATGGCGTTGAAATATTGCCCCGACCGGACCTGATCTATCGCCAGCAGCAGACACTCCCAGGTCACCTGCACCAGCTTTTTCCCCAAGGCGTCGACCGCACCGGCAAAGACCGTCTCGGAACAATCGGCGTGCATGCCATGGGCGAAGACGGTGACATCGCAGTTGACAATGTCCCCCGCCACCAGGACCCGGCTGTCGGGAATACCGTGGACCACCACCTCGTTTACCGAGGTGCACATCGATTTGGGAAAGCCGATATAATTGAGGGGGCTTGGGTAGGCATCATGGTCGATGGCGCACTGATGGGCGATGCCGTCCAGTTCGTCGGTGGAAATTCCCGGACGGACTGCGGCAAGCACCGTATCCAGCACCTGCCGTGCCACCTTGCCGGCCTTGCGCATCCGCTCTATCTCCTCGGCTGATCGCTTGATACAGGAAAGCCTGTAGGGTGCCGGAACACCGGTATAGGCATATTCCGGCCGAACAATGGCGAGCGGCACTGGCCGGCAGGGGCTGACGATACCAGCGACAACGGTGGGCCTTCTCATGGATTTCATTGTACTCCCGGCAAGAATGGATCCTCTTTTCTGTGGCACCGGCCACAACACTCGCCCTCCCCGCATCAAAATGAAAGGACATTTTCAAGACCGGCCAAGGATACCGCCACCACTCGCCATACCGCAAGAGAATTCCATGACACGGTACCCTACCGGTCGTTGCCTGTTCCTGCCTTTTCCGCCGGCAAAACGATGACTAAGCCTGATTCCAGAGGATTTCGGTACGCCTGGCCGCCAAACGAGGGTACCTGACTCCGCCCTTTCCCTTCCCGGCAAAAAGTCCTATAGTATGCCCTTATGTGGCAGCTCCGCACCGGCCCTTGCCCGGCTGAACTTTTCGGCATCTGCCTGAAATACTGACGAGATACCCATCATGACACTGATTAAAAGGACGGAACTGCAGGAGGCGCTGAAGGAGAAATCGCCCGCCCTTGCCTCGCAGCTTTT